>NZ_QXIR01000021.1 GCF_003581585.1 Bacillus salacetis
GAAGTTCTTACTAGAATTAACGTTGACGTTTTGATTTGTTTAGTTTTCAATGTTCAATGCGCTTCTCATAAGCGACTTTTATAATATACCATCTCACATGATATATTGTCAATAACTTTTTAAAAGTTATTTTGCCGGCTTTTTCGCCAACGAGATTCATTATACATTTTCCTTCACATATTATCAAGAGTAATATTTATTTTTCCGCCCGCACTAGTAGAATAATATAAATAGCGAATCAGCCCCGAGGCCGATCCGCTTTCTCCGCCCTCTTTTATGAAAGGCTCTTTTCATAAAAAGCGCCTTAGGATGACACTTCTTCTATATATAGATCTCTTCGTTTAGTAAGGTCAAGTATGACGCCTGTTTCCTTGATTTGGATCAATGGCCTTGTGGGGCTTTCTTTTGTGGTGAACATCACCTCAGCCTTTTGTCCATCTGAAAGACGTATCACGTCTCCAATGGAAAGACCAGCAGTTACTTCCATTAAGGCCTGCACTACTTTGATGTCGTACTTGCCGAAATGATCTTCCTTGATCTGCTCGAGCACCTGGAATGGCAGCTGCCTTCCTCTGTAGACCCGTTCAGAAGTCATCGCATGATATACATCTGCGACTGCGATGATTTGGGAGAATTGATGAATTCTTTCTTTTTTCTCGCCGGTAGGATAGCCGCTGTCATCCAGCCTTTCATGATGCTGAAAGATGGCCAGTTTGGTCTCCGTTTTCAACAGGGAAATATCCTTGACCATTTTGTAGCTGTATACCGGGTGCATTTTGATTTCTTTGAACTCGGTTTCCGACAGTGCTGTCTGCTTAGTAAGAATCGATGCAGGGATTTTTGCCATTCCACAGTCAGCCAGGATTCCCGCAAGCGCCACTTGAATCTTCTGCCCTCTGTCAAAACCGATTTTTTTGGCGATCAGGCCGCTGAGAAGTCCGACAGCCAAAGGGTGATGATACATATAGTCCGCTTTGGACGTATAACGGTGGAGACTGGTGATATTAACCGTATCCTCCTCAAGAAGAGCCAATAATGGCAGAATAATGTTTCTGATCCTTGAGATTGAAACAGGCATTCCCGCCTGCCAGTTAGTAAACTCTGCTTTGAACTGCTGGACTTTCGTCAAATACAGCTTCAGGAAATCATCACGCTGTTGCTCAGGCTGTTCTATCCGGTCTTCTTCCATTTCCACAACCTGGTTGGGGTAAAAGGGCGTACCATCCACTTTCGTTCTTTTTACGGAAACTTCCCCGATTTGGAATGCATGTAATACTTTCATATGTATTTCTTGTAGAACAGTGTTTTTGGGAATGATCGGCATTGAAGTCATTCCCATTATGTCTTTTTCAAGAATGCAGCCTTCTTCTGCCTCAAGTGCTTTTATCCTCATGGTTTCACCTCTATTAAACATTCACTTCTTTATTTTACCAGATACCAGCAAGAGGTAGCACTTGTAAATAAAAAAAATCACTCCCCAAAAAGGAGAGTGATAATTTCATTATTCGGTATCATTATCTTCAGGAGTTTCTTCTGTTCCTTCTTGTTCTGCTGATTCCTCCGTCAGGTCAACCGGAATTTCGTCTTCTTCTTTTTCTTCCTCTTTTTCAACTTTTGCAACAGTGGCTACGCTGCTGTTTTCATCCAGGCGGATCAACTTGACGCCTTGTGTGTTCCTGCCTGTTGTTGAAATATCATTAACGTCCATGCGGATCAGGACACCTTGAGCTGTAATGAGCATAAGGTCTTCTTCACCAGTGACGGCTTTCACAGAGATAAGTTCTCCGTTTCTTTCCGTGATGTTGCACGTTTTTAATCCTTTTCCGCCCCGTGTCTGGATCCGGTACTCCTCTGCAGGTGTCCGTTTTCCAAATCCTTTTTCCGTTACAACCAGGACATCATCTTTTTCTTCAAGGATTTCCATGCCTACCACAATATCTTCAGAATCAAGGTTGATTCCTTTTACACCCGTCGCGGTTCTTCCCATGGAACGCACATCTGTTTCAGGGAATCGAATTAACATCCCTTTTTGTGTTCCTATGATGATATCTTTGGTGCCATCAGTCAGTTTAACAGAAATGAGTTCATCATTTTCTCTTAAATTGATAGCGATCAGCCCGTTGGTTCTGATATTCGCAAAGTCTGATACAGGTGTACGTTTGGAGATCCCCTGTTTCGTAGTGAAGAACAGATACCAGTCATCAACGAATTCTTCTATGCGGATCATGGCATTGACCCACTCACCTTTGTCGACGCCAAGCATATTGATGATCGGGATTCCTTTTGCCGTACGGCTGAACTCAGGAATTTCATACCCCTTCGCTTTGAATGCCTTTCCTTTGTTCGTAAAGAAAAGGATTGTGTCATGGGTAGATGTCGTCAACAGATGTTCTACGAAATCATCGTCATTCGTACCCATCCCCTGAATTCCCCGTCCTCCCCGCTTCTGGCTGCGGTAGGTAGATACAGGAAGGCGCTTGATATATCCGTTATGAGTCAATGTCAGGATGATATTTTCGCGAGGGATCAAATCTTCATCCTCGATTTGTTCAATACCGCCTGCCACGATTTCAGTACGGCGCTCATCATTGAAGCGCTCTTTGATCTCATTCAATTCTTCACGGATAATATCCAGTACTTTTTCTTCATCGGCAAGAATCGCCCTTAATTCCGCAATCAGTTTAAGAAGATCCTGATACTCATTTTCAATCTTGTCGCGTTCCAGACCAGTCAAGCGCTGAAGACGCATATCAAGGATTGCCTGAGCCTGTTTCTCTGAAAGGGAAAAGTTCTCCATTAACCCTTCACGCGCAATATCAGTTGTTTGAGATCCGCGGATCAAGGCAATGATTTCATCGATATGATCAAGTGCAATCCGCAACCCTTCCAGGATATGGGCACGAGCCTCTGCTTTCTTAAGCTCAAACTCGGTTCTTCTGCGGATGACCACTTTTTGATGCTCTAAATAATAATATAGACATTGCTTTAAGTTAAGGACCTTAGGCTGGCCGTCTACCAGTGCGAGAAGGTTGATACCAAAGCTTGTCTGAAGTGCCGTCTGTTTATAAAGATTATTCAATAGGACGTTGGCATTCGCATCTTTGCGGACTTCTATGACAATCCTCATTCCATTACGGTCGGATTCATCGCGCAGGTCTGTTATGCCGTCAATCTTTTTATCACGCACCAGGTCTGCAATTTTCTCAATAAGCTTTGCTTTATTGACCTGATAAGGAATTTCTTCTACGATAATCGTTTCCTTACCATTTGCTTTGGTCTCAATTCTAACTTTCGCCCTCATGGTGATGGAGCCTTTTCCTGACTCATATGCCCTGCGGATTCCGCTTCTTCCGACAATCATTCCCGCAGTCGGGAAGTCCGGGCCAGGGATATAATCCATCAATTCCTGGATAGTGATTTCCGGATCTCTGCTTAACGCAAGGAGACCGTCAATCACCTCGCCAAGCTGATGAGGAGGAATGTTTGTTGCCATTCCAACCGCGATACCCGATGAACCATTTACCAATAAATTCGGAAAACGTGAAGGCATAACAATCGGTTCACGTTCTGAACCATCATAGTTATCTCTGTAATCGATTGTATCTTTATTGATATCACGGATGATCTCCATTGAAATCTTTGACATTCTTGCTTCTGTATAACGCATGGCTGCTGCCGAATCTCCATCGACAGATCCGAAGTTTCCATGTCCATCCACAAGCATATAACGATAGTTGAAATCCTGTGCCATACGCACCATCGTGTCGTATACAGCCGTGTCACCGTGCGGGTGATACTTACCGATGACTTCACCGACGATACGGGCAGATTTCTTATAGGCTTTATCAGATGTCATACCAAGGTCGTTCATCGCATAGAGAATTCTTCGGTGTACTGGTTTAAGACCGTCACGCACATCTGGCAATGCACGGGAAACGATGACACTCATCGCATAGTCCAGGAAGGATGTTCGCATTTCCTGGCTTATATTGATTTCTTGTACATTAGAACGCGGTGTTTCCGCCATAATAGAAGGGACCTCCTTTTAAAGGTATTAGTTACCTATGTCCGCTTTTTGTTTCTTGCTGTTTTAAAAAAAACGGTTGAAATTCCGTGTCGGTATCAGCAGCTCCCCAGGGCGGGCAGTGCTTTGATAACGGAATATCCGTACAGTGCCGTACGGATTAGGCTGCTGCATTAGCTGGAAGAGATGAACCCGTGCGGTGAGGCTGGCACATAGCCTGGCTTTCATCCCGCCCTCTGTTATAGCAGGAGATCATCCATCCACTTCATTCAACCTTGTGAAAAATAGAAATTAAGCTGTCTTCCCTGGATTATATAAGGGATTTATGTAAAAGACAGGATAGAAAATACTTCTATCCTGCTTATGACTTAAACGTCCAGGTTTTTTACATATGCAGCATTGTCTTCGATGAAGTTCCTGCGGGGTTCTACTTTATCCCCCATGAGCATTTCAAAAGTCTCATCCGCTTCGATGGCATCTTCAAGGCTTACCTGCAGAAGCGTCCTGAATTCAGGGTCCATTGTTGTCTCCCAAAGCTGTGTAGCATTCATCTCGCCGAGACCCTTATAGCGCTGTATCCCAGGTTTTGGCTGGGCCGGCAGTTTTGCCAAAGCTTCCTCCAGCTGTTTGTCTGAGTATACATACTCTATCTTTTTACCTTGCTTGATTTGATACAATGGCGGTTGTGCTATATAGATGTATCCAGCCTCGATGATTTGTCTCATATAGCGATAGAAGAATGTCAGCAGCAGGGTACGGATGTGTGCTCCATCGACATCCGCATCAGTCATGATGACAACTTTTTGGTAACGCGCCTTAGAAATATCGAAATCTTCGCCGATTCCTGTACCTAGTGCAGTAATCATGGCACGCACTTCGTTATTGGATAATATTTTATCCAAACGGGCCTTCTCAACGTTGATGATCTTTCCGCGAAGAGGGAGGATCGCCTGGAAGTGACGGTCACGCCCTTGCTTGGCAGAACCTCCTGCAGAGTCACCCTCAACGATATATATTTCACTGATCTTAGGGTCTCTTGAGGAACAGTCTGCCAATTTCCCTGGAAGACTTGAAACTTCAAGAGCACTCTTGCGGCGTGTGAGTTCACGCGCTTTTTTCGCAGCAAGGCGTGCCCTTGCAGCCATGAGTCCCTTGTCCACGACTTTTCTGGCGACGACCGGGTTTTCCAGAAGGAATGACTCGAAATGCTCTGTAAACAAGCTGTCCGTAATGGTCCTTGCTTCTGAATTTCCTAGTTTCGTCTTTGTCTGTCCTTCAAATTGCGGGTCAGGGTGCTTGATAGAAATGATGGACGTGATCCCTTCACGCACATCTTCACCGGAAAGGTTGGCATCACTGTCTTTGTATAAATTATTTTTACGTGCATAGTCATTGATGACACGGGTCAGCGCCGTTTTAAAACCGGATTCATGCGTACCGCCTTCATACGTATGAATATTATTGGCGAAGGAATAGATATTGCTCGCAAATCCATCATTGTACTGAAGGGCTATTTCCACGGAAATGTTCTCTCTTTCACCCTCAATATAAATAGGCTCATCATGCACAACTTCTTTAGAACGGTTCAAGTGTTCCACATAGGACTTGATTCCGCCTTCGTAATAGTATTCATTCTTTTTATCTTCCACACGCTTATCTTCGATGATGATCTTGATTCCCTTGTTAAGGAAAGCAAGTTCACGCAAACGGTTAGCCAGAATATCGAATTCGTATTCTGTTGTTTCCGTAAATATTTCCGGATCGGGTTTGAAATGGGTAATGGTTCCAGTTACATCGGTATCTCCAGTTACTTTTAAATCAAAACTTGGAGCCCCTTTTTCAAATTTTTGATAATGAATTTTCCCATCACGGTGGACGAATACTTCCAATTCTGTAGACAGGGCATTAACAACTGAAGCACCTACACCATGGAGGCCGCCTGAAACTTTATAGCCTCCGCCGCCGAATTTACCTCCGGCATGCAATACTGTCATGATGACTTCAACTGCAGGTCTTCCCATTTTTTCATGAATACCAACAGGAATTCCACGTCCATTGTCTTTTACAGTAATACTGTTATCCTCTTCAATGATCACCTGAATCTCAGAGCAATAACCGGCCAAAGCTTCATCGATACTGTTATCGACAATTTCCCACACCAAGTGATGAAGGCCTTTGGAACTTGTGGAACCGATATACATCCCAGGGCGTTTCCTGACGGCCTCTAAACCTTCTAAAACCTGTATCTGATTCTCATCATAAGATTGTCTTTGTTCTTGTTCCATTGTCAAACCAATTCACCTACACTTCCTGTGCATGTAATCATGCTTGAATATATGTTTTTTTTCGCTATCTATTTAAAAGATTGTCGTGGGTATTCCACTTTTTTGACCGTTTCTTCAATGTTGTGGATGCCAATGGTGAAAGATACAGCTGGTCAAGGGTGACCACAAGAGACTTATATGTACCTTTTGAGAGGTTGCTCGTCTGATTCTCTTTCTTTTTCAGGAATAATTGCATTTCTTCAGAGAACTGGACTGTGTCCTTGTCTATTATCGCAACTATTTCATCCGTTCGGACCATCACATCTTCTCCAACATGAATATACATGGAAACACCTCACTTCACTCTCTTGATATGGCCATTTTCAACCTCAAAAGCGGTTGCTTCGTTCAACGTCTGGTGGTCTATCCCGTCCACACTGGTGGTGGTCACAAAAGTCTGCACCCTGCCTTGAATTGTATTCAGCAGATGTGACTGCCTGAAGTCATCAAGTTCTGACAATACATCATCCAGCAAAAGAATCGGATACTCTTTTATTTCAGAGTGGATCAATTCAATTTCAGCGAGTTTCAATGAAAGGGCAGTGGTACGCTGCTGTCCCTGTGAACCAAACGTCTGAACATCCCTTTCATTTACGAAGAACTGGAGGTCATCCCTATGAGGTCCTGCCAGTGTCACACCTCTATCGATTTCCCTTTGGCGGATCGTGTTGAATTTATCCTCTATTATTCCTACCATTTTCGACCAATCTTGATCATTGCATACATCAATGGACGGTTTATATTGTATATCAAGTGTTTCAAGGCCCCTGGAGATACCAGAATGGATTGGGCGCGCCCATTCCTGAAGCAGCTGGATGAAATCAAAACGTTTCCTGATGATTTTAGCTGTTACTTCAATCAGTTGTTCTGTCAGGACGTCCAGCATTGTTTCATCCTTCTGCTTTTTAATCTGCAGCATCTTCAAATAATGGTTCCGCTGCTGTAGGATTTTCTGATACAATGCGATATCGTGCAAATAGACAGGTGATACCTGCCCGATTTCCATATCAATAAAACGACGCCTTACTTGAGGGCTCCCTTTTACAAGATGGAGATCTTCGGGCGCAAACATGACGACGTTCATATTTCCAACATACTGGCTGAGTTTCTTTTGTTCGATATGATTAGATTTGGCTTTTTTGCCCTTTTTGGAAATGATCAGTTCCAGTGGAAGTGACCCGTTACGTTTTTTTATCCTGCCTTTTATTTTAGCATATTCCTCATCCCAGCGTATCAAATCTTTATCATTTGAAGTCCTGTGGGACTTTGCCATTGCCAAAACATATATCGACTCCATGATATTGGTCTTACCTTGGGCATTTTCTCCTAAGATGACGTTGACATTGTTCTCAAACGAAATATCAACGGAATCATAGTTCCGATAGTTTTTGAGCTGTATTTCTTCAATGTACATATACAGACATCCTCTTTAATCTTCGTCAGAGATGATGAAAGCCCCGTTTTCCTCTAGTTCGACTCTGTCTCCAACCCTTAATTTTCTTCCTCTTCTTTGGTCTTGTTCCCCGTTGACATACACTTCATATTCACTCAGAAACCACTTGGCCATCCCGCCTGATTGTATGACATCGGCAAGCTTCAAAAATTGCCCCAATGTTATATATTCCGTATCAATTGCGATTTGTTTTTCCACGATACATCACTACTTTCCGGCATTAATATCTAAAATATATTTTACTATATTTTCACCTCAATACAAAACCCTGCCTGCCGAGGAGCGGCAAACATCCCTCAGCATTGGATTTTAGCGCTTTAAAGCAG
Source organism: Bacillus salacetis (assembly GCF_003581585.1). Taxonomy (GTDB): domain Bacteria; phylum Bacillota; class Bacilli; order Bacillales; family Bacillaceae_B; genus Rossellomorea; species Rossellomorea salacetis. Next base: position 8,128 of record NZ_QXIR01000021.1, read on the forward strand.
CGGGGGACTGTCCCTCATTGCGTTAAAGTGGTAAAGCGCTTCGCGGCTTATTAAAGAAGGTTGTCTTCGCCTTGTTGCTTTCGGAAAACTCCCTGGTTCCGGATTTTCCCACTAAATTCAAAGGTATTACTCCCAAAAAAGAACGAGCAGCTCTTTTCTTTCCTGCTCACCGGGGATATTAATTGAAATTTATATTGAACAGCACAAAGTTTACGAAATGAGCCTTAAATAAAGAGACTGGCTGCATAACTCTTGTATGTGGTTACACAGCCAGTCATTTTTATATTGTGATTAATACGTTCTTACTGGAAGAATGAGCTGAAGGATCGAATCATCATGGAGCGGTTTAATGACAAACGGCCTCATCGCCCCGGTAAAGTTGACATGAATCTCCGTTCCTTCCAATGCTTTCAAGGCATCCATCATATATTTGGCGCTGAAAGAAATTTTCAGCTCTTCGCCATCAACAGACTGACTTTGTACCTGCTCGATTACTTTTCCGATTTCCGGTGTATTGGAGGAGATTTCAATCAATCCATTATCGATGGTCGATAGTTTCACAACATTATTCCTTCCCTCTCTCGCCAACAGGGAAGCACGGTCGATGGCTTGGAGGAATTCTTTTGTTGCAAGGGTCAATTCTGTTTTGCTCTCATTCGGTATCAAACGGCTTGTGTCAGGATAATTACCTTCAAGCAGCCTTGAAAAGAATAATAAGTGTTTGGCTTTGAATAAGACCTGGTTATCCGTAATGACAATTTCTACAGGGTCTGAATTATCGTCCAGGATTTTGCTAAGCTCAGTCAGGCTTTTCCCTGGAATGACAATATTGTACTCTTTTCCGTTGTCATTCTCCAAAGCTGCTTTTCTCATTGCCAGACGGTGGCTGTCTGTTGCAATACAGGAAAGTTCCCCATCTTCCACCTTCCAGTTTACACCTGTCAAGATGGGGCGTGTTTCTGAGGTGGACACTGCAAACACTGTTTGTCTGATCATTGTTTTCAAGAGGTCTGTTGGGACTTTCAAAGCATTACCCTCTTCAATTTGTGGTAAATGCGGATATTCTTCAGGATCCAGTCCATTCAAGTTGAATTCTGCTTTTCCGGAACGGATCACAGTTTGCAGATGATTCTGTACCTCGATTTCAACTGTATCCATAGGCAGTTTTTTTACGATTTCACTGAAGAATTTGGCCTGCAATACAATTCCGCCATTTTCAGTTACTTCCACAATTTCATTTCCTTCTTCTTCCTTCGGGATGAAAGATTCGATGGAAATGTCAGAATCACTTCCTGTCAATGTGACTCCTTCATCATTTGCAATGATTTTAATACCTGTAAGAATGGGTATCGTCGTTCTGGATGTTACTGCTTTCATTACGTCTCCGACACTTTGTACGAGAGCATCCCTTTGGATAACAAATTTCATCATCTTTTCCTCCAGTTTACGCATAATTTTTTTTACTGCAGCATATACTAATATTTTTATAAAAAAGTAGTACTAGTAGTAATAGGGCCTGTTAGTATGTGGATAAGTGGTAAAAACGAACGTAAACACAGCCTATCCACATGTGGACAGACTGTGTGAAAACATAGCAAAGTTATTAACAGTATTCAGGATAACTTTCTTATTTAGTTTTTCAAAAGATCCCTGATTTCTTTCAATTGATGTTGGAAACCGGAATCCGCTCCAAGCATTTTTGAAATCTTTTCATGGGCATGAATAACGGTAGTATGATCTCGTCCTCCGAACTCTTCACCGATTTTTGGAAGAGAAAAGTCCGTCATCTCCCTGGAAAGATACATGGCGATCTGTCTAGGGAATGCTATGGATTTTGTTCGTTTCTTCGCTTTAAAGTCTTCCAGTTTGACATTGAATTGTTCACCGACAACCCTTTGAATGTCAGCAATCGTGATCACTTTCGGTTTTGAGCTGGGAATGATATCCTTCAATGCTTCTGCAGCAAGATCAGCGTTGATGTCCTTGTTGATCAGTGAGGAATAAGCTACAACCCTAATCAGTGCCCCCTCAAGTTCACGGATGTTGGAATCGATTTGATTGGCGATATAAAGCATGGCTTCATTCGGTATATCCAGACCTTCCGCCTTGGCTTTCTTTCTTAAGATCGCAATTCGTGTTTCCAGATCAGGAGGAGTGATATCCGTGATCAATCCCCATTCAAAGCGTGAACGGAGCCTGTCCTCCAACGTCGGGATTTCTTTTGGAGGGCGGTCACTGGAAATGACGATCTGCTTGCTTTCTTCATGCAAAGTATTGAATGTATGGAAGAACTCTTCCTGTGTTTGTTCTTTTCCTGCAAGAAATTGAATATCATCAATCAGAAGAACATCGACATTCCGGTATTTGTTCCGGAAATCGACTGCTTTATTGTCACGAATGGAGTTGATGAACTCATTCGTGAATTTTTCAGATGACAAATATACAACTTTGGCCTGCGGGTTATGTTCAAGGACATAATGGCCTATCGCGTGCATCAAGTGGGTTTTTCCCAGGCCTACTCCCCCATAGATGAAGAGCGGATTATATGCTTTGGCCGGCGCTTCTGCTACAGCAAGTGATGCTGCGTGGGCAAAGCGGTTTCCGGATCCAATGACAAAGGTATCGAACATATATTTTGGATTCAGCATGTTCTGCTGAAATTCCTGGGCATCATCGCTATCAGCCACTTTTTTTGGCGGGACAGGTATATCAAATTCTTCCGGTTCCTGGTTTTGCGGAATAATAAATTTAACTATGAGTTCTTCACCTGTTATATCTAACAGCACACCGGAAATTAATTGAGAATACCGCCCTTCGAGCCAATCCCTGGCAAATTCGTTGGGAGCCGTAATGACAAGCGTATCTCCTTGTATGGAATGAGCTTTTGTAGACTTCAACCAAGTATCGAAACTGGGTTTACTGATCTTTTTCTCTATATTTGAGAGGGCTTTATTCCACAAGTCCCCTATATTCTCCAAACTGGTCCCCTCCTTTTCCTCTAAGAGTATGTACAACGATTGTACGACCTGTCTCTCTAGTAAAACGTTGCATATTCATAAAAATACAAAGCTATGAATGTGGAAAAATATATAATAAGGAAGAAAAACGGTTATTCGACAATATCCACCTTTTGTGGACAACCTTTTACAAAGGCTCTGTATAAACTATCCACAAGTTATCCACCAATTGTGGATAACGTATTTTACCAACAATAGTGATTCAGAGTGAAAACACAATAATCATATCAGAATATCCTTGCAGTTGCAATGACTTTTAAAGTTTATCCACAATACCCATTTCTTGTTGAAAAAACTTTTCCACAGGCTATTTATATGTGAAAAACGTGTCAATATGTGCTGTGGATAGTTTATTTTCGTGTCGAAAAATATCCACAAGGGGTGTGGGTCAGCTGTTTATTTCGAAAATGTACATTTTTGAAAGCCGTAACTTTCTATTAGATCCAGTAAGGAAAATTTCTAGACAGCTGCCAAAACGGTGAATGACTTTAAGGCTGTTTACGAATAAAGTGTTGCTTTCGGAAAAATCCAGGTGCCGGATTTTTCCCATGTATTCAAAGGTTTTACTCTCGAAAAGAACGAGCAGCTCTTTTCTTTCCTGCTCACCGGTTTTTTACGGCGATTTACCAGGATATAATTTAAAATTTATATTCAATAGCCAAAAAGTGTACGAAAAGAGCCTTTTAAAAAGAGCTTTAATATAGGAGTGAAAGGAAAGTGGTATTATTTGAATAGAGTTGATCTATGCTTTATTTTTGTTTGAAAAATAGTGGGTAAGATCTATGAATATTGATTAATGCGGAAAGGAACATGCGCGTCTGCAATCTCCTTGACTCCTTTATCTCTAGCAGGAGGCCTCCAAGTTGTGAGCGTCTGAAACGGCCGTTTCCCCAGTTTAGTATAAGCCTGCCCAGCGGACGCGCTGGCATTGAACATAAACCTGAACTTTTATATTACTGAAAACTTACTTGCTGATTTTCAAAAAAGGCGGTATTGACATTTATAGTCCCTCTCCTTATAATTGAAAAGACTGTCTTAAACCTATAATTTTATCCATTCCTTTAGGGAGGTGTCATATATGAAAAGAACGTTTCAACCAAATTCTCGTAAAAGAAGCAAAAACCACGGTTTCCGTGCACGTATGAGCTCAAAAAACGGCCGTAAAGTTCTAGCTCGCCGTCGTCAAAAGGGAAGAAAAGTATTATCTGCCTAGGCCACTGAATTTATCAGTGGTCTTTTTTCAATTATTGCAGGAAAATGGAAAGCATCATCCTTTTTGGCTGATGAGTTTCGCCAAAAGCAGTATAAAACTTTCTGCAATAGAGAAAACAGTTAATAGATTTACTTTTAGAAATAGCAGGTGGGTAAATGCGAAAAGAACAACGGGTTAAAAAGAATGCTGAATTTCAAGAGGTGTTCAAAAAAGGGACATCGATTGCCAATCGACAGTTTGTCATCTACAGACTGCCAAAAGATGGTCAGCCGTATTTCAGGATAGGGCTGTCTGTCAGCAAGAAAATTGGAAACGCTGTCGTACGTAATCAAATCAAGCGATATATCAGACAGGCTTTCCTTGAATTGAAAGATGAATTGAAAAACAATTATGATTACGTTATTATCGCCAGGAAACCGGCGGCCGATATGGATTTTCATGAAGTTAAAAAGAGTTTGATCCATGTATTGAAGAAAAGCAAGATGTTAAAAGTCAGTCAGCAAACACCGAATGACAAAAGGAGATAGAAAAATCGTAAGAACTTAGACAAGTTTCTACAGCATAGGAACTGAAAAAGATGTTACAATATCTCTGGGTTTCCGATGATTGAAAAACAGAACATCGGAATAGTATAGGGACAAGCCAGGTTGTCCAACTAAAAACAGATATACAGGAGGAAACAAAGGGTGAAAAAAAGATTATTAGCCGTGCTGGTCTTGATCGGACTTGCAGCATTCCTGTCAGGGTGTACACAATACAACCAACCGATTACAGCTGATAGCACAGGTTTTTGGAATGAGTATATTGTCTATCCTTTATCATTATTGATTACAAAAGTATCCGAATTTTTTGGCGGAAATTATGGCTTGGGAATTATCCTTGTAACATTGATTATCCGATTGGCAATCCTGCCATTGATGATCAAGCAGACCAAGAACTCCAAAGCGATGCAGGCACTTCAGCCTGAAATGCAAAAGCTGCGTGAAAAGTACAGCTCAAAAGATGCACAAACACAGCAGAAATTGCAGCAGGAAACAATGGCCTTATTCCAAAGCCATGGGGTCAACCCGTTGGCTGGTTGTTTTCCGTTGATTGTTCAAATGCCGATCCTGATTGGTTTCTACCATGCAATCAGCCGTACTGAAGAAATCAAGAACCATACCTTCCTATGGTTTGACCTTGGACAGCCGGATCCATTATATTTACTGCCTTTAATCGCTGGTGCAACTACGTTTATCCAGCAAAAAATCATGATGGCGGGAACGGCCAATCAAAATCCGCAAATGGCCATGATGCTTTACATCATGCCGGTCATGATCGTCATCTTTGCGATCAATTTCCCGGCAGCACTATCATTGTACTGGGTAGTCGGTAACTTGTTCATGATTGCGCAGACATACTTCATAAAAGGTCCTGATATTAAGGAACAAAGGGCGCTGGCTAAAAATGGAGGAAACAAAAAGTGAGAGAGGTAACTTCTACTGGTCCGTCGGTCGAAGAAGCAGTGGAATCAGCGTTAGCTCAACTGAACATCACCAGAGAAGAAGCAGAAATTGAAATACAGGACGAAGGAAAAAAAGGTCTCTTGGGCCTTTTTGGAAAACGTCCTGCAATCGTCCTTGTAAAGAAAATCATCAACCCTTTCGATGAAGTGAAGAAATATCTGATTTCAGTCAGTGAAATGATGGGAATCCAGATTGAAATCGAAGTGAAAGTTGACGGCCGAAACGCCGAGTTTCAGCTTTCAGGTGAAAAAATTGCCTTGCTGATCGGAAAAAGGGGCCAAACATTGAATTCCCTTCAGCACTTGGCGGGTCTTGTAGCAAATCGCTATTCTGATCAATTTTTAACAGTCATTTTAGATGCTGAGAATTACCGGGAAAGACGGAAGCAGACCCTTGCAAATCTGGCAGAAAGGCTTGCAGAGAAAGCGGTAAGGACCAATCGGAAAGTTTCCTTGGAACCTATGCCTTCATATGAACGGAAAGTGATCCATTCTGCATTGGTCAGATCAAGGAAAGTAGAGACCTTTTCAGAAGGCAAAGAACCTAACCGTTATATCGTCATTGCTCCGAAAAGATAATTAAACACGAATCCAGGCTGTTTATACGGCCTGGATTTTTTTACGTGTAGAAGGTGGTATTTTCTTTTTTTGATTCCTTTTTAAAAATGGCTTTTTTATTGAAATGGAAAGGTGAGTGATTTTCTGAGTGAGAAGCGGGATCCATCCAGCGTCGAACGGATCTCAGGCTCACTTCTTACGAATCCAACTGCAAGTGCAATTCCAATATTTCATGCGCGCCGCTTTCACTTTCTAACTGTTCCAGAGTAGTCACTCGCCAGGAGTGAAATATATAAGATAGTTTAGTTCATAATTCATAAGAAGATAACATTCCAATTAAGAACCTGGATATTCTGGCTGAATCAATTTGTATGTTTTCTATTTCCAGTATGGTTTTTAACCAGAACTTAGTGAGATTTCAAGGACACGAACAGCAGGAAAACCAAGCAAAAATGTCTTGAAGAAGATTTTCAAGGACACGAGCACTAGGAAAACCAACAAAAAGTGTCTTGAAGAAGGGTTTCAAGGACACGAACAGCAGAAAAACCAAGCAAAAGTGTCTTGAAGAAGGGTTTCAAGGACACGAACACCAGGAAAACCAACAAAAAGTGTCTTGAAGAAGGGTTTCAAGGACACGAACAGCAGAAAAACCAAGCAAAAGTGTCTTGAAGAAGGGTTTCAAGGACACGAACAACAGAAAAACCAACAAAAAGTGTCTTGAAGAAGAGTTTCAAGGACACGAACAGCAGGAAAACCAACAAAAAGTGTCTTGAAGAAGGGTTTCAAGGACACGAACAGCAGAAAAACCAAGCAAAAGTGTCTTGAAGAAGGGTTTCAAGGACACGAACAACAGAAAAACCAACAAAAAGTGTCTTGAAGAAGGGTTTCAAGGACACGAACAGCAGAAAAACCAAGCAAAAGTGTCTTGAACAAGGGTTAAAGTGATTTCTTCTAGTTTGCAATGGACACCCACTCCCATAAAATAGGTTGACTGGAACACTTGGAGTGGAAGTCAACCAATCCTTTTAAAAACAACAACACTCTTTAACAAACTCTCATAATAACAAACAGTAGAAGAAAATTCGCTTTATTGTTATTCACATGTGGATAAGTTAAAATGAGAGAATGAGAAAAATGTCTTTGTGGATAATTATGAACCCAAGCTTTTGCAACAGCAGGGATTATGATATTCTAGTCATTTAGAGGATACTGCGCCTATTAAATAAATCAGTTGATTATATAGATATTTTATTACCGGGATGGCTACCTTATTAAAAAAGCCGTACCGGATCATTTGTTGTGCGAAAAGATAAATAAGTAAGGAAAAGAGGTGAGAGAGATGGAATTTGATACAATAGCAGCCATTTCTACTCCTATGGGCGAAGGAGCGATTGCCATCGTCCGTCTCAGCGGGGATGATGCTTTTGATATCGCCGACAAAGTGTTTAAAGGTGTCAAAGGTAATTCGGTACATGACTTTGCCTCCCACACCATCAATTACGGCAATATTATCGATCCAAAAACGGGTGCGGTCGTGGAGGAAGTCATGATGTCTGTCATGAAAGGGCCAAAAACCTTCACAAGGGAAGATATCATCGAAATAAATTGCCACGGCGGTCTGGTGTCTGTTAATAAAGTCCTCCAGCTCGTACTGAAAGCAGGTGCCCGTTTGGCAGAACCTGGTGAATTCACAAAAAGAGCTTTCCTTAATGGAAGGGTCGACCTTTCCCAGGCTGAAGCGGTCATGGATTTGATCAGAGCGAAAACAGACCGGGCCATGAATGTCGCCCTCAACCAGATGGAAGGACGGCTCTCCAACCTGATCCGCAAACTGCGCCAGGAAATCCTTGAAACCCTTGCCCATGTGGAAGTGAATATTGATTATCCGGAATACGATGATGTCGAGGAAATGACACACGACGTACTGCTGGAGAAATCGAAATATGTACGTGAAGAGATAGAAAAACTCCTTCGTACCTCAGAACAGGGAAAGATTTTAAGAGAAGGTCTTTCTACCGTCATCATCGGAAGGCCTAATGTCGGTAAATCGTCGCTGTTAAACAGCCTTGTCCATGAAAACAAGGCCATAGTGACCGACATCCCCGGTACCACCCGTGATGTCATTGAAGAGTATGTGAACGTCCGCGGGGTACCCCTTCGTCTTGTCGATACAGCCGGAATCAGGGAAACCGAAGATATAGTTGAAAGAATCGGTGTGGAAAGGTCGAGACAGGTTTTGAAGGAAGCGGATTTGATCCTGCTTGTCCTTAATTACTCAGATGAGTTCACCCATGAAGATGAACAGCTGTTCAAAGCGGTCGAAGGCATGGATGTCATTGTGATCGTCAACAAAACCGATCTTACTCAGAAGATTGATATGGTAAGAGTCAAGGAGTTGTCAGCGGAACATGCGATTGTGACGACATCCTTATTGGAAGAACAGGGAATTGATGAACTGGAAGAAGCCATATCCTCCTTATTCTTCGCTGGCTCGATCGAAGCAGGGGATATGACTTACGTATCAAACAGCCGTCATATTGCCTTATTGAACCAAGCCCATGCATCCATTGATGAAGCCATTAATGGAGTTGAAATGGGGACTCCGATCGATATTGCCCAGATAGATTTGACCCGGACATGGGAATTGTTAGGCGAAATCATCGGGGAGAGTGTTCATGAAAGCTTGATTGACCAGCTTTTCTCTCAATTCTGTCTAGGCAAGTAACTTACCAAAATTAAAACTTGATGATTCGCAAAGATTTACAGGTGATAGTGGGTATGATCTTTCGAAAATCGCAAAAAAACAGGAACAGAGTTTACGAAAAGAGCTCTTAAAATATACGAAATACCACTACTAAGGAGGAAACGAAAACGATGCAATATGAAGCAGGACAATTTGATGTCATCGTTATCGGCGCAGGCCATGCAGGTGTAGAAGCAGGATTGTCGGCTGCCAGAATGGGTGCAAAAACCCTGATGGTAACCATCAACCTCGACATGGTCGCATTCATGCCGTGTAATCCGTCAGTCGGCGGACCGGCAAAAGGGATCGTCGTCAGGGAAATTGACGCACTCGGCGGTGAGATGGGTAAAAATATTGATAAAACCCATATCCAGATGCGCATGTTGAACACAGGAAAAGGACCGGCCGTCAGGGCATTAAGGGCACAGGCGGATAAGTTTGCCTATCAGCACGAAATGAAAAAGACAATCGAGAACGAACCAAATATGACACTTCTGCAGGGTATGGTCGAAAGCCTGATTATCGAAGACGGCGAATGCAAAGGAGTCGTTACCCAGACAGGGGCAGGCTACCGTGCAAAAACAGTCGTCATCACAACAGGAACTTTCCTTCGCGGCGAAATCATCCTTGGAGATTTGAAATACTCAAGCGGTCCTAATAACCAGCAGCCTTCCATTAAGCTGTCTGAACATTTGCAAGAGCTCGGTTTTGACATGGTCCGCTTCAAAACGGGAACACCGCCAAGGGTAAACAGCAAGACCATTGATTATTCAAAAACCGAAATTCAGCCTGGTGATGAAGTACCGCGTGCGTTCAGCTATGAAACGACAAAGTACATCACGGACCAGCTGCCTTGCTGGCTGACATATACGAATGCGGAAACTCACCAGTTGATCGACGATAACTTAAGCCGTTCACCTATGTATTCAGGCATGATTAAAGGAACCGGCCCTCGTTATTGTCCTTCAATTGAAGATAAAGTAGTTCGTTTCCATGATAAACCAAGGCACCAGATTTTCCTTGAACCGGAGGGGAAAAACACGCAGGAAGTTTATGTTCAGGGATTATCAACAAGTCTGCCTGAAGATGTTCAAATGAAAATTCTTGCTACCATTCCAGGATTGGAAAAAGCTCAGTTGATGAGGGCAGGATATGCAATTGAATATGACTCCATCGTGCCGACGCAGTTATGGCCGACATTGGAAACAAAGAAAATCAAGAACCTTTATACTGCGGGGCAGATTAACGGCACATCAGGTTATGAAGAAGCAGCTGGCCAGGGGCTTATGGCTGGAATCAATGCAGCCTGCCGTGCGTTGGATAAGGATGAAGTAATATTGGACCGCTCTGATGCATATATAGGGGTCCTTATAGATGACCTGGTGACGAAGGGAACCAATGAACCTTACCGTCTGCTGACTTCCCGTGCTGAATACCGTCTTCTGCTCCGCCATGATAATGCCGATCTCCGCCTGACGGACATTGGGCATAAAATTGGATTGATTTCTGATGAACGCTATGAGCGCTTCTTAACGAAAAAAGCATCGATCGAGGAAGAAAAAGAACGACTGGAGTCCACCAGGCTGAAGCCGAATGAAGAAACGCAGAATGTAATTAAAGAAGCAGGCGGAAGTGAATTGAAAGACGGCATCCTTGCCGCCGAACTCCTCCGCCGTCCGGAAATGAATTATGGACATATCAAATCATTAGCACCAAGAGAAGAGCCGCTGACAGAAGATATTGAAGAACAAGTGGAAATTCAAATAAAGTATGAAGGCTATATCGAAAAATCCCTTCAGCAGGTCGACAAGATGAAAAAGATGGAAAACAAGAAGATTCCTGAGTTGATCGACTATGATGCCATTAACGGCCTTGCTTCTGAAGCAAGACAAAAACTGAAAGAAGTGCGTCCTTTATCATTAGCACAAGCATCAAGGATTTCCGGAGTGAATCCAGCCGACGTTTCCATTTTGCTTGTCTATATCGAACAAGGGAAAATCGCCAAGGTATCTGCTGAGTAAGAATAGATATATACCCCAGCTCATTTGCTGTTCTTTGTTTTGTGTTGGTTTTTTATAATAACTTTTATCCTTTTGTCAGGCAGGCGCATCCAGGAAGGCTCAATGACCGCACCGGGCAGCCGGCCAGCCTGAAATGGAAATCAACCAACCTTTTCACAAGAGCATAATGGAAGGATTGAACCAATGAATAGTACCCAGTTTACTGAGATGTTAAGCAAACAAGGCATCCATTTGACTTCAAAACAACTGTCCCAATTCGAAGAATACTATGATCTTCTAGTTGAATGGAACAATAAAATGAATCTGACAGCCATCACCGATAAAGAAGAAGTGTACCTGAAGCACTTTTATGATTCCATCACAGCAGCATTTTATCTGGACTTCGACCGGGACATACGTATTTGTGATGTCGGTGCAGGAGCCGGCTTCCCGAGTATTCCTTTGAAAATCTGCTTCCCGCAGATCGATGTAAGCATTGTCGATTCGTTAAATAAACGTATAACATTTTTAAATCATCTGTCAGAAAAGCTTGGGCTTGAAGGAACCCATTTTTATCATGACCGTGCCGAGACATTTGCCCGCAAACCGGAACATCGCGAACAGTATGACCTTGTTACCGCAAGGGCTGTCGCCAGGATGTCCGTTTTAAGCGAATTATGTCTTCCATTAGTCAAAAAAAGTGGCACCTTCGCGGCCATGAAAGCAGCCAGTGCTTCAGATGAAATGAATGTTGCGAAGAAAGCCATCACAACACTAGGGGGAGAATTGAAAGAAGTTCATTCCTTTCAGCTTCCGTTTGAGGAAAGTGACAGAAATATCATTGTGATTCAAAAAGAGAAGCCGACACCTAAGAAATTTCCAAGGAAGCCGGGAACACCAAACAAGCTTCCTCTGGAGTGACAGCCTAAATCTATATTCAGTCACCTGTTCCTGAAGTCATTTGAGTATTTAAAACATGGAGCAGAACATTTTAAACTAATTTTGGTCCTTGAAAGAATTGATGATTCACTTTAACTTGTGGAAGATTGAAGCGGAAGGGGGACGATATCCTGCGGGACTAGCGGGTCAGGTGAGCCCCCGCAGGCAAAGCCGAGGAGGCTTACCGCCTGCCCCACGGAGTCGGGCCCAGGGAGCGGAAATCAAAATTAAGAAAAATGTGTCGATTATTAATGTATTTAAATGTCAAAGTGATTGCAGGAACTTGTCATATGATAGAGAATAGTAAATAAGGGAGTTCCTTAAAGGTGGTGTAGGAAGATGAAGCATCCTTTCTCTCGTTTTTTTGGATTGGGAGAAAAAGACCAGGAGAATGATCAAGGGAATGATCATGAAGTGGAATCAGATGTCACGGAAATAAGTGACAGAGATGAAGTGAAGAATATTCCTGTTTCTCAGATTGTCCCAAACCGTTTCCAGCCAAGAACGATTTTTAACGAAGAGAAGATTGAAGAACTATCTAGAACAATTCATACTCATGGGATCATACAGCCAATCGTCCTGCGTGAAAGCGGAGAGAATCAGTATGAAATCATTGCAGGAGAGCGCCGTTTCCGGGCTGTTTCGTTGCTTGGATGGGAGACCGTGCCTGCAATCATTAAGAATATGACGGACACAGAAACCGCTTCTGTTGCATTAATAGAGAACCTGCAAAGGGAAGAACTTTCGCCGATTGAAGAGGCGATTGCTTACGGCAAGCTGCTTGAACTTCATAATCTCACTCAGGAAGCGCTCGCACAGAGGCTTGGAAAGGGACAATCCACTGTTGCCAATAAATTGAGGCTTTTGAAGCTTCCGGAAGAAGTGCAGGAGGCCATCCTTGCCAAGCAGATCACGGAAAGACATGCCAGAGCACTCATACCTTTGAAAAAAGCAGAGAAACAAGTTGCCCTTCTTCAGGAAATCATTGAGAAGAATTTTAATGTAAAACAAACAGAAGACCGAGTGGATAAAATGCTTTCGGAAGGTAAAGAGAAACCGAAGCCGAAACGCAAGGCTTTCAGTAAAGATATGCGGATAGCAGTCAATACCATCCGCCAATCCCTGAACATGGTTTCAGACAGCGGGATCAACCTGGACTCAGAAGAAGAAGAGCATGAGGAATATTACCAGTTCACAATCCGTATTCCTAAGAAAAAGTAATTCATAGACTGCTATATTCATAGAGCCATTATAATCTTCAGTGAGAAACGCTTAAACGGTTTCTCACTTTTTGTATGTAATCTAATTAATAAATTGGAAATAGAATTTTTTTGAAATGAAAGACAAACTATTCCTGAATTTTGATAGAATAGAAGGTAGACAATTAAACTGATTATTTCATGATCAAATAGAATTGGAAGTTCAAAGGGCAGGTGAAGACCTTGGGCAGAATTATTGCCATTACCAATCAAAAGGGCGGCGTGGGTAAAACGACAACATCCGTCAATTTGGGGGCATGCTTAGCATACATAGGGAAAAAAGTACTGCTTGTAGATATTGATCCGCAAGGGAATGCCACAAGCGGAGTGGGCATTGAAAAAGGGGATGTCCAGGAATGTGTGTACGATGTTTTAGTAGATGATGCAGAAGTCAAAGATATAGTGAAACCCACTACAGTCGAGCGTTTATATGCAGTTCCCGCTACAATTTCTTTGGCTGGTGCCGAAATTGAACTTGTGCCGACCATCTCCAGGGAGGTACGCTTAAAGAGGGCACTTGAAAAAGTGAAAGATGACTATGATTACATCATCATTGACTGCCCTCCGTCTTTGGGATTGTTGACCATTAACGCTTTAACAGCTTCTGATGCTGTGATCATTCCAGTCCAATGCGAGTATTATGCACTTGAAGGATTAAGCCAGCTTTTAAGTACGGTCCGCCTTGTGCAAAAGCATCTCAATCATGATCTGGCAATCGACGGCGTTTTGCTTACCATGCTGGACGCCCGGACCAATCTTGGTATCCAGGTTATAGAAGAGGTAAAGAAATACTTTCAGGATAAAGTTTACCGTACCATTGTTCCTCGAAACATTCGGTTAAGCGAAGCACCGAGCCATGGAGAACCCATTATTATATATGATGCCAAATCCAGGGGTGCTGAAGTTTATCTAGATTTAGCAAAGGAAGTGGCTGCGAATGGCTAAAGGACTAGGTAAAGGAATCAACGCATTGTTTAACAATGTAGATACAAAAGAAGAAGCAGTACAGGAAATCAGCTTGAAAGAATTAAGGCCTAACCCTTATCAGCCCCGGAAGGTATTTGAACCAGAAGCAATTGAAGAATTAAAGGAGTCCATTAAAGAGCATGGCATCCTCCAGCCCATCATTGCAAGAAAAAGCATTAAAGGGTATGAAATTGTTGTAGGGGAAAGAAGATACAGGGCTGCCAAAGCAGCCAAGCTTGATAAAGTTCCGGTGGTAGTCAGGGAATTAACGGATAAACAGATGATGGAACTTGCTGTACTTGAAAATCTTCAGCGTGAAGACCTCTCACCGATTGAAGAAGGAAATGCCTATCAATTATTGATGGATAAACTGGATTTGACTCAAGAACAGCTGGCCAGGCGCCTGGGAAAAAGCAGGCCGCATATTGCGAACCATATACGCCTCCTCTCCCTGCCGCCGCAAATTCAGCAGTTAATCATTGATGATAAAATCACAATGGGCCACGGCCGTGCATTGCTGGGCTTAAGGAAGAAAGAGAACCTTCAAATTGTGGTTGAAAAAATCATTAAAGAATCCTTAAATGTAAGGCAGTTGGAGAAACTGATCCATGAAATGAATGAAAATGTTTCACGTGAAACAAAAAAGCCCGAAAAGAAGGATGTCTTCATAAAAGAGCAGGAGACTCTTTTAAGAGAAAGATTCGGAACTAATGTTTCAATAAAGCAATCCAAGAAAAAAGGCAGGATTGAATTTGAATTCTTTTCTCAGGATGATTTAAATCGGATTCTTGAATTGTTAAGCCATTTGGAAAATAAATGAGCGTTCACTTTTGAACTGACCATGCTGGATGGGTCAGTTTTTTTGATTTCTGAAATCAGAGGGTGTCTTTTCTCCTGAATGTAAAAAAGTAGTAGGCAATTCAAATGAAAAGTGCTATTTTAGTAGAAAGTATTTCGATAATCGAAAAAGGAGAACGTTTTAATGGTGCTTTTAGGAACGATAGTAAATGGAGCATGTATTATAATAGGCACTCTTCTCGGCAAGCTGCTGCACCGTATTCCGGAAAATATGAAAGGAACGGTCATGTATGCGATCGGCCTCGCTGTCATGGTCCTGGGTTTGCAGATGGGAATGAAAAGTGAAAACTTCCTTATCGTGATCATCAGCCTGGTTCTTGGAGCGGTAATGGGCGAGTGGATGGGTCTTGATGATAAATTGAATGCCTTGGGAAACTGGCTGGAAAAGAGACTGGGTACTGAAAGTGAAACGAGCATTTCGCAAGGATTTGTGACGGCGACACTGATTTTTGTCATTGGTGCAATGGCTGTCATCGGTGCCTTGGACAGTGGTATCAGGGGAGCCCATGATGTTCTTTATACAAAGGCGATCATTGACGGCTTCACTTCCCTT
This sequence comes from Bacillus salacetis, assembly GCF_003581585.1. Lineage (GTDB taxonomy): Bacteria > Bacillota > Bacilli > Bacillales > Bacillaceae_B > Rossellomorea > Rossellomorea salacetis. The sequence continues at coordinate 23,738 of NZ_QXIR01000021.1, forward strand.
ATTCTCACAACTACACTGGGGATCGGTGTCATGTTCTCCGCCATTCCAGTCATTCTTTATCAGGGGACGATTGCTTTATTTGCAACGCAAATCGACCGTTTTGTCCCTCAGGCGGTCATGGATTCCTTTATTGTTGAAATGACCTCTGCAGGAGGAATCATGATTTTTGCAATCGGACTGAATCTGATCGGTTTAACCAAGATCCGTGTTGCAAACCTTTTGCCCGGCATTGTGATGGTAGCCGCAATTGTTTCGATTATTTATGGGTATGAGAAGTTCATAATGTAATTAAAAAACACACTAAGCCTGCCATATGCCTGGTGTGTTTTTGTTATTGGCTGTTTTTGTATGTGTTGCTTTTGGAAAGACCTCAAGATACGAACTTTTCATGAGGAGCTCTTTTCTTACCTGCTTACCGGGGGTTTTTCGGTGAATTACAGCGATAGTATACAGCATTTATATTAAATAGCATTAACGTTTAAAGCAATTGCTGCTTCTCTTCACTCACGTTTATCTTGAAAAATGACTCTTTTCCAGGTCTTACTTTGCTTGCCAAATAGATCCCCTCTGAAATGATCCTGGCCATCTTAAGGACGAGATTCAGCCTTGTATTCTGCAGAACGAAAAACTCCATGAATCCGCTGACGTTGACGATACCGGTGATATGGATATCCCCGACATCCGGAAGCTCCTTGTTCACGCCGGCCCCTGGCTTTACGGGTCCGCTGCCTAATTGGATGGCACCGACACTTTTTAATCTGCCGAGGCAGGCATCAATCCCAATGATGAAGGGGTTGTGGTGCCTCGCCATGATCTCGGCGAGCTTCTCTTCTAAATTGACGGCATGGATAGGATCATCCAACGTTCCGTAAATATGAAAACCGTCCGTTACTTTCTCTTCTAAAAAGGTGCCGACGAGTGGTCCCAAGGAATCGCCTGTTGAGCGGTCCGTTCCGATACAAACGATTACTACGGGTCTAATGGCTGCCGGCAGCATGGTGAGCAGTTCCGCAGAAATCGATGCTGCTGCTTTATCGTCATCATGCAGCACACGGTATGGCTCAGATTTACGCTCGAAAAGCCCTTTTTTCAGATTCATTCCCTCCACTCCTTCGCAAATAATATTAACAGTATACGGAAAATCAGGCTTATCTATACATAGTATTATGTATTTGTCACAAACTAAGAGTTTTTAAACAAATATTTGACAGTTTGCTTGCCGCTATTCAAATAGGGTTAAACTTGATACAATGAAATAAATTTTTTGAGAGCATTATAGGAGAGGATATCTTATATGAGTCAAACAACTGAAGGTACAGGTAAGGAACAACTGGACGAAACTCTTAAAGATACAAAAGATGCCACAGAAGCCTTTTGGGATAAACTCATTAGTGATGATCTTTGGATTAATATTGGGGTCGTAGCTGTTAAAATTGCTTTGATATTAATTCTGACTGCACTTTTCATTAAAATAGGCAAGCTGGCAATACAGAATATATTCAAGGTACGCTCCCGTTCCCCTTTTAAAATCTCTCAGAGGCGGGAAGCCACGCTGAGCAAACTATTAGAAAACGTTTTAACATATGTGGTTTACTTTGTTGCCATCATTATGATTTTAAGTGCGTTGAGTGTAAACATCACCGGTCTTCTGGCAGGAGCAGGAATTGTCGGCCTGGCTGTTGGTTTCGGTGCGCAGAACCTTGTGAGGGATGTCATAACTGGATTCTTCATCATCTTTGAAGATCAGTTCTCTGTAGGAGACTTCATACGGGTGGGGTCGCTTGAAGGAAACGTAGAAGAAATCGGCCTGAGAACAACGAAGATCAAGAACTGGACGGGGGAGCTTCACATAATTCCAAACGGAAATATTGCCGAAGTCACCAACTTCTCCATTCATAATAGTATTGCAGTAGTGGATGTCAGCATCGCTTACGAAGAAAATATTGAAGAAGCGGAAAGAGTCATCAGTGAACTCCTGCAGACCATGCCGCAAAAATATGAAGATTTAGTAACTCCCCCTGATTTATTAGGTGTCCAGACGCTGGGTGCTTCCGATGTTGTTATGAGGATTGTAGCAGAGTGTGCCCCGATGCAGCACTGGGCAATGGCGCGAAATATCCGAAAAGATGTAAAACTGGTCCTTGATAAGCATGGCATTGAAATTCCATTCCCGCGAATGGTCATGTATAACAGACAGGAAGAAGAAAATATTGAAAATAACATGAAGCAGCTTGATAGTGAGTAGGGAGGAAACAGATATGGAACCAAAAAGCTTTCAATTAAACGATGTCGTGGAAATGAAAAAGCCGCATCCATGCGGGGTCAACCGCTGGAAAATCATCCGGATGGGCATGGACATCCGGATTAAATGCCAAGGGTGCGACCACAGCATCATGCTTCCAAGAAGAGAGTTCTCCAAGAAGATGAAGAAGGTTCTTGAGTCATCGGAAGAATAAATAGTTATTTCATCAGTAGGGATTGTTCCAAAGTGAACGATCCCTTTCTATGTATAAGGTCCGGCTCTGAATAGAGTTGTCCCGGCACGGGGTATTTCCCGGGGAACCCGGTTCTCTTAAAATCCTTCCCTCCACTTGTGTTTCTATCACTTAAAACCTATAATTAGAAAAGGTTTGAATAAATGTAGACACTTACTGCCGGGTTAGCAGGCAGAATAAATATAGTTCCACTTAATGAGGAGTGACCAAAATGGCTTTAACAGCTGGAATTGTTGGTTTGCCGAATGTTGGGAAATCAACTCTATTTAACGCAATCACAAAGGCAGGGGCAGAGTCTGCCAACTATCCTTTCTGTACGATCGACCCAAACGTGGGAATCGTTGAAGTTCCTGATTACCGTCTTGATAAACTGACTGAGTTGGTTGATCCAAAAAAGACAGTACCGACTGCATTTGAATTTACGGATATCGCCGGAATTGTCAAAGGTGCAAGTAAAGGTGAAGGTCTAGGAAATAAGTTCTTGTCACATATCCGCCAGGTGGATGCCATCTGCCAGGTAGTCCGCTGCTTTGCTGATGAAAATATCACCCACGTATCCGGGAAAGTCAATCCACTTGACGATATCGAAGTCATCAATCTTGAATTGATTCTTGCGGACCTTGAATCAGTGGATAAACGGATTGCACGCGTTCAAAAACTAGCCAAGCAAAAAGATAAAGAAGCTGCTTATGAGCATGAAATCCTTTTGAAATTGAAAGAGGCATTTGAAGAAGGCAGATCGGCCCGTACGGTTGAATTTACCGATGAGCAGATGAAAGTCGTAAAAGGCCTCCATCTTTTGACCATCAAGCCGGTTCTTTATGTAGCCAATGTAAGCGAAGATGATATTGCCGATCCTTCTGACAATGAGTATGTTCAGCAGGTGCGCGAGTTTGCAGAAGGCGACAATGCAGAAGTCATCGTGGTCTGTGCAAAAATCGAATCCGAGATCGCCGAGCTTGACGATGAAGAAAAAGCGATGTTCCTTGAAGAACTCGGAATAGAAGAGTCTGGATTAGATCAGTTAATCCGCGCAGCCTATGATCTTCTTGGCCTTGCAACCTACTTCACAGCAGGTGTACAGGAAGTCCGCGCATGGACATTCCGTCAGGGGATGAAAGCACCTGAATGTGCCGGAATCATCCATACCGATTTTGAAAAAGGATTCATCCGTGCCGAGACCGTTTCATACGATGACCTTGTTTCCAATGGTACAATGGCCGCCGCACGTGAAGCAGGTAAAGTAAGACTTGAAGGAAAAGAATATATAGTGAAAGACGGAGATGTCATCCACTTCCGTTTTAATGTTTAAATTTAAGAAGCTGTCCCTGAAACGGGGCGGCTTTTTCTATTGACAATTGGATGAGTATTCCAGTAAACTATAGCTATCTTGTAAAACAAGGTATTATTTTTTAATTAGGTACCTTGTAAAACAAGTTAGAAAGGATTTTACCCACATGTCTTTAAAAAGCCAGATGTTAAAAGGAATCTTGGAAGGCTGTATTTTGGCTGTCATTAACGAAAGCCCTACATATGGCTATGAGCTATATGTGAAACTTGCCAGCAAAGGAATGGATTCGGTAAGTGAAGGATCGATTTACCCGATATTATTAAGGCTTCAAAAAGAGGGATTGATAAAGGGGAAGATGCAAAAGTCGGCAAGCGGCCCCAACCGCAAGTATTATACGTTAACCGAGGATGGCAAGGCATCTTTGGAACAGTTTATCATTGAATGGACCAAACTGGATGCCTCAGTGGATTTAATTATCAAGGGAGGGAAAAACGGATGACTGCCAAAGAAATGATTGAAATAAATAATGCAAGAAGAGAAAAACTGAATGATGAAAATAAAAAGTATTATGAAGATATGCTTATTTATATCAGGACCAGTGATGTAGATGAACATGCTGGTGAAGAATTACTTTTGGAAATCTTGGAACATTTATTGGAGGCACAGGAAAACGGCCAATCGGCTGAAGAAGTGTTTGGCAGCAAACCAAAACAATACTGTGATGAACTGCTTGAAGGACTTCCAAAAGAATCGGCTAAAGATAAGGTGCTGATGTATTTATATATAACTGCTTCCGGGATGAGTTGGTACTTCCTTGTCACTGGAATCTTCTCTCTGTTTTTCCCCGATAAAAAAGGCATATCCCTTACCCCGATCATTGCATCTATATTATTCATGGGTGCTGTAGTACTGTTAATTTTAAAGCTAATGAAGTGGACCACTTATAAAGAAAAATCAAATCTTTGGCTGTTATCTGCAGGCGCTTTGATATTTACAGCATGGACCGGTCTGCTTGTTTATCTGGGACTGCAGAATGCTTTCCAGTATGAAATGGCCTGGCCGACGTATACCTCCCTGGTCATAGGGATTATTCTAATAGCCGCCTCCTGGATATTACGGCATAGGGTCATCAAATTTTAAGGAATAACTCTGCTCATCACGTACCAGAATCCCCCGAACCGTGCGTCACTGGGTCGCGCACCATTAGCTGAAATCTACTATTGTCAGTTCAGCATTACTGGTGAAAAAGAAAGAAATTCAACGTATTTCCCTGGCGTATTGCATTAGCTTGTCCACTATGATATAATTCTAACTTGTGAGTAATGAATATATTGCTCCTTGCCCTTCTGCCGAGAAGGGCCGCATAGACCATAAGGAGGTGACTAGAAGATGAGAAAGTACGAAGTTATGTACATCATCCGTCCAAATGTTGATGATGAAACAAAAAAAGCAGTTGTTGATCGTTTCGATAACGTTTTGACTTCAAACGGTGCTGAAATCGTCGAGTCTAAAGAGTGGGGTAAACGTCGTTTAGCTTATGAAATCAACGACTTCCGTGATGGATACTACCAATTGGTAAAAATCCAATCAAACACTGAAGCGGTTTCTGAGTTCGATCGTTTGGCTAAGATCTCTGACGATATCATCCGTCATATCGTAATCAAAGAAGAAGAATAATCCAGCCGTTTTTTGAAAACGAAAACTTCTGACTTGTTTCTGATGGAACAGATGTTGGAAGGAAGGGGTTGATTCTGATGATGAACCGAGTAATACTCGTGGGTCGTTTAACAAAGGATCCAGAATTGAAATACACTCCTAACGGGGTGCCTGTGGCAACTTTCACACTTGCCGTGAATCGTACTTTTACGAATCAGCAGGGTGAACGTGAAGCAGATTTTATTAATTGCGTGGTATGGCGTCGTCCAGCTGAAAACGTGGCAAATTTCTTGAAAAAAGGAAGCCTTGCCGGTGTTGACGGCCGTATCCAAACTCGTAATTTCGAGGGGCAGGATGGCAAGCGTGTCTTCATGACTGAGGTCGTTGCAGAATCCGTTCAATTCCTTGAACCTAAGAACTCAAGCCAAGGCGGCGGTTCCGGTTATCAGGGTGAGCGCGGCGGCAATTATGGCGGCGGTCAGAGGCAGCAGCAAGACTATTCATACGGTCAAGATCAGAATCAGCGCAATAATAACAACAACCAGAACTATACGCGTGTGGATAATGACCCATTCGCAAATGACGGTCAGCCGATCGACATTTCGGATGACGATTTACCATTCTAAATTTCTTATAAATAAAAAAATATATATGCAAGGAGGCGTTATCTATGGCAATGCGCAGAGGCGGACGCAGACGTCGTAAAGTGTGTTACTTCACTTCAAACGGAATTACACACATCGACTATAAAGATGTAGATCTTCTTAAGAAATTCATCTCTGAGCGCGGAAAAATCCTTCCACGTCGTGTGACAGGAACAAGCGCTAAATACCAACGCAGACTTACTCGTGCTATCAAACGCGCGCGTACAATGGCATTACTGCCTTACGTTGTAGGTGAATAATAATAAATGAAAGAACAGCAGGAATCTTTTCTGCTGTTCTTTTTTATCTCTTCAGGATCTTTTCTTCCTGCAAAGGTGTTTACCTGAGGTTTGCCAAAGATCCTTATTAGCTATACTGAGAATAAGACGGCAGTAATCAGCCTGGAGGAAACTGCTTTGTGAGAGGATTTTGAACCTTTCTGTTTTCGATGTCAATGAATTGAATCTGTATCGGAATATCGATAAAATTAGTGGTGTTTACATATTCTTTATTGGAAAATTACCAGTTAGTGACCTTAAGTGCTTCCATGCATTTTAAGGTGGATGATTGAGGGGTGCTTTAGTGAAGAACGCCCGTATACTTACGGAAGGAGCATTATTGCTCGCAATATATACAGTATTGCTGCTATTGACTGCATATGTACCGGTTATCAGCATTATGACAACATTCTTTCTCGTGCTTCCTTTTATCATTTACAGCGAGAAGCATGGGCTTAAACCGGCACTTACCATGTTTGCTGCGGCTGTCTTTATTTCGTTAATCGCTGGTTCCTTCATCATTACCCTTCCTTTAACTCTTTCCTTTGGAACGGTGGGAATCGTTATTGGGGTGATGCTGCGGAAGCAAAGATCAAAGATGTCAATTTATCTGATATCAAGCTTCGTTTTTTTAATCAGCCTTGTCATTCAATATGTTGTATCTATCTTATTTTTGAATATGAATATTATCAAGGATGCAGTAGATCAGGCAAAGAGTGTTTTCAATGAATCGATTAGGATGGCAGAAAGCATGGGGCAGCCATTGCCGCCTGAAAGGATAGATGAAATACATAAGGCTGTGGAATCATTTGATGTTTTGATACCATCGGTCTTTTTGATTTCTTCACTGGCTGTGATGCTGATCATCATCAGTGTCAATTTTCCTCTCTTGCGGAAGATGGGGATCCAATCGGCCAGGTTCCCTGCTTTCAGATATTGGAAGCTTCCACAAAGCATTGTATGGTATTATTTAATTACACTGATTTTAATGATTACTATCAGGCCGGAGATGGGTACATATCTTCACTGGGCGCTATATAACCTCTTTTATGTGCTTCAGTTATTGCTGGTGGTACAGGGCTTCTCATTCATTTATTTTTTCGCCCATCTGAAAGAATGGCCGAGAGGATTACTGGTTTTGGCCACTGTATTTGGCATTCTGCTGATAGATTTCGTGAGAATCATTGGTATCATTGATTTAGGATTTGATCTTAGACAGCGCCTTCAACGTAAGTCATAAGGTTAGCAATCTTATTTGAGGAGCTGAAATCATGCCATCACATTATAAAAAACGAATGGTCAGATACCCGTTGTACGGGCTTGCGGCTGTTTCGGCCTTTGTGCTGGGGGCAACGGCCCTGTACAATTGGTGGATTGCCGCTATCGGGTTGATTTTGCTGGCCGGCGTATTTTATATCGCATTTTATTATGAAAAGAAAACTTATAAAGCTACAGAGGAATACATCTCCACTCTCTCCTACCGGTTAAAGCGGGTCGGGGAAGAAGCGTTGATGGAGATGCCCATTGGTATTATGCTGATTAATGATGACTACTATATTGAATGGACCAATCCATTCATGGCTTCCTGCTTCAATGAAGATACATTGGTCGGGAGATCGCTTTATGACGTGGCTGATTCGGTTGTTCCGTTGATTAAACAGGAATTGGATACAGAAGTTGTCACATTGAACGAACGAAAATTCAGTGTGATCTTGAAGCTTGAGGAAAAGCTGCTTTACTTCTTTGATGTAACGGAGCAAACTGAAATTGAGAAGCAGTATGAAGAAGAACGAACAGCGATTGCCATCATTTTTCTTGATAATTATGATGAACTCACGCAGGGAATGGATGATCAGACACGGAGCAGTTTGAACAGTATGGTGACCTCCATTCTGAACAAGTGGGCGAAGGATTCAGGTGTCCTGTTGAAAAGGATTTCTTCTGAACGGTTCATTGCCGTCTTTAATGAAAAAATCCTGCAGCAGCTGGAAAAAGATAAATTTTCCATCCTTGATGATGTCAGGGATACAACATCCAAGCAAAATGTACCGCTCACACTGAGTCTTGGTGTGGGGACCGGTGTATCTGCCCTTCCAGAACTTGGAACACTTGCCCAATCAAGCCTTGACCTTGCGCTTGGCCGCGGGGGAGACCAGGTTGCAATCAAACAGCCGAACGGGAAAGTGAAGTTCTATGGCGGGAAAACCAACCCTATGGAAAAACGGACGAGGGTCCGCGCTCGGGTCATCTCCCATGCCTTGAAGGAACTGATGGTTGAGAGTGATAAAGTGATCGTGATGGGGCATAAGATGCCTGATATGGATGCAATCGGTGCAGCTATCGGAGTACGGAAAGTAGCCCAGATGAATCAAAAAGAAGGCTATGTAGTTGTAAACTTCAATGAAATTGACACCGGTGTGAAAAGGATGATGAATGAAATTAAGTCGAATCCTGATCTCCATTCACGGTTCATTACACCTGAGGCAGCCCTTGATCTGATGACAGATGATACCCTGCTTGTTGTCGTGGATACCCACAAGCCGTCTCTTGTAATAGAAGAACGGCTACTGCAGAGGGCTGAACGGGTCGTCATCATAGACCACCACCGCCGCGGGGAAGACTTCATAAAGAACCCGCTTCTGGTTTATATGGAGCCATACGCGTCTTCAACAGCCGAACTTGTGACGGAACTCTTGGAGTACCAGCCAAAGCATGAGAAAATCTCTATGCTGGAAGCAACGGCTTTGTTGGCTGGAATCATTGTCGATACAAAAAGCTTTACATTGAGGACGGGGTCAAGGACCTTCGATGCCGCCTCTTATCTAAGGGGTCAGGGCGCAGATACGGTCCTGGTCCAGAAGTTCCTTAAGGAAGACGTGGAAACGTATATCAAGCGGTCCAGGCTGATCGAAACGGTCGACTTCTATTACGATGGCGTTGCGATTGCGAAAGGTGAAGAGAATGTCATCTATGACCCGGTCCTGATTGCACAGGCTGCTGATACTCTCCTTACTATGGATGGCGTCGTTGCCTCATTTGTCTTATCAAAAAGAACAGATGACCTTGTCGGAATCAGCGCCCGTTCGCTTGGAGAAGTCAATGTCCAGATCATCATGGAAAGCCTCCATGGAGGAGGGCACTTGACAAATGCTGCTACACAGCTTCCGGGCATTTCGGTGGAAGAGGCCGAAAACAGCCTGAAAGTAGTGTTGGATGAATACTTTGAAGGGGGAAAAGAATCATGAAAGTCATTTTTCTGAAAGATGTAAAAGGTAAAGGGAAAAAAGGTGAAGTAAAGAATGTTGCTGACGGATACGCACATAACTTCCTAATCAAACAAGGCCTTGCTGTGGAAGCAACCAACTCCAGCGTAAGCCAGCTGGAAGGCCAGAAGAACAAAGAAAAGAAGCAGGCTGCTGAAGAGCTTGAAGAGGCAAAGAAATTAAAAGGAACATTGGAAGCCCTGACTGTTGAAATGAAAGCCAAATCAGGGGAAGGCGGCCGTTTGTTCGGCTCAATCACAAGCAAGCAGATCGCGGACGAGCTCAAGAAAACCCACAAAATCAAAGTGGATAAACGAAAAATCGAAATGAATGATGCGATCCGTTCATTGGGCTTCACTAACGTCCCTGTAAAGCTTCATCAGGATGTAACGGCCACTTTGAAAGTGCATGTTACAGAAGAAAACTAATATTGGAAATCGATTTTACCGAAAAACGTGTTAAAATAGAATAGACTTATATAAATGTGATCAGGTAGGTTATGCCGGTCACATTTTTTCTATTGTAAAAAATCCTTCTCCAGGGAGGTTTATCCTATATGAACGAAATATTATCCAATCATGTACCACCACAGAATATAGAAGCAGAGCAGGCGGTCCTTGGTGCCATTTTTCTTGAACCCAGCACATTGACACAGGCATCGGAATCCTTGATTCCTGAAGATTTCTACCGCAGTTCCCATCAGAAAATCTTCAACGTCATGCTGAACCTGAGTGATAAGGGGAAAGCAGTCGATCTGATTACGGTCACTGAAGAGCTGTCTGCCATTAAAGAACTCGAGGATGTCGGCGGGGTATCGTATCTAAGTGAATTGGCGGGGTCAGTCCCGACAGCGGCCAATATTGAATACTATGCCAAAATCGTTGAGGAAAAGTCACTCCTCAGAAGGCTTATCCGGACAGCGACGACCATCGCACAGGATGGGTATTCCCGTGAAGACGAAGTGGACGCCCTTTTAAGTGAAGCCGAGAAAAATATCATGGAAGTCGCTCAGCGAAAAAATGCAGGCGCGTTCCATGATATTAAGGATGTACTCGTAAAGGCATACGATAATATTGAACTTCTTCACAACCGGACTGAAGATGTTACCGGTATTCCTACCGGGTTCGCCGACCTTGATGAAATGACAGCAGGCTTCCAGCGGAATGACTTGATCATTGTGGCAGCCCGTCCTTCTGTTGGTAAAACCGCATTCGCACTTAATATAGCGCAGAATGTGGCCGTTAAAACAGACGAAAACGTGGCCATCTTCAGTCTGGAGATGGGTGCCGAGCAGCTTGTCATGCGTATGCTTTGCGCAGAGGGCAACATTAACGCCCAGAATCTTCGTACGGGCTCGCTGACAGATGAGGATTGGCGAAAATTGACTATGGCAATGGGAAGCCTGTCGAATGCCGGGATTTACATTGACGACACCCCCGGCATCAAAATTGGTGAAATCCGATCCAAGTGCCGCCGCCTTAAACAGGAACAAGGTCTTGGCATGGTCCTCATCGACTACTTGCAGTTGATCCAAGGCAGCGGGCGCTCAGGCGAAAACCGCCAGCAAGAGGTATCGGAAATTTCCCGTGAGCTCAAAGGTCTTGCGCGTGAGCTTGAAGTTCCCGTCATTGCCTTATCCCAGCTGTCCCGTGGAGTCGAGCAGCGCCAGGATAAGCGCCCAATGATGTCAGATATCCGTGAATCCGGAAGTATCGAGCAGGATGCCGATATCGTGGCCTTCTTATACCGTGATGACTACTACGATAAAGAATCAGAGAATAAGAACATCATAGAAATTATTATCGCCAAACAGCGTAACGGCCCGGTCGGAACCGTTTCCCTGGCGTTCGTTAAAGAATATAACAAGTTCGTCAACCTTGAAAGAAGGTACGATGATGCAGGTGTTCCGCCTGGTGCATAGAGAGTCGGGGAGTTGCTCCCCGGCTCTTTTTTTATGGGCTCTTTTCTTAAACTTTGTTGCTATTCACTATAAGGTTCAAATAAATTTCTGGTAAATCGCCGTACAACCCCCGGTGAGCAGGGAAGAAAAGGGCTGCTCGTTCTTTTTCGAGAGTAAAACCTTTGAATACAGAGGGAAAATAAATGCGAAAATAGCCTTTTTATTTTTTGGATGCAGATATTGCCCTGCCTATTGAAGAAAATCATTCCCCAGTTTTCAAAGGATCTCCAATGGTGCCCAAGCTGCAAATAATTAGGATTTGCTTTTTGTCTGAACAGCAGGTTAAAGAAGGCGTAGCCATATATAATTTTGGTCGATTTCTGAGTAAACACCAGGTTACAGGAGACTTAGCAATTAATAATCGTATATTTTTACGGGCAGCTCTAATCTGTGAATTTTATACCCAGCTCCTTTCATGATGGTTTTAACGGTTAAAATAACTTATAAAGAATTCATAGTTGAGCTTCAATTTACACAAACTAATAGGTAGTTAGTTGGTATTTACGAACAAATAAAATAAGATACATAATTATCGTTCGTGTTTTCGTTGACTTTGGTATCTTTAAACTGATAAAATAGTGATGTTTGATAAGAGAACGATTTATTAACCCTAGCGGAGGTGCTTTACTAATGTCTTCAGTAGTAGTAGTCGGAACACAGTGGGGAGACGAAGGAAAAGGAAAGATTACCGATTTCCTTTCAGAAAATGCTGAGGTTATTGCCCGTTACCAAGGCGGTAATAACGCAGGCCATACAATCAAGTTTGATGGTGAAACTTACAAATTGCATTTGATTCCATCCGGAATTTTTTATAATGACAAAACATCTGTGATCGGGAATGGAATGGTGGTCGATCCAAAAGCGCTGGTAAAAGAGTTGAAGTATCTTCATGATCGCAATGTCACGACTGATAACTTACGCATCAGCAACCGTGCGCATGTCATCCTGCCTTATCATTTGAAACTGGATGAAGTGGAAGAAGAACGAAAAGGCGCCAACAAAATCGGTACAACCAAAAAAGGGATCGGCCCGGCTTATATGGATAAAGCGGCACGTAACGGAATCAGGATCGCCGACCTTCTTGATTATGACTCTTTTAAAGAAAAGCTTACAAGAAATCTTGAAGAAAAAAACCGCCTGCTTGAGCGATTCTATGAAACAGACGGATTCACTCTTGAAGAGATCCTTGATGAATATTATGAGTACGGACAGCAGGTCAAGCATTATGTATGTGACACCTCAGTGGTCCTGAATGATGCCCTGGACGACGGACGCCGTGTCCTCTTTGAAGGTGCTCAAGGGGTCATGCTGGACATTGATCAAGGAACTTATCCTTTCGTAACTTCTTCCAATCCTGTTGCAGGCGGAGTGACGATCGGTTCAGGTGTTGGCCCTACAAAAATCTCGCATGTAGTCGGTGTATCAAAAGCTTATACCACTCGTGTTGGAGACGGACCGTTCCCAACAGAGCTTACGAATGAAATCGGGGACCAAATCCGGGAAGTAGGCCGTGAATATGGTACCACTACCGGCCGTCCGCGCCGTGTCGGCTGGTTTGACAGTGTGGTTGTCCGCCATGCGCGACGTGTAAGCGGCTTGACGGACCTTTCATTGAACTCCATTGATGTGCTTACAGGCATTGAAACGTTGAAAATCTGTACAGCTTATCGATATAAAGGCGAAGTCATCAATGAATTTCCTGCAAACCTCAACATATTGGCAGAATGTGAGCCGGTATATGAAGAGCTGCCAGGCTGGAAAGAAGATATTACAGGCTGCAAAACATTAGGTGAGCTGCCTGAAAATGCACGCCACTACCTTGAGCGTGTATCTCAACTGACAGGCATCCCATTGTCGATTTTCTCAGTGGGACCTGACCGTTCCCAGACAAATGTAGTCAGAAGTGTGTGGAGCTGATTGAATAAATTAAAAAAGCTTGAGGGTTTTCTCCTCAAGCTTTTTTAATGTCTGGTCAATCACAGTACTACTCTTTTATCGAGTTCATGATAAATTTGGTCATCACAAATTATGTAAAGTGTATCATCCTTATCCAGTTTCTTTTCTGCCGCATTGCTGAAATCCATATCCTCATTGACCGCTATCAAGACTGCCCCTTTCTCGAATAAAGCCTGGGAAGCATCCCTATAGGTCTCCCAACCGGATATCGGGGAGTATTCATGGATGTTTTTTCCGAATCTCTTGCTCAACAGCTGCCTGAACAACCCTGTGGTGCCCGGCTGAAGTGTTGCCTTAGCCATTAATAATGATACTGAATCGTTGGATAAGATGAAATCATCCACATCAATATGATTGAATAATGGTATATTTTTTTCCTCCATGACTTCTACAACAGAGTGGATATTAGCTTTATGCTTCTTGGAAAGCGCCTCGACAGCTGAAGCGATCAATAAAGATTTACCATCGGCCAGAACCGGTTTTGATATGCTCATATCGGAAAAAATAGCCACACGGTCGGCTTCCAGGATATTGGCCTTTATTAATACTTCTTCATCTGAAGGGTCCCCGCTGATGAAATGAACCTGGTCGTGAGAAAATGGTGAGGACTCCAATTGTTCTATCAGGACGACTTCTTTATCACTTCGATTAGCTAGAACCTCTTTAATGGCTCTCTCCGTCCTGGTGGACCACCCTATGTAAACGAAGTGTCCTTTATTCTTATACACAAGCTTTCCCTCCCTTTTAAGTGTGTTGTACGTTGCAAGAACATCCATGATTTTGCTGATCAAGAGCCCGAGAATGCCGATTCCAAAAATGAAAAGGAAAATACCAAGAATCCGGCCGGCAACAGTCACTGGATAATAATCACCATACCCCACAGTTGTCAATGTGGTCATTGTCCACCAAAAGCCTTCAAAAAGGGTCGGGAACGTTTCCGGCTCGACAAAATGTATGGATACAGTGCCAAATAATACGATAATAACCGAAAGTATGACGATCGTTCTAAAATTCATTTTGGAGATTTCTTTCCACAATCTCAAGAAAATGGTCACTAACACTACACCCCCTGCTTTTTTTTCATATTAACATACCAGCCTTGAAAACCTGCAACCAAAGCGAAAAGAAATAAAGAAACGGGATACTATGAAAAAAACATTTTCGACATTATTTTTAAGAAAGTTATTGCCTTTACTAAGATTCCTATGGTACTATTATCTTCGTTGCTCCAATAACACGGCCCGTTGGTCAAGCGGTTAAGACACCGCCCTTTCACGGCGGTAACACGGGTTCGAATCCCGTACGGGTCACCAAGTTTTTACTACACTACGTGGAGTAATTGGCTCTTATATCTGCTTCTTGCATTAAGGAGAGATATTTTGATAAGTGATATCCAGCCCTTACATAAAGGAAGGATATTTTGCTTGTCAGCAAAAATCCCTGGTCCGGTAGTTCAGTTGGTTAGAATGCCTGCCTGTCACGCAGGAGGTCGCGGGTTCGAGTCCCGTCCGGACCGCCATTTACATATTTACAGTTTCATTTGAACATTGGATGCAAATCCAGAATAAAAGGGTTTCGATAAGCAAGAAGATCAAGGAAGCAACCGAATGAACACCGGAGCGCACTTAAGGTGCGTGAGGATGTGAGTGAGGGCGCTGACGAAGAGATTCGCCGCTTAGCGGAAGCCGTAAACTCTTGGCTCAGTAGCTCAGTCGGTAGAGCACGTCCGAATAAGCTTCACAGAATAAACTTCAGCGTACAGCTCGAGCTGCACCCTGAACAAGCTTCCTGAGAGCTGGACGATAAATTATCGACCTAACTTTCTTTTAGGAAATATATTAATATGGCTCAGTAGCTCAGTCGGTAGAGCAATGGACTGAAAATCCATGTGTCGGCGGTTCGATTCCGTCCTGAGCCATCACCTAAAAAGCATTGCGACGACATGACTCTCGCAATGCTTTTTTTATATCCCTTCAGTTCCCCGAAGGTAAGACTTAAAGCCCCTTAATTTTGTCCTATCCTCTGTTTCGCAATAATCTGCGTAATATTACACCCAAAAGGCAGAATTTGTAACTTATTATACAATTATGTTACATTATGAAAACGTTTCTCTTTAGCTGCCAGAATTATGGTAGATTAGTAAAGTACTATTTTAAACTAAACTTATTTTTTAGGTAAAAGAGACTATTGATTGCTTATTGCCTGGTTTCTTTGTCTTTTAGCTAGGAGGAAAGACTAATGACGTGGAGAAATACCATTCATACATCTAAAGAAGAAAGTCCAAATAACTTAATACATAAATCGTTGAAACTTTTGAAAAGAGCTGCAATTACAACAGCAGCATTGAGTGCCATTACGTTCGGATCTGTTTATGCAAATGATAATACTGACTTGGAAACGGTCTATCATGTTTACATAGGGAAAGAATATTTTGGGGCAGTGACGGATAAAGCCGCAGTCGAAAAAGCCATTGAAGCCAAGCTTGATTCTGAAGAAGAGAAGTTTGAGTCCATTGAACTGGAACTCGCTGAGAAACTTTCCATCATCCCGGAACAAGTCTTCAGGGCTGAAGGCAATAATGACTCGGTGATTAAACAAGTTACTGAATCTGTTAAAGCTGAAGCAAAGGCTGTATCCATATCATTCGGTGGTAAACCGGCTGTACTGGTGAAAGATCAGCAAGAAGCTGAACTTGCCTTGAAAAAGCTTAAACTTAAATTCGTATCAGAGGAAGAATTGAAGGAATTAGAAGAAGGCACTCCTGATCCTGCCGAAGATTCCAAACTGTTATCGGTGGAGATATCCGAACAGGCACAATTCGAAGAAACAAAAGCAGCACCTGGTGAGATCCTGACAGCTGATAAAGCTGTTGACTTTCTTCTGAAGGGCACCCTTGAAGAAAAGAAGTATAAAGTTCAAGAGGGTGACGTATTAGGAAGCATCGCCCAAAAACACGAGTTGACTTCCGGCAAGTTACTTGAATTGAATCCTGGGTTGAATGAGGACAGCCTCCTTCAAATCGATCAGGAAATCAATGTGACAGCTTATAAGCCTCTTGTTCAGGTAACAGTCGAGAGAGAACAATCTGCCGTTGAAGCGATTGCCTATGAAAAAGAAGTGATTGAAGACTCTTCTTTGAATAAAGGCGATATCAAAGTCAAGCAGGAAGGCCAGGATGGAGAAAAGGCCATCACCTACCTTACCAAGGAGGAAAATGGTATCCAGGTCAACCGGACAGTGAAAGAAGAGAAGGTTACGAAAGAACCTGTTAAATATATTGTTATAAAAGGAACCAAGGTTACTCCTTCAAGGGGATCTGGAAGCTTTGTGTGGCCGACAAACGGCGGATACGTTTCATCCAAAGTCGGTCAGCGGTGGGGACATATGCATAAAGGCATCGATATAGCCCGCCCTGATAACCTGACAATCAAATCAATCGATAATGGAACAGTTGTATCTGCAGGATGGGATTCAGGCGGATATGGAAACAAAGTCGTCATTGATCATAATAATGGTTACCGCTCTGTTTACGCCCATATGAGCAGCATAAGTGTTTCAGCAGGGCAGACAGTATCAGCTGGATCTTCGGTTGGTGTGATGGGACAGACAGGCCAATCAACAGGTGTCCACCTGCACTTGGAAGTTTACAAAAATGGATCATTAGTTAACCCATTGACCCTTTACTGATAAAAGAAATTGATTGAAATCTTTCATGCCTCTGGCCGGCCGGCTCAGAGGCGTTTTCTTTATCCAATGCTGCGTCATGACAAAGAACGTATATGGGTTATTCTTGTATTACCCGGGAGATAAAGTCTATAAACCGAGTGTTAGGGAAAGATTACAATATAAAGACATAGCTGCCAAAATTCAGCTAATAGATGAATTCAACCTGAGAAAATGATAAATTAGAATCAAACCAGAATATGATAATCAAGCTTTTTGCACAATTTCAATAAAAATTAGAAATACTATCATGGAGACAAAAAGTTAAATAAAAAAGGAGATTAGGGACTATGGATAAGAAAATTCTTGTAGTTGATGATGAAAAGCCGATTGCGGATATATTACAGTTCAACCTGAAGAAAGAGGGTTATGAGGTTCATTGTGCGTATGACGGTGATGAAGCTGTCAAGATGGCTGAGGAAGTTAAGCCGGACCTTGTGTTGCTGGACATCATGCTGCCTAACCGCGATGGCATGGAAGTGTGCCGCGAAATCAGGAAGAAATATGAAATGCCTATCATTATGCTGACAGCCAAAGATTCAGAAATCGATAAAGTCCTTGGTCTTGAACTGGGTGCGGATGACTACGTCACAAAGCCGTTCAGTACGAGGGAATTGATTGCCCGGGTTAAGGCAAACCTCCGCAGGCACCAACATGGCGCTGCCCAGCAGACTGATGAAGAAGGCACAAATGAAATTGCAGTTGGCTCCTTGGTGATCCATCCTGACGCCTATATTGTTTCCAAAAGGGGCGAGACAATTGAATTGACTCACCGGGAGTTTGAACTGCTGCATTATCTTGCCAAGCATATCGGCCAGGTAATGACACGTGAGCATCTTTTGCAGACCGTTTGGGGATATGATTATTACGGAGATGTCCGGACTGTAGATGTTACGGTGAGGCGCCTTCGTGAGAAGATCGAGGATAATCCAAGTCATCCAAATTGGATCGTTACAAGAAGAGGAGTCGGCTATTATCTACGCAATCCAGAACAGGAGTAATTAAATGAAGAAAGTTGGCATTACCCGGTCCATACATTTAAAGTTTGTTTTGATTTACGTCCTGCTTATCCTGCTGGCCATGCAGATTATCGGTGTGTACTTCGTACGAGAGCTGGAGGATAAGCTGATTACGAATTTCACACAGAACATTAAAGAGAATGTCCGGTTTTTAAAATATAATATTCGTGAAGAGATGCTCAGGGAGCGGACAGATAAAGATCTTAAGCTTGAGGCTGATGTTGCAAGTATCCTCGATGATTTTAGAGGCACGGATATATCAGAGGTCAGGGTCGTCGACAGCAAGTTCCGGATCATTGGTTCCTCAAGAGCCGACAATGTTGATACAGTCGGCCAGCGTGCTACAGATACCATGGTGAAGAGGGCACTGGCGACGGGAAAAGAAATAGATCAAGCTTATCTCGATGAAAATGGAAACCGCATCTGGGTGTATACTTATCCAATCAGCAGCAGTAACGGAAAAGAGGAAATCGGTGCAATCTATATCATTGCGAAAATAGAAACAGTGTATCAGCAGCTCGAGGAAATCAATAAAATCTTTTCCACGGGAACGGCGATTGCACTGATTATTACCGCGATTCTCGGGGTGCTTCTCGGACAGACTGTCACAAGGCCGATTTCCGATATGAGGAAGCAGGCTCTTGCAATGGCAAAAGGCAACTTTTCACGTAAAGTAAAAGTCTATGGATATGATGAAATCGGGCAGCTTGCCATTACCTTTAATAACCTGACGAAAAGACTTCAAGAAGCACAGGCCACCACTGAAGGGGAAAGAAGAAAGCTATCTTCGGTCCTTTCATATATGACGGATGGAGTAATTGCAACTGATCGAAAAGGCCGGGTCATCCTGATTAATGATCCTGCTGCAAAGATGCTGAATGTTTCACGTGAAACAGTCCTATCACAGCCGCTTGTTTCCCTTTTGGGATTGGATGAGAATTACACCTTTGAAGATCTTTCTAATGAACATGAATCTATCATTTTGGATTACAGTACAAAAGAACAGCCTTATATACTAAGAGCTAATTTCTCCATCATTCAAAAAGAAACAGGTTTTGTAAATGGAATCATAACAGTTCTTCATGATATTACAGAACAGGAAAAAATCGACATGGAACGAAGAGACTTCGTTTCGAATGTTTCCCATGAATTGAGAACACCGTTAACGACAATGAGGAGTTATCTTGAAGCATTGGCAGATGGAGCTTGGCAGGATGAAGAGATTGCCCCGCATTTCCTGGATGTAACCCAGAATGAAACGGAGCGGATGATCCGTCTGGTCAATGATTTGCTTCAACTTTCTAAAATGGACAGTAAGGATTACCGTTTCAATAAAGAATGGATAGAATTCGTTGGATTTTTCCACAAAATCATCGATCGCTTTGAAATGTCGAAAAATCAGAATGTCACATTTAAAAGGCATATGCCGGAAAAGGCTCTCTTCGTTGAAATTGATAAAGATAAATTGACTCAGGTCCTTGATAATATCATTTCCAATGCCTTGAAGTATTCGCCGGAAGGCGGGCTGATCACGTTCAGTATAATAGAAAAAGACGAAACGATTGTCGTAAGTGTGTCCGACCAGGGACTTGGTATCCCGCAAGACAACCTGACCAAGATATTTGAGCGGTTTTACCGGGTGGATAAAGCCCGTTCGAGACAAATGGGAGGCACCGGGTTGGGACTTGCCATTGCGAAAGAAATGATTACTGCACACGGCGGGACTATTTGGGCCGATAGTAAGGAAGGCAAAGGAACAACCATTTCATTTTCTCTTCCTTATGACAGTACACTAGAGGATGAATGGATATGAAGTATGAACAAATTAAATCAATAACCCTCACATTTCTTGTGGTTTCAAGTATTTTTTTGACCTGGAATTTATGGACGTTTCAGCCAAGCCTTGAACCGATTGAAGAAAGTAACATTTCAGAAGATATCATCATCAGTGCCAAAAAGGACATGAGGGAGGTATTTCTCCCATTTAAAATCCTTTATCATAGGAATGATAAAACATTCGGAACTCAAAGACACTTGGAAATCGAAAATATGGTCAATCAAATCTCTGCATGGAATATCATCGGGCTTACAGATATCACCCGAATGTTGACCAATGAGGAGTTCAAGGAACTGGTTCATGGTCAGGACAGAGTGGAATTGATATTTCCTGATCTCATTTCCTTTGACTTTTATAAGAATATAATAAGCTTTAACAATACAGACATCCCTCAAGATAATTTCGACCGCATAGTTGTCAGGACAACAGAAGGATCTCCTGATTTTTCATCTGTTTACTTTGTCTCTTATTCTGACAAGAGAGTTTATGAGGGACGTATTGATTTATCAGCAATGGAGTCCTTTAAGGAGAATTTTGTGTCGAAGTCAATTAAGCACCCGGAATACTTTGCGTATGATCCAACTGACAGCCGTAGAATCTACCTTTCGGAAAATCCTATTGAAATGAACATCTACAGCTATATTATAGGTACAATTTCTTTGAACCGATTTGTGGATGCTTTGTTCAGTGAACCTAATTTGGTCAGCCGTGAATTGACCAATATTGGCGACGAATATAATGATGATTCAAGTTTAATGACAGTGAATACAAACAATAAAACGTTCTCTTTTGTCAATATAGCTGAAGAAGCAGAAGGAGAAGCGAGTGTAAATGATTTGATCACCCAGACCAGCAGTTTCATTAATGATCATGGCGGCTGGCCAGAGAAAAATGGCTTTTACCAGTACTTCGGGGTGAATAAGTCTCTTAGGCAGACCCAGTATCGTATGTTCATCCATGACCTTCCAGTGTTCAACGAAAGCGGAATGTCTGATTACTCGGTGGTTTTGGGGAATACAAATGTTTATAAATACTCCAGGCCATATACCAGCTTTGAAGGTATGACAGAAGATACCAGAAGCGTCACTCTCCCTGCCGGCGGGGATGTGATTGAGCGCCTGTTAGCGGACAATATCAATCCGGAACAGATTGAAGATATCATTCCGGGCTTTAAAATGTCGCAGACTGCTCCCAATCTCGTGAGCCTGGATCCAGCTTGGTACTATAAATATGGAGGTGCCTGGATTAGATTCCAGCCAGATGATGTTGGGGGGGTTCCTCTTGGATTGGAGTAAGACGAAAACAATTTTTATCATTGTCTTTTTGATTTTGGACATTTTCCTGTTAACGCTCTTCATTAACAAGTATAATGAAAATCAGTACGACTTCCTTGGTGAAGCGAAGCTTGAAGATAAACTGAAGCTGGAGAATATTAAATACGATCTGCCTCCTTCCAAGGAACCTGAAAGCCAGCCTTATATCAATGCCATAACCAAAGCTTTTACTGAAGAAGAGATTAAGGAGTTAAAGGGTCAATCTGTCGAGGTATTGGATACAACGACTATTACCTCCGCACTGAAAGACAGCAGTTATGTCATCAGTGATAAGTTTAAGCCTGAAGAACTTAATGATTTTTTAGCTAAGAATGTCCTGCATGGAGACTCGTACTCTTTCTGGGAGATTGATGAGGATCAGCAAAGAATCCTCTATTACCAGACTTATAACGGAAAGACTCTTCTGAAGAATATCAATGGCGAACTGGCTATCTATTATAATGAAGATCGGAAAATCGTTTCCTATACACAAACCTTAATGACAGATTTTGAGGAGTTTCCCGATAAGAAATCCGTCATAACCCCTTTGCAGGCTCTGGAGACTCTCTATGACAAAGAAAAACTACCTTCAGACAGCACAGTAGGGACACCTGAAATGGGGTACTACACACTTGTGCCCGAAGCGGAGAGACAGGTGTTATCGCCTGCATGGCATTTCACAGTCAAGAAGGAAGGGGAAACAGATCATCTTTTCGTCAATGCCTTTGAAGGAAATATAATTGAGTTCAACAATACAGAAAAAGAATTACTGGAGTGAGAGAAATGTCCATGCATTTTAGTGTACTAGCCAGCGGCAGTACGGGGAATGCCATTTTTGTTGAAACAGACCAGAACTCATTCCTCGTGGATGCTGGCCTGAGCGGTAAGCAGATGGAAGCTTTGTTTCAGAACATCGGCCGGAAAATTCAAGACCTTTCCGGGATCCTTGTGACTCATGAACACAGTGATCACATCAAGGGAATCGGAATATTGGCCAGAAAGTACGGGCTCCCTGTCTATGCCAATGAAAAAACGTGGAAAGCGATGGACCCTTTGATTGGGAACGTTCCTCTTGAGCAAAAATTTGAATTCGGGATGGAAAAGGTCCAATCCTTCGGCTCACTGGATATTGAATCCTTCGGTGTCTCCCATGATGCGGCTGAACCAATGTTCTATACTTTTCACCATGAAGGAAGGAAATTGGTGCTTGTAACAGATACCGGGTATGTCAGCGACCGCATGAAAGGGATCATCTCCAATGCCAATACGTATGTATTTGAAAGCAACCATGATGTGGACATGCTCAGGATGTGCCGGTATCCGTGGAGCATCAAACGCCGGATTTTGAGTGATGTCGGCCATGTTTCCAATGAAGATGCTGCCATTGCCATGAGTGAGGTCTTCGGTGACCAGACAAAGAGCATCTATCTTGCTCATTTAAGTAAAGATAACAATATGAAAGACCTGGCCAGGATGAGTGTTTCCCAGACGCTTGAATCAAAAGGCATCAAAGTAGGCGAGCAATTCGATTTGCTGGATACTGATCCTAAGAAACCGACACAACTGGTCGCAGTTTAAGATGTTTAACAGTATTATTCAATAGGGAAAAAAGATGGAAGCGTTGATGCTTCCATCTTTTTTTAGGCAATTTTAAATAAAGCCCCGGTAAATCGTCGTAAAAACCCCGCGAGCAGGGCAGAAAAGAGCTGCTCGTTCTTTTTCGAGAGTAAAACCTTTTAATACAGGGGAAAAAACCGGGACCTGGGATTTTTCTGAAAGCAGCAATATATGCGAATACAGCCTTTTTTTTATTTCTACCGTGTTTACGCACCTGCAAGTGGATAAATATGAGATTTTTTTATAAAATGAAAACAAAATTCCATTTTCCCTGACTATATTTTTGATGATGTAGGAAAATATAAAAGATGTACAGGAAAGGATGTATCAGCAGATGGGTTATTATGATCAGGATTATGAAAATAAAAGATCAAAACAAAAAGGGAATCGCGGCGGGTATTTCCTT
The DNA here is from genome assembly GCF_003581585.1 of Bacillus salacetis. Lineage (GTDB taxonomy): Bacteria > Bacillota > Bacilli > Bacillales > Bacillaceae_B > Rossellomorea > Rossellomorea salacetis. The sequence continues at coordinate 47,196 of NZ_QXIR01000021.1, forward strand.
GCAAGCCTTATCGGCATAATATTGGGGGCCATTCTCGTTATTATTGCCCTGCCAAAGCTTGCCGATTGGGACGTGCTCCCGTATAATCCAAGCAGCAATCTGGCGGAGACTGATGAAGCTTATCACAACGGCAAAAACGGTAATGCAAAAAGCCTCTCCGTTGATGTGACCAGTGATGTGACAGCCGCTGTTGAGAAGGCTGAAGATGCAGTTGTCGGGATCAGCAATATCCGCTCACAAAGTTTTTGGGAGCAGACGGGCCAGGAGGCCGGAACAGGGTCGGGAGTCATTTATAAAAAGGCTGGCGGAAAAGCATACATAGTCACGAATTACCATGTAATCCAAGATGCCGATCAGCTTGAAGTGACATTATCCGATGGGACCAAGCTGCCTGCAGAACTGCGAGGCGGCGATGTTTGGACAGACCTTGCTGTTTTGGAGGTAGATGGCAGTGGAATCAAAGCGGTAGCTGAATTTGGGAATTCGGATGAATTAAAGGCAGGAGAACCTGTGCTTGCAATCGGGAACCCCCTTGGCTTGGCGTTTTCTGGTTCAGTTACTCAAGGAATTGTCTCTGGAATCGAGCGGACAATACCAGTCGACATCAATCAGGATGGTATTGAAGACTGGCAGGCCGAGGTCCTTCAGACGGATGCAGCCATCAATCCGGGAAATAGTGGAGGTGCCCTTGTCAATATTGCTGGTCAGCTTGTCGGCATCAACTCCATGAAAATTGCCCAGGAAGCGGTAGAAGGAATCGGGCTGGCTATCCCTATTAACGCTGCGCAGCCGATCATTGAAGATTTAGAGGAGTTCGGGGAAGTAAAACGACCGGCTATGGGTGTTTCACTTGAAAACGTAAATGAAATCACTGCATATCATCAACAGGAAACGCTGAAGCTTCCTGAAGATATTAAGGACGGTGTCATGGTTCGCCAGGTTGTTCCTAATTCCCCTGCTGCTCAAGCCGGACTGCAGGAACTGGATGTAATCGTTGAACTTGATGGTGAAAAAATCACCGACATTATCGCCCTGAGAAAGCATCTCTATAATGAAAAAGACGTTGGAGATCAAATGAAGGTGACGATTTACAGAAATGGTGAACTTCAAGAAGTGACCATGAAGCTGACAGACGAATCCCGTCTGTAATGTGGATAACAAGGAAGCAGGAAAGTGACCATTACTTTCCTGCTTCCTTTTTTAATGATATGATGGCTTGTGGATAAATTAAACATAAAGATTAAACTATCAAGCGGAGGAAAAAAATATGATTTATTGCTGTAAAGAGCACGTTGAGCTTGCCATGGACGTGATTGTGGATGAATATGAAGTTGCTCCAAAGTTAGAGCAATTAAAAGATACCCACGGATTATCCACAACCTGTGAATATTGCGAAAATGAAGCAGAATATATTGTGGCGAACTAGTATTCCCATACGACATGTGGATACTGGTTGTTGATATGTGGATAACTTCTGTGGATAACGTGTTTGTAAATCGTTTGTGAAGTGGGTGTGAATTGTGAATATCTCGATAGTAACCGTTGGTAAATTGAAAGAAAAGTATCTCAAGCAGGGAATCGATGAATATTTAAAACGTTTAAGTGCATATGCAAAAGTGGAAGTTATAGAGGTTTCCGATGAAAAGGCACCTGAGGAATTAAGTGAAACGGAAATGATTCAGGTCAAAGGAAAAGAAGGAGAGCGGATCCTTGCTAAAATTTCTCCGGATGCCCATGTCATCGCATTGGCCATCCAGGGAAAGATGAGGACCTCCGAGGACCTGGCTGACAACCTCGACAAACTTGCAACCTATGGGAAAAGTAAAATTACATTTGTGATCGGCGGTTCGCTGGGATTGAGTGCTGACGTCCTGAAGCGTGCGAATGAGACTCTTTCCTTTTCAAAAATGACCTTTCCCCATCAGTTGATGAGATTGATACTGGTGGAGCAGGTTTACCGGGCTTTTAGGATAAACCGGGGTGAACCGTATCATAAGTAACTGCAAACTAAAAAGGTACTTAATAATTCACGAATAAATTGGAGAAAGGTATATAATATATATTTTTGGTTAGAATCCTTTCTTATTGAAGGGATTTTGTTTTTTATGTCGAAATATAATGGTACTTTATGTTATTGATTGGGAGGGTTACGATGCTCCATCAAAATAGATATGAAATAAAAGAAGTATTGTCAGACAAAGGTGGTATGGGATTAACCTTTAAAGGAACAGACAATAATTTGAGCAGAGAGGTCGTTATAAAGACATTAAGACCAGAACATATTCAAGATCCAGAAGAAGCTAAGAAGTTTTGGAGCTTATTTCGAGATGAGGCAATTTATCAAGCAAGATTAAACTACCCTTACATAGCGCAAATTTATGATTATTATGAAGAAAATGAAGCTGGTTTTATTGTTTTAGAGTATGCTGAAGGAAAATCACTTGATAACTTTAGTGAGCTCTTTAATCCTTCAAAAGAAAATCTAGATGAGACTTTGTTAGTAATTGAACAAATAATAAAAGGTGTTATATATGCACATGAAAAAGGAATAATTCATCGAGATTTAAAACCTGAGAATATACTCTATGATAAACAAAAGAAGCTAGTTAAAATAATTGATTTTGGATTAGCTAAAATAAAAGAGGCAATCCCTAGACCTCATACTGTTTATCAATGGGGGACAAAAGGATACTTTGCACCAGAAAGGTACGAAGGTCTTGATCAAATTGGCATCACATTTGATACAGAAGAAAAGACTGATTATTATTCACTGGGTGTTATCTTTTTTGAACTATTAACAGGCTTGAAACCATATATGGAAATCAAAGAGGTCTTATCAAAAGAAATTCGTAGGATCTCTTCGTTTAGAAATGATATAAATACTGAACTAGACGAATTAATTTTTTCTTTAATGCAAATAAAGCCACATGAAAGATTAGGATCTTTAGAATCATTATTAAATGCAGTAAGAAAACATATTAAGTTAGGCTATAAGCCAGGTGTTTTGATAAATAGAATCAGGGATAATAATCAACTAAGAGATCCTATTCATGGTTATATAAATTTTAGTGATGAAGAGAAATTGGTAATAAATCATCCTGTTTTCCAGAGATTAAGGAGAATCAAGCAGCTAAGTACAACATATCTAACATACCCTGGAGCCACTCACGATCGTTTTGCACACTCTATGGGAGTAATGCATGTAGGAACTAAAATTTTTGATGAAGTTATTAGAAAAAATAGTAATTCCTTAGAATGGGATAACGAAGAAGTTAATAAGCAAAGACAGATGCTTAGACTAGCTTCGTTATTACATGATATTGGACATGCACCATTTTCGCATGTCGGTGATGGACTCTTTCCGACATCAATTCCTAACCACGAACGAATGGCTGAATATTTAATTAAACAAACTGAACTAAAGGACATTATCGATAGAATCGGCAGTCAAAATGGTGGTTTTTCACATAAAGAAATTGCTGGACTTATAGTTGGGAATTATAAAAGTTCATATAGGTTAATAAGGGAGATCTTCTCAAGTCAGTTGGATGCCGACAAAATGGACTATTTACTTAGAGATTCTCGAATGACTGGTGTAAACTATGGTAATTTTGATATGGGACATTTAATTAGATCAATAAATATCGATTATCAATTAGATAATGATCCAATATTAGGTGTAGATAAGTCAGGTGTTCATGCATTAGAAGGACTTATTTTGGCAAGATATTTTATGTTTACCCAGGTTTATTTTCATAGAACACGAAGGATTTATGATAAAATCTTAGAAAAAATAATGTATAATATATTACCTAGTAATCAAATTCCGAGTGATATTAATGACTTTCTCAAATGGGATGATCATAAAGTTTTTGAAGTTATTAAGAATGATCAGACCTCCTTATGGAACAAAATGTTTTATACTCGTAACCATCCTAAATTATTATTCGAACTATTTCCTCATGTAAATGATGAAGATAAAAAGTTTGCAGAACATATTAAGAGTGTTCTAACACAAAAAGGTTTTAATGATAATGAATTGATTATAGATAATATACAACATCCACCAATACGTTTTAGTGACGAAGAAGGAAATCCGCTAATAAGAATTTTAGAAAAGAATGGTGTTGCTAATTCTGTTAACAAGTACTCGTCAATTCTTTCCTCTTTAAATGATCCAATATATATTTTCAGAGTATATGCAGGTGAAGGGATAATGGCAGATGTGAAGAAGATAATTGAGGAGGAGACAAAACATGTCTAATGAAAACACTAAGATTATTTCATACATTATAAAAAAATATGGACCTATAAAAGGTAAAAAGGCTTTTCAAAAAATATTTTATTTCCTAACTGAAAATGGGATACCTACAGGCTTAACATACTCGCTATATCATTACGGTCCTTATTCTTCGAAACTTGATACATTGACGGAACAGTTTGAGTTGAATGGAGCAATAAAACTTATCCAAAAAGGAATTGGTTACGAGTTAATTCAAGGTGATAAAGTAGATGATATATTATCTGAAAATAAAGATGAAAAGACTAAAGATATTGATTTTATATTAGATAACTTACCTTTAGATAATCCTTTACAGTTGGAATTATTATCAACAACACATTATGCTGCAAAAGTACAAAAAGAAATTTATGATGAAACAGATATTGAAGAGGTAGTAAAAGAAGTAAAAAGGATTAAGAAAAGTAAATTTACTGAAGACAATATTAAATGGTCCTACGAATATTTACAAAATCTTAAATGGATTTAATAACATTTAAGGAAGGGTATTCCACCTTCTTAGGTCGTCAGCGTTACCATTTGCTAGTAAATAAAGCACGCCAATATTGGCGTGCTTCTTAATTTTTTTGCAACTTACATTGCTTTAATACTACTTTCAATATGCTCTATTTCTTCTGTGGATAGCCCGTATTTTTTATAAAGTTGTATGTCTACTTCTTGGACAGAATCAGACCAATTGATATCAGATTTGTCAGTGAAGTCTTGGACAGGAACAAATCTATACGTATTTCGAGTACCATGTTGACTATTTTTAGCAAGTCCATGTAAGTATCTTACAAATTTAGATTTCATGTATTTAGCTAGAGCATTTGCATTGTTTTCATTTAATTGTAAATCAGCACCAATTACTAAATATGTTTCAGTGCATATTGAATTGTGGCTAGCTACAACGGTATTTAAATTATCGTCACTTAACTCAGTTCCAATGTTATTAGAGTATGGTGTAAGGACTTTCCATTTATCTATCCATGATGAATTTTTTACTATATCGGTTAATTCAATATACCCAATTCTACCTCTATTAGCATAGCATTTTATTGGTTCATTCATACTGTGGCTGTCATTCTTAAAAGTAAAGTTAGTAGAAAAACCAAAAGGATTACGAGAAGACACATATTCCATTAGGCTATCGTTATCTTTACTATAGACTTTATCTAAAATAGGAATAGCGCTGGAGTCTCTTACAAATATGCCAGAATCCTTATATTCCATTGGTCTAGAAACATTATTGACAATCTTATTATTCTTATATGTTACAACACGAGTTACATCGTTACTGTTTGATGAATTCCATAAGAAGTAACATACACCGCCCCTAATATTTGTATTAGGAAATATATCTTCTGGTGTAAGCCAATCATGTAGCTCACTGAGATGACGATCATTTAACATTTCATCACGGAACTCGTCTAATCCTTTTCCCCCGACATACCAACGTGTCGGTATAATAAGGGAGATTACATTTGGATTAAGTTGTTTTGCCAAACGCACAAAATGATGATAGATTGGTCTCGCACTTGCTTGCGCTCCACCATCCATTTCTTGATATGGTGGATTACCAATAATTACATCAAACTTCAAATCATCATCTCCTAACAATTCTAGTAATTTAATATTAGCATTATCTTTCTTTGCATATTCGGTAAGATCGCATTCTACAATATTTTTACTAGAAATATCTTTGAAGTCACCAAAAATATAATTTTTAGCAATATTATAAATGATGTTACTTGGAGCGCACGCATAGACTTGATTTTCAAGAATCCATCTAATACGCTCGTTATAATTTGGAATTTGTTCTTTCAATCCTTCATTTAGACGTTTAACGATCTCCGATATATATAGCCCACTTTTCGTATATAAATCAATAAACTTAACATTATAGTTGCTAAAAATACCAGGGTTATTTTCTGCAACTAAATCAACCATCAATTTTACCACTCTTCGAGGGGTGAAAATTTGGTTTGTTTGCTGCGGGGGAATATAGTCGAAAATATCTTCGGTAAGCGTTTCGTCAAAATAGTTTGATAACCTATTCTTTGTATTGAAGAACTCTTTGATACTGGCGTTAAACACTACTTCATTAAATAAACCAGGCACTTTACGGTTATTTCCATCTTCATCTACATAATCAAAACCATCACGAAGTTTTTTGAATTCGTCAACAGTTATACTGGTTAATTCTTCGAAGGTTGGTTCATCAATGTGTATTTCAAAACTAGCTAAAGTCGTATCTTCGTTACCATAAGCCATAAGGAATGCAGGAATAGTTCTAGCAAAGCCACGCAAGTGATCTCGAACGTCATCTTCAGTGGTCTTTTTCTTCTTCTCTTCCACGATGACAACTTGCTTTTCAACTGCAGTTTCAACCGTTGCTTTTACTTCTGTATTAAGATTTTCAGTAAAAGTTTGATTAATTTCAACCTTTTTCTGTTCAAACTCCGTTTTTAGTTGCTCTTCTTTAACCAAGTCATGAGCTTCTTGAGCGATTTGAATTTGCTCTGTATAATCAAGTTCGATTTCTCGAACTTGGCTTTGATAAGTTTCTACACTCTTTTGAACCACGTCTTGAATGGTTGAAGTTACTTCATTCTTTACTTTATCCGTTTGAGTTTTATTCATGTTGAATGTTTCTTTCAACTTGCTAAATCCACTATCTAGCGTGTCCTTAATCTCGGTAGTAATAGTTGTAACTTCAGGTATTTCGGGAATATCGATTGTATCCAGAACTTTATAAATTGCGTCTCCAAAAATATCTTTAGTATGGTTAATTACAATGTCTGTAGGAATATTTATGTTTCCATCATCATCAAGCATTGGAGTTGTTACATTGACTTCTCTTCGCTCGGTCAAGCGCTTATTCTTTTCAGGCTTAATCTTATCTAGAATTTCCTTGAATGGTGAGTTTCCACCAAAAATACCTGAGATATTTGCAAACAAAAGATTACTCATGAACCCACGTTTCACTACCTCTGTTGAAGTGATATGGGTTGGGATGGTTAATACTTCAGTTGCATCTAATTCATGCATATTACCTTCATCATCTTCTCCAATCACTGGAAAGAAGTTTAATAGCTTTTTAATCTTCTTCTTGCGTTCCTCACTTGTTTTTGAGCTACCACTTGATAAGTTATTAGCGAACTCGTCAAAGAGCAATAGTGTTCGTTCTGGCGCGAAATCAAAGATATATGCATTATCTTTCCTATAAAGCTTACCGTCCTGAACAAATTCATATGGATTTTGGGCACGGAAAGCTGCTTGGAAATATAAACTTGGTGACTTAATGTTGCTAAGCATAAGTACCGCAGACCATTCAGGAATTGTAATACCAGTTGTAAGTTGACCAACGGATAAAGTTATGGTTTTTTCATTTTCAGAAATTGCTTTTTTAACTTTATCAAAACTTTTCTCATTCTTCTTGTAGTCTTTTCCTTCTTCTTCAAGGATTGGATCAGTGGTAGCACTTATCCCGTCACCAGCAGCTAGTACAATCTTATAATCACTAAAAACAGGATGAGAATTTAACAACTTTTCAAGTGCTTTGGCAGAATTAACACGCGGTAAAAGCCAAAATGTATGGTTTAATTCGCTTCTGTGTTCATCTGTTGAAAAAGGAAATTTACCTGAAGATAGATTATCTAGGAATTTTTTCACGCTTGCTTCATACTCAAACTTGCCATCTTCTTTAACCCTGAAAAACTCATTCAAGTCGAAGGCATAATCGACATTTATATCATCTTCCAACGTCAATCCCTTTGACACACGATCCTCAATTATCTTGCTCATTTGATAGGTGAATAGACTTAGTGTTGGCAGATTTTCGTATGGATTACTTCCTGTTGTATAATCCCAATCTTTTTTTGCTTCTTGTTCATCGACATACGACCAGTTAAAAATTTGGTTTTCACTAAATTTATTGTTTGCCAAAGCCTTGAATGGAGTACCTGACAGATGCAGAGTAAAGTTTCGTTTAATTTTATCGAACACTACATCAGTTTTTGCGGTATCAACACCCTCATGAGCTTCATCAATGATTAGTAAATCCCATTTCAGTTGACCAACCCATTCAAGTTTTTCAAATCCACCACCTGCAAATTTCGCACCTTTCAAATCTTGAAGTGAAATAAATGTGATCTGTGATGGATTCTCATGGTCAGTAGAGTTAATAAAATCAATAAAATCTTTACGAGATAATGCCTTATCTTTTAAAGCATCTGTTTCAGAAACAAATTTCATTCCTGGTTCTTGCCAAGAGATAAACTTTTTAAAATCATCAAACCAAGAATTGGCTATTGCAGGTCTGTTGGTTACGATAAGTACATTTTTCGCATTAATTTTTCTCACAAAATCATATGAAGTCAGTGTTTTCCCAAAGCGAGGTTTTGCATTCCAAAGAAATTCCCTAGGTTCTTGTGTACTATTGTAATAATCAAGTGTTAACTGAACCGCCTTACTTTGTTCATTCCGAAGGAGATAGTCCGAGTTTGCTTCATCAATTTGAATTTCATCATAATCACGATTGATAAACTTGTCCGTCAGGGTTTCTGCCTTCTCAGGTGTTCCATTAAAGTAAAACCATTCATCAGCATGATTATTAAAATCTTTTTTTGGAATCCCATTCTGTAGAAGGAAACGGTGAAGCGATTTATCATGAAACCATGTACCATCAGACTTCTTTGCGACCTTTTCAAATAGAATTTTAGGATTAAGTCCTGCTGTTCCAACCTGTTCAAAAATTCGTTTTTTGACCTGCCTACTTGTATCACCGATTTTAATGTAACCCTCATGAGAAGGAATTTCAGGCAAGGTATAAGCGTATATCTTCAAGTCTAATTCTTCATACGGTTTAATGATTGTTTTATCCATTTACTTCCTCCATCTCTTCCTTATAGACATGAGTAATCTTCACAGGAATGTATTTCATTTGTTTTTTTTCTTTTTCAAATACTTCTTCATCATCAAAAGAGTCAAACAAATCCAGTTGCTCAACTACTGAATGGCTTAAAGAATCTCCATCTTCTTTTTTTATACCCTCAAGAATATCCATAAGCGTATATTCAGTGCGTTGAACCTTAATTGTCTTACCATCTTTTCGGAGGTTTATAGGATTCCACTCACTAAACACAATAGGATTGCCATCAGGAGCTAATTTAGTTAGAAAGTTTCCCTGTGCAATATTATTTGAGATTATCAATTTTGCACTGTCCAAAACCTTCTTTTTAACCTTTGCATCATGTTGTATTGCTTGTTGTTGATAGGCTTCATAATAGACCTGGTACATATTCATAACACATTTTTGCGCGTTATCTTCAAGCAGTTCAACACCATATATTGTTGATAATGCAAGTAACGAATAGTTCTCATAACGTATTAAGTTATCACCATAATTCTTTACTACCATCTTCATTTTTCTATTCAAAACTTCAACTAGGAAAGCTCCTTCTCCAGCAGCAGGCTCTAGAAAAGTAGAAGTTAAGTTCTGACATGCTTCACGAATGTTAGGCAAGTCAAGCATTTTATTAATAATCCTTTTCGGTGTGAACACTTCACCGTGATTTTGGATACGTATTTTACTTTTTATTATTTTTTCGTTAGTAGATTCGGGTAAATCACTCATCTTCTCGTATCTCCATTCAAAAGAAGTTTGTACGTTTGGAATATATCTATTTCCAATTATATAGGAATTGATGACCTACATGATAGCCTATTTGGCAATATTTATGATGTGCAGTCTGGTTTCTTGGTTACGTCCCAATTAGTTTTACGGATATTTCACAATGATAAATATATATTATATATTTGGATGTCTATACTGATAGACAGTCCATATATGGGACTAGGAACATAGAGGGACATATAAAAGGTAAAAAGTTTACTTTCTTGACCTATCTATTATATATTCCTCCAGGCATTTTTTTGGTATTCTCCATTTCCTTCCCACCCTAAACGCTTTTAACTCCCCGCTGTTAAGCAACTTATATGCATAATTTCTGCCAATATATAAAATCTCCATTACTTCTTCTACATCTAATATGTCATTTTCTGAATTAATCACAACAATGACCTCCTAATGATTATTTTAAATTATTGTTGATTAAGGAGCGTTATTAAAGGTCATTTATCGTTGTTTGTACATCTCAAGATAAATAAGAAATACTCAAAAAATAATTATTTTTGTATATAATTAGTCTAAAAGGAATGATAAGGGAGCTTAGCATAGATGGAGGCATTTCAAAATCTTTTTGACCAGCTAGGAATTATTGGAGATGTTAATCTGGTTGTAAAGGATAATAATTATGAAGCAATACAATTTGGGGAGTTTTTCAGGTCGTTTTGTGAGGAGCTGGAATTAGAAGAAAAAGTGGTTCGAGAACATATATGGGATTATGCGCTTTACGAGGTATATAGAGAATGTTGTACCTTCAATAGTGAGGATCTTGATTTATTGGAAAGTCTTGATGAAGAGGATGTGAATGGTATAACTCTAGGGGACATATTAGACGAAAAATACTGTATTTCTCCCGAGTCCTACTATGAAAGTTTTGGGTATTTGCTAAATGATAAAAATGATCAATTCACGAAAGCCAAAGAAAGGGAAAAAATAATTCAGTCAATTCAAGATACAAGCATGATTAAAAGTAGGCACTTTGAATATATCCTAAAAGAAGTAACCTTCTTTAATGTTTACAAGGATAAATTGAAACGCCACCAGCAGCCATTTAATAAGGCTGCAGATAAATTGAACGGAGTAAAAGACATTGAAAAATTTAAGAACAATACATTGTTTTTTTTACGACAGTTAGGCAAAGCTAATAATATAAATTATACATATGATCTTGAGTGCTTTGAAAAGTCAGCAAATTTATTATTTATTTTCAGCTTGTACGCATGCGTGGAGAAGAATCAGCATGCTTTTGATAATGAGAAGAAGGAAGAGTATTATTTTAATACACTTTCATCTTTGGTTGTTATTGAAAATATTGAACTAAAGTTATACATATTAAAGACTTTAATTGAGAAGGAAGTCTTGTTTACATATAAAAAGTTAGAATTCAATTTATTGCTGCACAGAATTACTATTCTTTCCGTACTGTATCCTCTCTTAATTAAAGAGTTCATAGTGCAAAATTTGATTATAACCGATAAAAACATTGGAGTTACGGCTAGTAACAAGGTTGATGAATTTTTATCCGATGCTAAAGTAAAAAAACTAAAAGAGAAAGCATTTGTATTTGAGTTGTTAAAAAATCATAAGGGTTATAACCTGAATAAACTGGCTGATGCATTTGAGTCTATAGAGGTTAAAAATGTAAAGCTATTTGAAAATTTATATACACGAGTTTCTAGTCTTCAAGTAATAAAAAGCGAATCAATGGATCAATTTAAATTAGATCTTTATGAATCAATGGATACATTTAATCAAATCGAATCGCTGTCAAACCATAATATATTAGCTATTTTGGAAGGTCTCTTGATTGAAATGCAAAACAAAGTCACTTCGAAGTGGAGAAGTATTAGAAAAAAATAAAAAAAATTTACCGTTACTCCTAGAAATGGGGGGTAACGGTTTTTTTAATGTTATCAAGGGTTTTACTAGCATATTTGAAAATTACCCCGCTCCCCAGTAAATACTACGGGTTTATTCTGGTAGCAAGGAGGGAGACAAGATGGCAAAGAAAAAGAATAAACAAAATAAGAATGATCATGGACGTAATTCAATATCGGAATTAATGGACAGTCATCTTTCCTTGTTGGATGTTGATAGGATAGATGGTTCTGGACTAATAAGTAAGAAGGAAATGGCATCGGGGGAGGAAGAAAGTGACATAAAGATCAAACACTTTCCTCCTAAAGAGGCAAAAAAGAAATCAAATATTAATGACCTATTTAAGGGGAATTTGTCGTTCTTGGATAAGGAGATATTTCAGGAAGATAAAGAGCCAAACAAGGTAAAACAATTAAAGGCGATTCAAAATAAGGATATTAAAAGATCAAGTAAAGATCGAGGTCAACCGAAGGGGAATCATAGTACCTATGATGAAGGTTATAAAAACAACATTGAATATCAAGTATATAAAAGCCTTTTAGAAAGGCACCAGTTTAGGGTGCACAATGATGATGTTTACATTTATAAATCTAAATTGGGCTATTTTAAAAAACTTACAGGCAATGAATTTAAAGTCCTAATAAGGGATGGCTGGAATGAACGGATTGAAATGCAGCTTAATAAATACAAGGTTGATGACGTAATTGATCGTATTAAAGGGACTAGATCATTACAAATTGCCAGTAACAGCTTTGACCAACATGATGATTTTGTGAATTTTAAAAATCGGGTTTTATGCGTAATCAGTGAGGAACTATATGATCACTCAGCGGATTTTAATTTTAAAAGTTTTATTAATGCTAATTACGACCCAAATATTAAAGAAAAGAAGGGCAAGGTATTTAGAAAATTCATCGACCAATGTACAGAGGGAGATACCGATAAAATTAAGTTGCTTCAAGAAATATGCGGTTACGCATTTAGCAATTATTCTAATGCCAAGAAGTTTTTTGTTTTTATAGGTAAACCGCATACTGGAAAATCAACGTTATTGGATCTCCTTAAAGAGATTATAGGAAGTGAATATACATCAGCAATACCTCTTCATAAACTTGGTGATCGTTTTATGACAGCAAATTTATTCGAAGCAAAGCTAAACATCTCTGGTGAATTAAATGAAGGGGAATTGAAAGGTCTAAATACCATTAAGTCTTTAACTGGAAACGATGACCTAACTGCTGAAAGAAAAGGAAAAGATCCATTCGTATTTAAGAACCGAAGTAAATTGATTTTTGCGGGAAACCATATGCCGTTGTTAAAGCGGTTAGATAGCACATCCGCCTTTTTTGACCGAATTATCTTTGTTATGTTCAACAACTCAATTCCAGAGGATCAAAGGGATCTTAATCTAAAGGAAAAACTGCTCGAAGAAAAGGACTATATTGTTCATTGGGCTATAAAAGGATTAAGAAGGTTAATCAGTAATAACTTTATTTTTACAAGCTGTGATGACTCTTTGGAATTTAAAAACCAGTATATACAGGATGTAAATACAGCCTTCTCGTTTATTGAGTCTTGTTGTGATATTAATCGTTTCGATAAAGATTTTCGTGTTCATAAAAAAGACTTATATAATGCCTACAGTAAATATTGTGCCAATAATTGTTTAATCGCATTAAACAAAACGGAATTTTTCAACCAGTTAAATTCCATGTCATTTGAAAAAAAGAAAATCAGAATTAAAGGCTCAATTCCCCTTGAAGGCTATATAGGAATTGCCTTAAGAGAAGATAGGTAAAGGAAATAAGGTAAAAAGTTGCTACATTTGCTACAAATCACTTTAAAGTGCTGATAATCCAATACCTATGCTGTAGCAAGTAATGAAACTTTCTACTACTTGCAAGCTACAAATGGCTACAGGGAAAGTAAAATCAAGAAGATCATTTATATATTATATATGTGAGGTTGAAGCAATAATGGATAGCATGGAGATATATGAGTATGAAAATCTTATTAATATCATATCGGAAGTACTCTTGGATTATATAAAATCAACTAATGAGGAGAGAAACTAAAATGAAAAAGGTTGTCATTTATGCAAGGGTGTCAACAGCAGAACAGGCTGAAGAAGGGTATTCAATTGATGCACAAATCGATACAGTGCAAAGAAAATGTGAGCTAGAAAATAGGCAAGTCATTAATAAGTATATTGATAGAGGGATTAGCGGGAAATCCATTGAGAAGCGGGATGCTCTGAAAAGATTACTGAAGGACGCCGAAAAAGAAGAATTTGAAGAGGTCTGGGTATGGAAAACGAACCGTCTTGCAAGGAATCATTTAGACCTGCTAAAGATTGTTGACAAGCTTAGTAAATTTAATGTTGATTTCAAAAGTTGTTCCGAGGCATTTGATACTTCAACGCCTACAGGAAAATTGATGATGAATCTATTAGCTTCTGTTGGGGAATTTGAAAGGGAAACAATTGTTGAAAACGTTAAAATGGGAATGAAACAAAGGGCAAAGATGGGAAAATGGAATGGTGGAATAGTGTTAGGCTACCGATCTATAAAGTTTGGACAAGATAAAGAGAAAACAAGACTTGAGATTATTGAGGAAGAGGCGGAAATTGTCCGTATGATATTTGAACTCTATGCAAGTGGAAGAGGCTTAAGAAGCTTGGTAAATCACATAAATCAGTTAGGGTATAAAACTAAGAAAGGAAACATGTTTGCGATTGCAACTATAAAAGAAATTCTACAAAACCCAATATATATTGGAAAGATCAGATACAACCGAATGCAGAACTGGAATGAAAAAAGAAGGAAAGGTAAAAATTCAAATCCAATAATAGTAGAGGGCGAACACGATCCAATCATAAATACAGACCTATGGAATAAAGTCCAAAAGATTTATAAGGAAAGGTCAAAAAAACCCATAAGGAATTTTAGCGGTTCCTACCCCTTAACAGGTCTTTTAAAATGTCCTGAATGTGGGTCATCTATGGTTGCGGGGGTAACAAAGAAAAAACGTAAAGATGGAACATACAATGTCCATAAATATTATTATTGTGGGAATTGGCGGAATAAAGGCATTGCAGCCTGCCACTCTAATAGTATACGGAAGGATAATATCGAGGAAACTGTATTTAAAAAAATCAGTGAGGTTCTCTACGATAAGTCTATCCTGGAGGATTTGGTAATCAAAATAAATAAGAAAAGTAAGGAAATAATAAAGCCATTAGAAAATCAGCTTAATCATATTGAAAGGGAGCTTAGAGCATTAGAAACCAAGAAATCCAAGGTGTTTGAGCTATATGAAGACGGAATAATTAGCAAACAAGACTTAGCGGAAAGATTAAAGGAAACCGCTCAAAAAATTGAAACTGAGCTTCTTAAAAAGGAAAGTATACAAAGGCAGCTTAACAAAACCACATCTGACCCAATTGATTATCACGTTATTGAATTATTAATGTCTAAATTTAATAATATTCTACATGAAGCTAGTGTGGAAAAAAAGAAGCTGGTATTAAATCTGATAGTTCAAAAGATAAAAGTAAATCCAGATCGAACCTTAAATTCTATAATTCTTAATTTTGATCATAAGACTAAGCGATATTTAGTAAATGAAGAGGATGAGTCAGCAATTGACTCATCCTCTTTTAATGTTTCTTTAGAAATAAACTTCAAATAAAAGGAGCGTTTAAAATGACAAATTACACTTTACAAAAAAATGAGCAGTTGGAGCTATTGAAAGAAGGTTTAGTAACGAAACAGCCTGCAAAAAGGGTAAATATTGTTAGTCTCAAGCTTATAAAGGAGAATAGTTTCCTTTACCCTGACAGAAATATAAAGTCACCAGATGATGCGTATAAGCTTTTAAAGCAGTTTCTAATAGAGGCTGATCGTGAATATTTTCTTGTCGTATGCTTAGACACTAAAAATCAACCAACTGCAATAAATGTGTGTCATGTAGGAAGTTTAAATGCCAGTATAGTCCATCCTAGGGAAGTCCTGAAGCCCGCTATATTATCAAATTCAGCATCTATTATCGTAGCTCATAACCATCCCAGTAATGATCCAACACCAAGTCGTGAGGATATAGAAGTCACAAAAAGATTGGCTGAGGCAGGGAAAATAATTGGTATTGAGGTGCTAGATCATCTTGTTGTATGTGCAGATAAGTTTATATCTTTAAAAGAAAAAGGATATTTATAATTGTGAGAAATAATTGCGAGGAGAGCTAGCAAAATTGATGTTATAAATTTTGTAAAAAGACATGCCTTTATCAAGCATGTCTTTTTACTTTTATTTGTGGTGGAGGGGTATACAGGTTATCCTTTAATTACTTTTATTGTTTTATCTAATTTTAAGAAACCTATCCCAGAAAGCAAAGAGGCAGTTGCACCAATTAATGCAGCAATTCCTATATCACCAACCATCATTAATCCTAAAAAGATACCAAGAATCCCCACAATAATAAGAATAATAGCAATAACTTTCAAAATAAATCCTCCTTAAGTTTTTGAAATTTATAAATTATCTCTAAATTAAGTAAACTAAATCGCTAGTAATATATCAATAGTTGAGAGGAAAAAAACTCCTTTTCTCAGGTAATATATACTAAAAGCAGTGTCGAAAAAGTAAATTTTATGGTAAATTAATAATGTATTTAACCAAATTGGGGGAATCAATATGAAAAAATTAACTTTGGCTATATGTCTAATATTTACCCTAGCGGTACTGGGAGCATGTAGTGATACTGAAAGCTCTTCTTCTAATGTTAGTAAAAAGTCAGAAGAAGTAAAAACTAAAGGTGAATTAAAGGCAGAGGATTATGAAAAGCTTTATAGCGATCCTAAAAAATATAAGGGATATGAGGTAGAGATAACTGGACAAGTGTTTACTGAACCAGAAAAAGATGAAGATGGTACATATATTCAGCTTTGGGCTGATCCTGAAAATTCTGAGAAAAATACTTTAGCAGCTATAAATGATCCAAAATTAAAAATTAAAACTGAAGATTATGTAAAAATAAAAGGTGTAGTTAAGGATGAATTTGAAGGAGAAAATGCTTTTGGAGGAACAATCAAGGCACCAATGATTTTAGCAGAAAGCATAGAAGTTGTTGATTATATAACAGCTGTTGCTCCAACTTTAAAAGAAATTAAAATTGATAAAGAAATCAATCAGCATGGTATTATAGTTACACTACAAAAAATCGAAATTGCTAACAACCAAACAAGAGTTTATTTAAAAGTCAAGAATGATACACAAGATAATGCATCATTTTATTCTAGCTCAGCAAAATTAATTGTTGGAAGCAAGCAATTAGAAGAAGAATATGCTGATCCTGAAACGACTGGACTTCAAGAAGTTCAATCAGAACTCTTATCTGGTATAGAAACTGAAGGTGTAATTGTTTACCCAGCAATTGATTCAAATGAAAAGTTAATTAAGTTAAACGCTGAAGCATCTTCTGATAATTATGACCTGGATTTTAAACCATTTGTTTTTGAAATACCTTTAAATTAAATAAGATTTGTGAACAAAAGAAGCATTGGACTATTCCCATTGAATATAAAGATGCTTCTTTTTTTATAACTAAGTTTGCAGATAGAAATGGTACGGTGAACCGTATCACAAATAGTGGTAAAGCAGAGAGTTGAAGTAAGTCTTGATAAGGGTTGGTTAGATAAATTAAAAATCTAGTAGGCAGCCATTAATCAAATTAGAGCAGGAAATAAAAAGTCCTGCTCAATTTTTTTAAAAAATGGAAGTTGTAACTATTCTATTTTAACCTTTATTTCATCAATAGCGTTATATCCATAGCCTTTTTATTCCAAAAAGGTATGGTTGGTTGGCTTTGACCATTTGAGTTTGTTGCTTTTGACATGATTTTATTTTCACCTGTCTCTAATATATCCCATTCATAAACCCCATGATTGCCAGCCATAACTATGTTTTTTAGCAGGCTCTAATTATGCATTTAACCAAGTACTTCCACCGTCTACACTTATTTCAACCTTTGTAATAAATCCATTACCTGTCCAAGCAATCCCCCTTAATCAAATGTTTCCCGGTATTTAGGATTTCTAAATCTAAAGGTTTTTGAATAGTAGAGTCTACATTTATAGTAGTAACAGGGAAGGCATCTTTATTATTTTCTTTATTTGGATAATATACATAATCGATTGTCTGAAAGGGTCCAGTAAAATTATAATCAATCACACTAATTTGTTTAATCCATTTGACTGATGCCATTGCATACCACTGTGGAACAATTAATCTCAGTGTATATCCATGCTTAAACGGAATTGGTTGGTTATTATACTCATATGCAACAATGGTATCAGGGTGGAGTGCCTTCTCAATAGGTAAACTTCTTGCATAGGTGAAAACCTTATTTAAATCAGTTCTTTCTCCAAAATCATATCCTTCCAAGACTATTTCTTTTACTCCTTCTTTAATTCCAGAAAGTTCAAGTAGGGTTCGTAATGGTACGCCCTTCCAATACCCTTGGCTAATTGCACCATTTCGTAAAACAATTTATTATCCATAATGTCATTCTTAATAAATTGAATGGGTGTCTCCTGATTTTCCGGTAACAAACTACGTGTCAATAAATATGGCTTCACTCTATGGTGGTTTGAAATGTCCATATCTTCCTCCTAATTAAAAAGTCTAACATAATATAAATATGAACCCACCATTCCAATTAGTCATTATGATTCAAAACTTTTATGATGGCCACAACACTTCTTTTGTTTTTCATGATTGGAGAATAAACATAAGAAAGAGTACGCATAAAAGGTTTGTTCTCTAAGCGGATTATAGATAAGTCTCCATGTTTTAGTTCCCGCTCTATAACACTATAGGAGAGTAGAGATATTCCCATCCCTTGAATAACACTTTCCTTTATTCCTTGATTACTGCTTATAGTGAGAAATGATTTTACCTTTAATCCATTGGTCCTGATAAAGTGCTTCAAATATTCACGTGTACCAGAACCTTCCTCTCTTGTTACCCATGTACGATTCTGAAGGTCGGCCATTGTGATGTTTCCCTTCAATTTTAAATGATTACTATTAGGATAAATAATAACTAGTTCATCCTGCATAAAGGAATGAATGGATAGTTCCTTATCATTTGTTTGACCTTCTATTAATCCAATGTCTACTTGAAAAAGGCGAACATATTCAACAATTTCTTCTGTGTTTCCAATCACAACTTTAAGTTCAAGTTTTGGAAAGTTTCTTTGAAGTTCAGAAAGATAGGAGGGAAGTATATACTCGCCAATTGTAAAACTTGCCCCTATGATTAATTCTCCTTGTATAGAATTATGATGTTCTAAAATATCCTCTCTTGTCTGTTCATAAATAGAGATCATTTGCTTAGCGCGATTGTACAAGATATTTCCGGTAGGTGTGATTTGCACATGTTTAGGAGAACGTATAAATAATTCAGTTTGAAATTCCCTTTCCAAATTTTTGATATGTAAACTAACACTTGGCTGTGAAATATGAAGGTGTTCGGAAGCCTTTGTGAAATTTTTTACTTCTGCAAGAGTTACAAATGTTTTTAAAGCATCATAGTACATACTAATTCCCACCTTATTATTAAAAAAGTTAATAGTTATAATAATTTATATATATTTTACTAATGATGGTACTTTTAATAAAGTATAGATATACAGAAAACATAAGGGAGGGGACATAAATGGAAAAAGCAATCTTGGAAAATTCCAAACAGCGAGTGAATAAGGCTTTTGTAAAGGGGATAGGTGTAACATTATTCATAGCATTAGTGGCAAAATACTTATCTACATTTCCACTCTTGTCTATTATGGGACAGTTAGTCATTGCCATTATCATAGGAATGATTTGGAGAGCCATACTTGGTCTTCGGGAAAATATTCAGCCCGGCGTATCCTTTTCAAGTAAAAAACTTTTAAGACTAGGTATTATTCTTTTAGGAATGAGATTAAATTTATCCGATATTTATCATGCTGGAACAAGCGTATTTATCATTGCAGTAATTAATATTTTATTTGCTCTTATAGTAGTTTATGGATTGACTCGATTGTTTGGAGTAGAGAAAAAATTAGGTATCCTTACCGCCTGTGGTACAGCGATATGTGGGGCTGCAGCAGTTGTAGCAATTGCCCCTCAAATTAAGGCTGAAGAGGAAGAAACGGCTGTGGGGGCTGCCACTGTTGCTGTTCTGGGAACGATATTCACGTTAATTTATACGGTTTTATATCCTGTATTAAATTTATCTGAAACCGGATTTGGTGTATTTGCAGGTGGAACACTACATGAAATAGCACATGTTATTGCTGCAGGTGCGGTTGGTGGGATTACTGCAGTTGATATAGCAGTTATTGTCAAACTAACACGTGTTGCATTATTAGTCCCTGTAGCGTTAATTATTGGAATTATTTCACAAAGTAATGGAGTGGAAAGTCGTAAGAAAAAAATCTCTTTAACTATTGTTCCTTGGTTTATCTTAGGGTTCATTGCAATGAGTGGTTTTAATACATTAGGTATCGTTTCTGAGAACATGGCTAACTATATTGTAAATATTGCATATTTATTAATTGGAATGGCAATGGCCGGACTTGGTTTAGGTGTTGAAATTAGGACCTTTAGAAGATTAGGGATGAACGCATTTGCTGCAGGACTTATTGGTTCAATACTTTTATCAGTTTTGGGCTATTTGTTAGTCATTATATTTCATTTAAGTTAACTAATGGAAACTTATTGAATATTAAATAACTCAAGTAAGGATAGCAAGATGAACCATTACAAATAGTGGTAAAGCAGAGCGTTTAAAATGCTCATAATAAATAATGACTAAAAAGGTTGTGATTACAGTAAATTATGTGTGATTCTGCAATTTTTTGAAAGGAACTTAAGTGCAGTGTCTTCTGGTTTTTAGAAGACATTGCTTTATCTTTAAAAGATGCTATTCAAGTAAAAGAAGGACGCAGAACCGTATCATAAATAGTGGTAAAGCAGAGAGTCGAAGTTGTGCTTGAAAAAGAGTGGTTAAACAAAATTGAAAAAGAATACTGTAGGAAAATACGAAAATAGACTCCTGATAATTTATCGGGAGTCTATTTTATCCTGAATTTGCGTTATAGGAAAAAGCACCCTTCTCTAACGATTAGATGATTTTATTCCACCCATTTTTAGGATAAATACAATGGTCAAAGGGATAACACTCATATTCTTTAAAAAGTATACGTAGGCATTATATGCTGCAGAGTAATCATTTGAATTGAGATCCAACATACCCATGAGGGGAAATATAGATACGTTGACGATGAAGTAAATAAGGAAATTACCTAACCCATAAACAAATAGGAAAAACACAATAATTTGTGCTGCAAAGACATATGGCCAGTTTTTTTTCATCCGGTGAGAATATTTTCTTACAATGTTTTTCCAAAAATCTCTTTTCAAAAGTTTTCTTGCACTAACTTTTGAAAGAATACTAATCATCATAAGCAACAAGACAACCCTTGTGAATTCAACAATAATCTCCAACCCCAAAGGTGCTTGAGGGTTCCACATTTGATATGCCCGGATTAAAGATGGTATGAGCGAGGTCACTATTAAGGACAAATGACCGTAAAAAAATAGTATAGATAATAAAAATGTTTTAAGTCCAAATTTCCCAAAATTCCAAAATTCAGTATTTCTCATATTATTATCTCCTCTATTATAAGATAATCTTAAAAATAATTAACAGATAAATAACGCTTATTGGAATGAGGAATAAATTTTTGAAACCGAGTACTAATGCTAGTTGAAAAGATTTAATTGAATAACGTTCAATATTGAACCTTTTCATAATTTTACTAATATTATTCTTGCTAAATAAAATAAATATGAGAAAGTTATATAAGCCGAAAACTATTAAAAATCCAAGAAGGTCCCAAATGATTTGAGGGTAATTAATCTCCAGAAAGCCTTGGGTAATAGACTGCCAGATTATATTGAAATTAAAAATAATGTTTCTGCCAATGAGTATAAAAAAAACGTATTGTAGAAGTCTCAAACCTTCAACGCAAAGTTCTGTAATTAGATAAGACAATTTACTAAATTTCTCTTTTAAGAGAACTTGTGAAACTCTTCCAACCGTTGTTATTATTCCTAAGCCGATAAACATAAAACTTGAGAAGTAGAATTGATAAGACGAAATTAAAGTAAGAAAACTGTCTATTATGAACATGATTACTTTCTCCTTTTTTTGATATACTAATATAAATTAACTCATTAAATAAGTATCTATAAAATAAAGTATCTCTAAAATCGAGATAATTAAATAATAATAGGAGGTAGTAAATATGTCAACAGAAAATGAAACTAACACGAGGTGTGAAAATAGCCTGATTGGGCAAGAGTTTAGTTTTGCTTTAATTATGTTTCACCAACAAGTAGCAGAAACGTTAGGCTTAAATGTAACAGATTATAAAGTGTTAGGGATTATTACAAATGAGGGAATAACCGCGGGGGATATCGCTAATAAATCAGGACTATCAACGGGAATGGTTACAACGGTGGTGGATCGATTGGAAAAGAAAAACTTTGTTTATAGAGATAAGCATCCCAATGATCGTCGTAAAGTAATTATTAAAAGGAATATTGAAAAAACCAATTCAGAAATGAGTCCAATCTTTCATTCCTTTGGGGTAGAAATGGGCAAATTATTCTCCAGTTACAATGGAAGTGAATTAAAAACGATACTCGATTATCTAAAGAGAAGCATTGATATATTCACAAAGGAGAGGGAAAAGTTAAAAATCAAATAGTTTATTTCTGGATTTGCTTTACCATAAAGTAGGTGGAGAACCGTATCACAAATAGTTGAAGTTGTACTTGATAAAGAGTATCTAGGAAGAATCCAAAAGAAGAATTACCAATTCTGCTTGAATGGTAATTCTTTTTTAAAAATACCTATTTATTCTTTTTATCTCTTTCTTGCATTTTTCTCACGTTATCTGAATGGTAAGGGGAACCATCAACTTCATTGACCACACTAAATGGGTTACCATCCAAGTCAAAGAAATCAAAAAATTTCATTCCGCCAAAATCATCGATTTCGGTAGTAACTATGCCATTTTGTTTAAATTTTTGATGAGCAGTTTCAATATCATCAACGACAAAATTAAAATAGGAATTCCTTTGGTCTCCCTTAATAATAAACTCAGTAGGCTGGGGGGACTCAACCTTTACCAAAGCTAATTGTGTTGAACCATTTGGTAAATAAAAGCCGGCACCATCCCCCCAGCTATCGATTATCTTTACACCAAGAAACTTTACGTACCAATCTGTAGATTTTTCAATGTCTGTAACTGGAATAAATATACTGCCTACCTTAAACATAATCTTCCTCCTTTAAATGAATTTCTCCCTTATAGCGAATATAATAGTGTAAAAGTTACACTTAATAAAAATTTTTAAAAAAAGGTGATAACCATGGTTTTTCAAGATCTAGAGACTGAGATTAAGAAACTTTATATATATTGCCTGAAGTTGTCAGGATCGCCTTGGACAGCTGAAGATCTAGTACAAGAAACATTAGTAAAGGTTTTAAGATTAAAAAAGACAGAGCCGAATAGAGAGTTTAACTTCTCTTTCCTAAGTACTGTGGCTAAAAATCTTTTTATTGACGAAAAAAGAAAAAGTAAAGAAGTGATTCATTTTAAAGAGGATTCTTATGGAGAAATAAATGATTCAATAGAATACTATAGTTTAATTGAAATTTTATTAACCAATTTACCATTGAAACAATCTATGCTCATTACGTTGAAAGATGTATTTGGGTACACTTCTAAAGAAATAGCGTCAATGTTAAGAGTGAGTAATGAATCTATTAAAACAGCACTTCATCGCTCTAGAAAGAAACTTAAATTAAGAAATAGTAATACAGAGATGGGAGTTCTAACCCCTGATTACGAAATTATTATAGCACTCTCAAAAGCAATACGGGAATCTAAGCCCATGCAAATATTTTATTTTTATCGACTACTGGAATCGAGAAATTTTCAGGTGAGAAGAAGTACTGTGCAAGCCATATTCCATGTTGTAGACCCGGATGGAAATATTTTAGAAATTATATCCTAGTAACATACACTCTATTCACACAAACACAACGTGGTTTTATAAGTTTTACCAGAAAATGAACCGTACCATTAGTAATAGATGTATAAAGTAACGTAAAAAATCCCCTTCATTGAAATGAAGGGGTACTTTGTTATTTAATCGCTTTACTCACCTTTAGCTTCTTCCCTTTGACCGTCGCATTCTCCATTGCTTGCAAAACCAGCGAGCCCTTACCATTCAGGATATCTACATAAGACATCTGGTCATGGATGGTAATGATGCCGATATCCTCTGCTTCCACGCCCGGGATTTTCGCAATCGTGCCGACAAAATCAACAGCACGGATTTTCTTCTTTTTACCGCCCGTGAAATGGAGTTTCATGATATCCTGATTGATTCTGGCAGTTTTGTTGTTCCTTACAACACGCCTGCCGCTAAGCTTTTCTTCAAAAGCAGCTTTTCCGGCAGCGACTTCCGGGTAGCTTGGGGCTTCCATTAAAGGTATCTCAAAGCCGATATACTTCTCAATTGCTTTAGTGAATTTAGATTCATAGGGTGTTGAAAACATTATGGTCTTACCTTTGTTACCAGCACGTCCGGTTCTGCCGGTGCGGTGCACATAGCTCTCTTTTTCCATGGGGACATCATAGTTGACGACTAGTGACACATTATCGATATCAATGCCCCTTGCAGCCACATCAGTGGCCACAAGGTAGCGGAAGTTCCCCAATTTGAATCCTTCCATGACCGAGAACCTGTCTTCTTGTTCCAAGCCCCCGTGGAGTCTCTCACAAGGGTATCCAGCCCTATCCAATTCACTGTACACATTATCAACGTGCTCTTTGGTCCTGCAGAATATCAGGCAGCTGTCAGGATTTTCTACAACCGTGATGTCTTTAAGAAGCGAAATCTTTTCTTCTTCCTTCACTTCAATCAATGAATGTTCAATGGTATCAGCCGTTACCCCGGTTGCTTCAATTACAATCTGAAGAGGGTCCTTCATATATTTATGGCACAGATTCTCAACGTCCATAGGGAGGGTAGCAGAGAACACCATCGTTACACGGTTTGAAGGCAATTCATTGATGATTGCTTCCACTTCATCGATGAACCCTCTATTAAGCATCTCGTCGGCTTCATCGATGATAAGGTACTTGATCCGATCTAATTCCAGGGTTCCTCGTTCAATGTGATCCATGACCCGTCCAGGCGTACCAACGACCACATGAGTTTTTTGTTTTAGTTCATCCCTTTGCTTTGAAAAAGGTTCTTTTCCAAAGACAGCCACTGCTTTAATGCGTTTGAACCGTCCGATATTCGTGATATCTTCGCGGACCTGTACCGCAAGCTCCCTGGTAGGGGTAAGAATTAAAGCTTGCGGCTTTTTCTCCTCCCATTCGATCATCTCCGAAACAGGTATCCCAAAGGAAGCGGTCTTTCCGCTTCCAGTTTGTGCTTTGACGATAAGATCTTGATTTTCCAATGCTGCTGGAATGACCTTGCTTTGAACTTCCGTTGGCGTTTTATATTTCAAGACTTCGAGTGCCCTTTGTATTTCTTCACTTACGCGATAATCCGCAAAACTGTTTCTACTCATTTTTTAACCTCTTTTTATGTTTTTTCGTCCTATGAATAGGATTCTCTCCGGGAACCATCATATACATGATCTGAATATGGTTCATTATACTTGAAAACTAGTGGATAAAGGTTATTTATATAAAATTTAGCAGTATGGAAAAGGTATCCTTAATGGCAAGAAGCGGTATTGCATAATACAAGGATGGTGAGGGTAAACCTCAAATAAAAGGGTGAGACGCATGGCTTTTAACTACGATTTGGATTTTGATAATATTGATTTTCGTGAAAATCCTGAACTGTACAGGGTGGGGAGGGGAGAACAAGGCGTTCTTCTGGTCGAGCCTTATAAAAGCGAAATCCTGGAGCATTGGCGGTTTAAGACACCTGAGATTGCGAAGGGGTCATCTGACAAAATATATGGCATGTTTCTTGATTATAAGGAGAAAGATGATTTTGTCGGTATGGATATGGCGAGAAAATTCCTGCAAATGGGGTATACAAGAGCCCGCCGCTATACGAATTATAAAGGCGGGAAGAAATATGACGAGAATGGCAAAGTGAATGAAAGACAGAATGATCCTGAAAAGGCAGAATCAGCGGCCATC
Organism: Bacillus salacetis; assembly: GCF_003581585.1. Lineage (GTDB taxonomy): Bacteria > Bacillota > Bacilli > Bacillales > Bacillaceae_B > Rossellomorea > Rossellomorea salacetis. Next base: position 73,334 of record NZ_QXIR01000021.1, read on the forward strand.
TTTATGGAAAAATGGAAGCTTGCACGCGAAGATGAGGATTATCTTAAGCGGAAAAAAGAACACCAAAAAAAATATGGCTGATACTGCATGAATACGGTTCGATGTCTTGTTACGCTTCAGCAATATGAATTAATATATAATCAAACAAAATTTGTTATGTTGGAGTGAAGTTTAGTGAAATGGATAACAGCCAAGAAAAAGAAAACTCTATTCGTATTATTACTGCTGCTTCTTTTCATTGCCGGCCTGCTCGATATTGTCTATGAAGGCTTACTCTTTCAATCATTGCCGAAAAATGCCCAAGCATATTTAAAATAGGTCTGTATTCTTTTTGTATTTTGAAAAGAAAATTGGTTGGTACAGCGTGTTAATTAGGTAGTGGGATCCATGAAAAAGAAAAACCATGTAGTCATAGAGTGTCAATGAGGCGGTGGAATCCAAAAAAAGAAAAACGATGAGGTCACAGGACGTTTATGAGGTCATGGAATCCACGAAAAAAGAAAACGATGAGGTTATAGAACGCAAAAGTGGAACTCGCAAAAAAGAGAAACAATGAGGTCAAAGGGCATATGGTCTATTTGAGGAGGTGGCGCATGGAGATAGCAGCATTTATTCTTATAATCTTAGTCGCTTCAGTGCTTCAGACCAGTACAGGATTTGGATTTTCTATTCTGGCGACACCTTTTCTGCTTTTATTATTTGAACCTGCCGAGGCTGTACAAATCAATTTGATTTTGTCTTTCTTCATTTCAGGAGCCCTCATAATGAAAATCAGACAGGATATAGACTTTGGGATTCTAAGAAGGTTCCTGGTTGGAAGTGCGGCTGGCCTCCCCATTGGTATGATGGTCTTTTTGGTGATTGACATCAGTCATTTAAAAACAGGGGTCAGCGTGCTGGTCATAGCGTTGACAATAATGTTGATGCTGAATTTCCGCGTCCGCCAAAATCAGAAACGGGACATGCTTGTCGGGGGACTTTCGGGTTCCTTCACAACAAGTATTGGCATGCCGGGACCTCCGCTATTATTATATTTTTCTGGAACAGACACACAAAAGGAAACAATAAGAGGTACTACTCTGGCCTTTTATTTGTTTATCTATTTCATCAGTCTAATCATCCAGGTGGTCTTCGCAGGAACCAGTAAAGTCATCTGGATCTCGAGCTTATGGGCACTGCCTTTAGTATTCCTGGGTCTGTACCTGGGGCAGTTATTATTCAAATGGATTAATCAGAATGTTTTTCGCATCTTTACATACATAATATTGTTATTTACCGGTATATTTTTATTATTGGACAGTTGGGGCTTCCTTAATAAGTGATTTCCGTGAAGCCTAGTGGTCTGGGTTTAATAATATTTATATTATATGGCTGTTTTCACATGAATTGTTGCTTTCGGAAAAATCCCAAGAGACGGATTTTTCCCCTGTATTCCAAGGCCTTTCACTCGAAAATGGGTGAGTAGCTCTTTTCTTTTTTGCATACCGGTTTTTTTTCCGTGAATGACCAGGATCTTATTTGAACTTTATAGTTAGTTAATAGCAACAAAGTTTACGAAAAGAGCCTATTAAATAAACCATTTATGTTAAATATTGCTATAATATTTCTTGTAGCAGTGCTTGAATAAAATTTATTTCTATGACTGTAAAGGGGAGCGGTTAATGTCTGAACTAAAGGAAAATCCATTGTTGAAGAATGAGGAAAGAAAGCCGAAAACCAAGGTGGAAAGAAAAGAGGGGGAACCGACTGCTGCGTTCAAGGGGGCAAGCTGGGCAGCATTGGTTGTTGGTGTATCTGCTTACCTTATTGGCCTGTTCAATGCTGGGATGGAATTAAATGAAAAGGGTTATTACTTTGCCGTATTGGTATTCGGATTATATGCAGCGGTATCTCTTCAGAAAGCAGTGAGGGACAAAGAAGAGGAAATCCCTGTTTCAGGCATCTATTACGGCCTGAGCTGGTTTGCGGTGATTGTCGCCATTTCCTTGATGGCAATCGGCCTGTATAATGCCGGTAGTATCATTTTAAGTGAAAAAGGATTTTACGCTATGTCCTTTGTTCTAAGTATATTTGCAGCCATCACCATTCAAAAAAATATCCGCGATACCCAAATGGCTAAAGAAAGAGATTCATAATATGCTATAAAAGATAAACAAAGAGCAGAGAATAGCCATCTCTGCTCTTTCACTTTATGATCAAGCTGCAGTGTCGGCTAGCTTTTCTTTAGCTCCATGCATGAAGTAATAAAGAATGGTGGCTGCCAGGACCATGATTCCCATAATAAGATACAAGGTGCGGTATCCGGTCAATGGAATAAGGAAACCAAGGAAGTAAGGACCGAATCCAAGTCCTGCATCAAGGAAAATATAGTAGGTGGATGTTGCCAATCCCATCCGGTGGGCAGGCGTCAATTTAACCGCTATGGCCTGGGTGATGGATTGCATGTTACCAAATCCTAAGCCAATCAAAACCGCCGACAGCAAGAAGGTGACACTATTGCCGCTGACGCTCAAAAGCAGCAAGCCGCCGCCGAAGAAGGCAAAAGCCGGATACATGACAGAATTTGCCCCTTTCACATCCATAAGGCGTCCTGTGACAGGGCGGGAAATGAAAATCGCTGCGGCATAGACGATAAAGAAGAAGCTCGCAATATCGACAAGGTCTATATCAATGGCGTAAAAATTCAAGAACGAAAGAACACTTGAATATCCCAGTGCCAAAAACATTGTCACTAAAGCGATTGGGACCGCTTTGGGTTCAATGAAGCTAGAAAGTTTCAAGCCTGCCTTTTCCGTTGATTCCGTCTTCACTTCCGGGATTTTCATGAATAGTGCCAGAACCAGGCTTATAATCCCTAAGGCAAGGCAGAAGCCGAAGATTGTTTGATAACTGGCATGCTGGCTCATATACAGTCCGATGAACGGCCCGATTGCGGTGGCCATAGTTATACTCATGCTGTAATAGCCGATTCCTTCCCCTTTGCGTGACTGCGGGATGATTTGAGCCACTATCGTTCCAGTGGCTGTGCTCGCCACACCCAGAGCCGTACCGTGTATGAAACGGATGATAAGCAGGAAGGTGATTCCGGCGTTTATGAAATAAAATCCTGAAGTCAAGGTGAAAAATGCAAGGCCGATAAACAGCATCAGCCTGTTTCCGGTCAGGTTGATCATCCTTCCTATTACAAGCCGGCCGATCAATGTCCCGATAATAAAGATTCCGGTTGCAAGCCCTGCCTCACTTTCAGAGGCAGCGAACAGTTCAACAGCATAAACAGCTATTGTAACCAGTAATAAATAAAATACTAAATATAAGAAAAAATTCACTGCTGAAACTATGATGAAATCTTTCGTCCATAGCTTCGGCTTAGATGTCAGATCCACTTTATCTATCTCCCCATTTAAGTATCTTTTGGCGTATTTCACCCATTAACTCTATTGTTCTTTGCTGGTCTTCTTCAGAAATACCGTTCAAAATGTCCTCTTCAAATTGATCAATCGTTATCCGTACATCCTTATACAGTGCCCAGCCATTCTTCGTCAGGTCTATTCGCTTTTCCCTCTTGTCCTTCCCGGGGATGTGACCGACATATCCCATTTCCTCCAGCCCGTTAATGGTCCTGGTAATCGTCGGTTTCTCGACTCCCTGATATTTAGCCAGCTCTATCAGCGACGCAGACCCGTAGTTGGCAAGGTAGTACAGAATGGTCCACTGGGCTCTGTGAAGCTTGTGCTGCCCCAATTGAATATTCAGCTGATTTTCAAACGGTCGGTACAACATCAGCAATTGATGGAAAAATTGTTGTGAAATATTTATAGTAACCACCTCCAAAAAAATAGCTAGCTAAGATAATAGTTATCATTGGTAACTATATAAGTTTATCAGATTAGCTGGGTATTTTCCAGTCTGATAAATTTAGAACAGGGGAGGTAATAGTACTAATTGTTTCATGTACTCATTTTTTGTATACATGTACACAATAAGTATTCTTTGTGTATACAAAAATGTATACAAGTTTACAAAGTAGTGTGCATACCGTTAGATTAGGATGTGTACAAATCACTAATATTGTATACGTTATTGAATACATGTTTTCTTGTTTGAATACAACTAAGGCCTTATTGACGCTTTCCCCTCCCTGCTTTATCATTTAGTAAGTAGCTGGAATATTTCAAAAATGAAGGGATGATTAGATGACTTTATCCAGAGTTGCAGCAATTGATGTAGGAAATGATTGCGTGAAAGCCTTATTTGGAAAGTTGGATCATGACTTATACATACCGAATGTCATGGCAAGAGATACAGAAGACAGACCAGTAATAGGTATAGAAGAATTAAATGAAAAGGATCCACTGGATGGAATCCATATCAGGGTCCACTCCCCTGCCCTAAAGGAAAATAACAACATTTATCGAGTCGGGAACCTTGCGACAAAAAGCGACAATGCAACCGAATTGGATCCAGGCAGTACAAAATCTGAAGAAGATCAAACCCTTGTTATGCTGTTTGCAGCATTGGCATTAGATGCAGTGCGGGATGAAGTTTCAGAAAGTTCAAACAAAAAAGGCGATGTTATCGATGCAAATTACACCCTTGGGACAGGCTTGCCATTAAGGGAAGTGAAAGAAGGAAAAGATGTGGGCTACCGCGCCCAGCTCCTGGGTTCCGTCCATCAGGTCGAATTCCTTGTAACGCCTAAGTATCAAGGAAAGAAAGTCAATATCAAATTCGATCAGGTTAAGGTATATCCGGAAGGTTTTGCAGCGTATATCAACCTGGTCATGGACAATGATTTAAATATCATCAATAAGGACCTGATTGATAAGAGGATTCTTATCCAGGATATCGGCGGATTATCAACTGATATAGCCGTCATTAAAAATAGAAATGTCGATGATGACAAAGCACAAGGCTTTAACATCGGTATTTCAGAGTATCTTGAAGCAATTCGGGAAGAAATCAGGACAAAGCACGGGATTGAATTGGACAGCCGCCGTGATGTGGTAGACATCATTACGAGGAAAAACGACCGCAATCACATCATGGTAAAGGGAAGCCGGACAAGTGTTCACGATATCACGGACCGGATTCTGCTGGAATTGGCCAAGAAGCAGTACCGCTTCTTACGTAATGTATGGCAAAAGAACTCCCAGACGGAAATCTGCTACTTTGTAGGCGGTGGTTCGGCTGTTCTGAAGGAATATATCAAGACGTTGAATAACAACCTTGATGGATATAATATTGAATTTTTCGAAGATGAAAAAGAAAGCATCTGGATGATGGCAAATGCCTATTACAAGCTGATTTCTGACTTCGTACAAAGCAATGAGAAAAAGAAAAAAGAAAGCGGCGCCAAGAAAGAAACGGTAAGCAATTAAGGGTGATATTATGAATAATTCCGGAGTGACAAGGATCCAAAGAGGACAAGCCATCACTTTCCGGCTGCCTTCGGATACACCTGACCATATCATTAGGCAGCTGCAGGAAATGAAAGAAAAAGAACGCAGGAACTTCTCAAGCAGAATTGCAGAGATGGTATTGGAAGGTGTCAATCATTCTTTATCAAAGGAAAAAGAAATGATCACTATCCCCCTTCCGAAGTCATTGACAAAAGAGCAGCGCAATTGGCTTCGGCACTCCCATTCTGAAGCTTTATTGGGCAGCATTGTTCATCAGTTATTAGCGGATCCTTTAAGGGCGGCTTCCATTTTGGCTACGCTTAACAGCAATTCAATAGATATTGATGAAGCACTTTACCTTCAAGAATATACGGATAATAAGATCAGCAAGCCTGAAGCTGTACAAGAGGAAGCAGCGGAAGACACGAGTGTAATACCCGAAAGAGACCCGGAACCAGAGGAAGACGAAGATGATCTTGCCAGCTTTGACTGGGAGATGGCAAGGCAGGAAGCGGACTCCGAAGAGGAAGAACCCCCTCCTGAAGATAAGGACTCACTACTGGGAGGATTCCTGGCTCATATGAACAAGTGATATAACATACGGTTTAAGAGGAATGCACTGATTTTTGAGGCTGGGACAAAAG
>NZ_QXIR01000022.1 GCF_003581585.1 Bacillus salacetis
ATCTCCCTGTGGTTTTTTACTTTTATGTTTAAGAAGGGACGTATTTCAATGGCTTTAAGACAGAATAATATTTACTTGCTTTATTTTTATATATTTTTTGCGCAGTTATTTTTTGACCGGGCGTTGTGGGTCATCTATCTGGGCGACAAGGGGCTTACCTTCGGCGAAATCGGCATTTTGGAAGCTTTTCTTCACTTGGCGATCGTGCTTTTCGAGGTGCCGACCGGCATGGTGGCAGATTTGTATGGAAGAAAGGTCAGCCTGGTGATCGGAAATGTCTTCAGTCTCCTTTATGGGTTGTTTATGCTGATCAGCGGCACATTCTCCATGTTTACTTTGGCATTTTTATCGATGGGGCTCCTGGTCACCTTCCATTCGGGAGCCGAGCAGGCATTTGCTTATGACACGTTGAAGAATCAAAATCGTGAGAAAGATTATACGAGGGTCATCGGCAGCATGACGGCCCTCAGTTTGTTGTCGTTGAGCCTTGCCAAATTTCTTGGCGGCTTCATGGCCGATATCAGCTGGGAATGGGTATATGGTTCAACGATTATCACCCATGTCCTTGCGATCATTCCGCTCCTATTCATGAAGGAACCGGACCGGGAAAAGCCCGAAGAGGTAACGGGGCGCTGGTATCACCAATGGGTTCACCAATTCAAGCTGGGGATTGATGTCTGGAGGCGGAATTCGGTCATTCACCAGCCTGTCGTCCTGTTTATTTTAGCGAGTGCGGTCATGGTGATCATTGTGTTCTACGGGCAGGAATACTTCATTCAGCTGGGATACTCTCCTGTGGTGGTCGGAGCGGTATTTACAATCGAGGGGCTCCTGGGAGTGGCAATGGCGAAGATTGCATACAGGGTGGAAAGACGATTCAAGTTTTTCAATATCTTATACTATGGATTGGGCATGTTTCTTCTATTCTTTGTCCTTTTCATCTTTGCCAGTGACTGGGCGATTCTGTTATCGTTTCTTTTCCTGGCACAGCTGCTGAGCCTGTTTGAACCGATCTTCAGCTCGTTTGTTCAGCAATTTTTAAAAAGCACTATCAGGTCCACTTTCCTTTCGCTTATCGGGTTGTTGGAAAGCTTCGTCATCATGATCAGCTTTCCGTTATTCGGATTTGCGATAGAGCGGATCGGTTTCACCAAGGGCTTTACGGGCCTGTTGATTATTTTCTTTATTCTCGCTGCGGGGTATCTGGTGAGTCAGAGGGTGAAGCTGCACCGGAAATCATAAATGCACAAAAAAGCTGAAGTTCCCATAGGAGCTTCAGCTTTTTTGTTACTCAAGCCAGCCTGATCCGGGCGGAAATCCGATATAACTGGATGCCTCGGCCCCGATCATGGTCTTGCCTTCGTATTCATAGCGGTTAAGGTTCTTGGCGATGACGATCTCTTCGCCTCGTTCACCGTATATTTCTTTCAGTTCATCAGTTTGTATCTCCGGCCTGAATTCAACTGACAGGTTGTAAATCTGTTCCACATCCCGCTCTACCGGCAGGACGATATTTTTGGAATTGGCTTCAACGGTCCCTTCATAAACCGGGGTCTCGACAGGCTGGACACTCTCGTCAGCGATCCCTCTTAAGGATGCGTCCTTTGGATACTCCCGTAATATGATGTTCAAAATCGTTCCCTTCGGCAATGCCGTTTCCAGCTTCAGGGTGATTTGCTTCTCTTTATATACAACATCCCCATTCAGAAACACACTTACCGGTTCTTTTTTAATCTTGTCATTCGGAGTGCTGGTCTGCCCATCAGCCTGAGCCATTGGCCGCGGGGAAGATACCCCGTTTAAATCCATCTCTATACGGCATCCACTTAAAAGCAGCAAAAGAACCATCATCAGACCTGCTTTTTTCACCATGAATCGAAACCCCCTTTATGTATGATTGTGGTGAAAAAAAGTCCATGAATTTCTTGTTACTATATCTTTTCTACTATATACAGGTATATTCCTGCATCGTTTATACAATGTAAAAAATCATACCGGATTACTATTTTCCTTGAGTCCTGCAGCGGGTTTCGGAATAATGAGAATATAAGTTAGGGGTTAAGCAATTGATTTTACCGCGATTGTTCCCACAAAAAAACACAGGGGGGATCTTATTGATACGTCTGGCAAATGAAACCGACGCAGAAGCGATCCTGGAGATTAAAAAAGGAATCATTCTATCAGAAGAAACAACAAAATTCTTTATCTCTTCTCCAGACGAACTGGAGGACGACAGTGAAAATGAAAGGGAAAAGATACGGACGAGCCGCGAAAAGGGGAACCTTTATGCGGTTTATGAAGCGGACGGTGAGGTTGTCGGGTTTATGGTCTTTTTCCGCTATGATATGAGCCGCTTACATCATGCGGGGGCAATGGGCATGGGAATCAAGGAAGGGTACACCAATCAAGGGGCCGGCACCCGGCTTATTGAATATCTGCTGGACTGGGCTGAACAGCAGGATGGCCTTGAGAAGATCTGCCTGGGCGTCGTGTCTGGCAACCAGAGAGCCCTTAACCTGTACACTCGCATGGGTTTTGTGGAAGAAGGCAGGCAGAAGAACCAGGTTAAATATGAAGACGGTACATATGCGGATGACGTATTGATGGCTTATTACATATAAAAAGGAGATGAGAGCATGTTTGGTAAAAATGAAGATAAAAAGGAAAAGAGATTTGAAGAGATTCATGTCGAGGGTACGGTGTCAGGAAATAAAATCATTGTAGACACCGAGACGGGGGTCCATTATCTGTACAGCTGGAGTGGGTACTCCGGAGGGCTCACCCCGTTATTGGATAAGGATGGCAAGCCGGTGGTTAAATAAAGTAAAGGAAAACTCGCCTGTGGCAGGTTTTTTTGATGTGAAAAAATCTGGGAAATAGCATGTTATAATGGGTGGAAATAAGGAGAAAATGGTTTCAAAAGGAGAAAAGTCTACATAAACTATCAATTTTATTGGAGGAAGACAGTCTGGAATTACTGGACATGTCTCTCCGTAACTTTATAGATTGTGAGGGGGATTTAGATGAATGCGCCTGGCCAGAACAAGAATAAGACCGGCAAGCCGACGGTTGAAAGTGTTTTAAGCACACTTTCAAAAGAACAGTTGATTCAAATAATCTCAGATATAGCTGATAAAGATGAGAGGGTGGAGAACAAGCTGCTGCGGACCTATGGAGCAGCAGACAGCGGAGAGGCACTGAAATTATGCAGACAAGAGATGCGGTCCATCGTAAGAAGATACAAAGGAAGAGAAAGATTTATCCATGCCAGGGAGGCTGGGGGCTTCGCGATGGAAATGGGGGACATTTTACAAACAGCAAGAAGTACAAAGGATCCAGTGACAGGAGTCGATATTGCCCTCATGATAATGGATGAAGCCATCAACGCATTTCAATATGCTGATGATTCGAATGGAGACCTGGGCTCTCTCATTTCGCAATCACAGTTTATGCTCGAAGAAATCTGTTCCAATCTTGATAAGGCCTCGGACCATAGGAGAAAAATTTCTGCAAAGCTTCTCAAGCATACGGATAAAAAGATTTTTGAAGACTGGGAAGATTTCAGGATTGACCTGCTGAATAGTTGTTTTCTGTTTGCGGATGATGAGGATTATAGAGGTCAGTTAAGGGATAAAATTGAAACTTTCTTAAGTGAGAAGCCGAATGGTTTTTCTTCAGAATACAATAATGAAAGGCTGCTTCAATTGTTATACAGACTGCTGGATGAGTACGGGACCGCTGATGAAGGCTTGCAGTTCATCCTGAAGCACATGCACCTTCCCTCTTTTAAAGAGCAATTGCTGGAGATATATTTTCAGGAAGGAAGTTACCAGAAGGCGATTGACCTGTGCCTTGAGGGTGAAAAGAAGGATCAGCAATACCCCGGGCTGGTGTCACGATGGAAGAAGTACCGTTATCAAGCCTATAAGTCACTCTCTATGAAAGAAGAACAGAAACGACTGGGAAGAGAACTTCTGTTTAACGGAGAATTCAGCTGCTACTATGACTTGAAAGAACTGGCTGCCAAAAATTATGAGCAATTCTACTCAGAACTGAAACAAGAATTGCAGGAAGCCAGAGGAGCATACGCTGAACAGGTCTTTCTTAAACTGGTAGAAGAAGAGAATGATATGGAGGCTTTGCTGGAATTCGTCAGGAATAAACCAAGATATTATATTGAACAATATGCCGGGAAGCTGGAAAAAGAGTATAAAGAAGATGTCCTGCAGATCTATAAGCAGTATTTATTTGACCAAGCAAATGAGGCATCAAACCGCCGGGTGTATAAGGAAGTATGCCGCAAAATAAATCGCTACAAAAAGATTGCCGGCAAAGAAAAACAGATGGAGGTCATTGACGCGTTGGAGGAGTTAAATAAGAATAAGCCTGCGTTTTTGGATGAGTTGAAGAAGATTAAGTGAGTACGCGTGAAGGATCGGTGGTGATGGCCCCAGGGACAGGCAGTGATGCTGTCCCCCTGGATTCATCATTAGTTCATACAACGGATGATTGACCATGACTTCCTCAATATCGAGTATTTTGGAAAGCTGCCGATGATTGTCTATACAGAGAGGGGCTGGCTGATAGAATCCGACCAATATGCCAACGAATTGATCAATGAATGGAGGGACTGGTTATCAGAGGGAAAAGAAACTCCTGAGATGGCCTATTTAAAGGACCGAAACCGGCAGATGATTCTCTTGATGCTGGAAAAGATCAAGGAATCTGGTAACCAAGCGTTTATTCCCTATCTAAAACTATGGGAAGAGATCGAATATCAAAAAGTCAGGACCGAAATCCGGGAAACCATTGGTATACTTGAACTTCAGAATCCGGTTGACAACCAGGCAGCCCTGCAAAGACAGGATAAGATAAAAGAAGCATTAAAGGGTTCACCGGCAAGTGATTATTTAGTAAAATGCTTTGAATGCGGGAAGCGGTTCACGTTTACTGTGGAAGAACAGAAGTTTTTTAAACAAGAGGGTTTAAGCTGCCGAAAAGATGCAAGAAATGCTGGAATAAGGGTCGTTTTTGGTAAGCCCAAAAGGCAATTGAAGAGCCAATAACCTAAGAGTTTAGCAAAGGGGAAAAAGCATTTATTGATTTTTGATCATTCGTTTAAACTCTTTCAATTCGCTTTCGTGTTTGATTGAACGGGCTGACAGTGTATCGATTACGTTTTGCTGTCCCTTGATTGTTTCTCTGATTCCATCCGTCTTTTCATCGATGTGTTTCTCTATCTGCTCAAAGTAGGGTCCGAGTCCATGGATAAGGTTATCCTTCAACTGGTTTTGTCCGATTTTTAATTCTTTCACGTCTTTTTCTAATCCTTCCATTCGCTGGTCCATTCGGTCAAACCGCTGATCCATTTTTTCGAATCGCTGGTCCATTCGGTCAAGCCGCTGATCCATTTTTTCGAATCGCTGGTCCATTCGGTCAAACCGCTGATCCATTTTTTCGAATCGCTGGTCCATTCGGTCAAACCGCTGATCTATTTTTTCGAATCGCTGGTCAACTTGGTCAAAACGGTTATTCATCTGCTCCATGAATTTTTTTAATAGTTCTTCCATTATCATCATACCTCCTTTCTTTTTTAAAATTATATCATGATTGGCAGTCGTTTTGTTAGAGTAACTGACTTCCGGGATATGGAAAAATAGATGGAGGGTTTCAAGGACATCAACAAGGAAACTGGGGCCAGAAAGTGTCTTGAAAGAGGGTTTCAAGGACATGAACAGGAGAAAATGCAGGGGAAAATGTCTTGAAAGAGGATTTCAAGTACATCAACAAGAGAAACTGGGGCCGAAAGTGTCTTGAAAAAGGGTTTCAAGGACATGAACAGGAGAAAATGCAGCAGAAAGTGTCTTGAAAGAGGGTTTCAAGGACATGAACAGGAGAAAATGCAGGGGAAAATGTCTTGAAAAAGGGTTTCAAGGACATGAACAGGAGAAAATGCAGGGGAAAATGTCTTGAAAGAGGATTTCAAGTACATCAACAAGAGAAACTGGGGCCGAAAGTGTCTTGAAAAAGGGTTTCAAGGACATGAACAAGAGAAACTGAAGCAGAAAGTGTCTTGAAAAAGGATTTCAAGGACATCAACACAAGAAACTGAAGCAGAAAGTGTCTTGAAGCAGCGTTTCAAATACATCAACCTGAAAAAACAACCCCCGAAATGCCTTGAACCCCCCATCTCAACAATCACCTAAGTCCCTGGTCCACACCGCCGGGGCTTTTTCTTGTATCGAAGGCACAAATAAGGGAAATCTACCAAAAATGGGACATGGAACCTGTCCCCTCGTCCCCGTCCTTGAATTGAAGGCCAGAATGCGGGGATTCTAAGAAAAAATGGGACACGGAACCTGTCCCTCCGTCCCGCCTCCGTCCCGGCCGGGGTTTTCCTCTCTCCAAATAGTGGTAAAGGGAAGTGGATTCTGTTTCGAATGAAGGAGGAAGAAGAATGTCAGAACATAGGCAGATGCCGGAAGAGAAAGGGATTATTGAAAATGTCCGCCTTCTTAAGGAAGGGTATTTATACATCATGAACCGGAGCGAGAAGTACGATTCGCCGATATTTGAAACGAGCCTTTTGGGTGAGGATGCCATCTGTTTGACCGGGAAGGAAGCGGCTGAACTTTTTTATGATAATGACCGGTTCAAACGGGAAAATGCAGCGCCTAAGCTTGCTCAGAAAACCCTGTTCGGAGTGGGCGGTGTCCAGGGGCTTGACGGCGGGGAGCACCGGAACCGGAAAGCGATGTTCATGTCGATGATGTCGGACGAGGCACTGGGTGAAATTCAGGAAATCTTTGCCCGGAAATGGGATGAATATAGCAAACGGTGGGAGCTGGAGGATGAGATCATCTTCTATGATGAAGTGAAGAAGATGCTTGCGGAAACGGCCTTCGAATGGACGGGGGTGCCGCTGGAGAAAGACCATTTGGATGAGTGGACGGATGAGCTTAGCGATATGTTTGAGGGTGCGGCGAGTTTCAGCCTGAAGCATTGGCAATCAAGAAGGTCGAGGTCCAAAGCGGAAGAGCGGCTGGTGGATTTGGTGGAAAGGGTGCGGAACAAAGATGTTCAACTTGATGAACAGCGGGCGCTTTACCAATTTTCGTTTCACAAGGATACAGAAGGGAAGCTTCTTGAGCCCCGCATCGTTGCAGTGGAACTTCTGAATCTGCTGCGTCCGATCACAGCGATTTCCGTCTATGCGGATTTCACCGCCCTTGCCGTCCATGATTATCCGGAGGAAGCGGAAAAAGTGAGGAATGGCGGAAAGGACGAACAGCAGCGCTTCATTCAGGAAGTGCGCCGCTACTATCCGTTTTTCCCATTCACGGCAGCCCGTGTTAAACAGGATTTCGAGTGGAAAGGGTACCTGTTTAAAGAAGACACCCTGACACTTCTGGACCTGTACGGCACCAACCATCATCCGGAGCTGTGGACGCAGCCGGATACCTTTAATCCTGACCGGTTCGAATCATGGTCCGGCAGCCCGTTTGATTTTATCCCTCAAGGCGGGGGAGAGTACGATATCGGACACCGTTGTGCGGGAGAATGGATAACCCTCGATCTTCTCGGGGTGACCGTCGATTATTTGGTGAATCAATTGACCTACACGGTTCCTGAACAGGACTTGAGCTTCAGCATGAACGATATTCCCAGCCTTCCGGAGAGTAAGATGAAAATCCGTGATATAAAAAGAAAATAACCAGAAGGGGACCGCCGGAAAAGATTGGCGGTTTTTTTATGGAATCAGTGGAGAAAGGGGCCTGTCCTTCCGCCATTTCCATGTTAAAATAGGAACCTGGGATGAGGGATGTAAATGAATCAAGACAAATATAAGGTAATCACCTATACTCCGGATTATGCGGATGAGACCGTCAGAATGTGGAGGGAAAGCAAGGAAAGAGCGCTTGGCCGGAAAGAGCTGCACAGCTTTGAAAGCCATGTCTACTTTCTGAATCATATCCTGCCGGAAACACATGAGGTCGAGCTGGTCCTGGCAGGTGGAAAAGTGGCCGGGATGATGGCATTCAATGAGTCGGAAATCAGCCAGCTTTATATTCACGTGGATTATCAGGGTGCCGGGATAGGCGGCCTGCTGCTTCAAAGAGCAAAGGAAAGATCCAGCGGGAGCCTGACACTTTACACGTTTGAGATTAATGAAAACGCACAGCGGTTTTATGAAAAATTTGGATTTAAGGTGATCGGACGCGGAAATGACAATGAAGAAAACCTGCCGGACATCTTATATGAGTGGACTTCAGAAGGGTGAAATCCCGATGTGATTTTTTAAATTACATAATTTCTTAAAGGTCCGTATTTTACTGAGCTGAAAACCAGGCAGGCTGTCCAGGGCTTGCTTTTATCTGGTGAAACTTTGGGTATATGAATGGTAGAATCGGATGAATTAGAAGATATTAATAAGAATACTAAAAAGTTTTAACATAGAAAGAAGGATATTTCATGAATGCTCCAGAGAATTTGATCATCACAACGTTAAAGGGAAAAGATGTCCTTGCCAATCCTTTCTTGAATAAAGGGACGGCTTTTACAAAAGAGGAAAGGGAAGATCTTGGGCTCGACGGACTGCTGCCGCCGCAGGTCCTCACGCTTGATGAACAGGCCAAGAGGGTCTATGAGCAGTATTCGATGAGGACGACGGACCTGTTTAAAAATGGAGTGCTTTATGATTTATACAACCGGAATGTGGTTCTTTTCTACAAACTCCTGAAAGAACACTTGGCGGAAATGCTGCCGATCATCTATACACCAACGGTAGGTGAAGCGATCCAATCGTATTCACACAGCTACCGCCGACCTGGTGGTTTGTATCTTTCCATCGATGACCCGGAAGGCATTGAAAAGGCATTTCGTAATCTTGGCCACTCCAAAAATGATATCGATTTAATTGTCGTGACGGACTCCGAAAGCATCCTCGGGATTGGTGACCAGGGTGTTGGCGGAATCAATATCGCCATCGGGAAGCTTGCGGTTTATACGGCAGCAGCCGGAATTGATCCAAGCCGTGTCCTGCCGGTTGTCCTTGATACGGGGACGAACAATCAGGAGCTGGTCGCGGATCCGATCTATATCGGAAACAAGTTCGCCCGTGTCCGCGGGGACCGGTATGATGATTTCATTGATTTGTTCATTGAAACGGCGAGACGATTTTACCCTGAAGTCCTTCTTCACTGGGAGGATCTTGGCAATGTGAACGCAAGGATGATCATGGAGAAGTACGGTGACAAGATCCTTACGTTCAATGATGATATCCAGGGTACAGGTGCGGTCACCCTTGCTGCGGTCATGTCTGCGTTGAAGGTGACGGGCGAAACCATGAAGGACCAGCGCATAGTGGTCTTCGGGCCGGGAGCTGCCGGAATCGGAAATGCCGATCAGATTGCCGACGCGATGGTGCTTGAAGGAATGACAAGGGAAGAAGCGAACGACCGCTTTTGGGCGATCGACTACCGCGGCCTCCTGACAGATGAAGCGGAGGATGTACTGAAATTCCAGAAGCCGTATGTCAGGGCATCAGATGAAGTCCAAGACTGGGACCGTGATGAAGATGGAATCATCTCCTTGATGGAAGTCATCAAAAAAGTGAAGCCGACCATCCTCATCGGTACATCGGGACAGGCAGGAGCGTTCACGGAGGAAATCGTAAAAGAAATGGCGAAACACGTTGAGCGCCCGATCATCATGCCGATGTCCAATCCGACGGCCCTTGCCGAAGCAGTGCCGGCAAACCTGATCAACTGGACGGACGGAAAGGCATTGATCGCGACGGGAAGCCCGTTTGCAGACATTGAATACAATGGGATTTCCTATGAAATCGGCCAGTCCAATAATGCCTTCGTATTCCCAGGACTCGGCCTTGGAGCGATCGTTTCCAAAGCGGAAGTCATCTCAAAAGGCATGTTCGCGGCAGCAGCCAATGCGGTCGCTGACATGTGCGACAGCACGACACCGGGAGCATCCCTGCTGCCATCCATTGAAAAACTGCATCCGGTTTCCATCACGGTAGCTGTTGCAGTCGCAAAGGCGGCCATCGAAGAAGGTGTCGCCAGAGCGGACATCACCAACGTCGAAAAAGCCGTAGTCGATGCTGTTTGGCAGCCTGAGTACAAAACCATCAAGAACATCGGAAACTGGGCAAGCTTTCAGCAGGATTGATGGGTTTGGGGGGATTTGCGGACATGATCAAGCAGAATTCCGTTCGAAAGTGTCTTGAGAGCGGGTTTCAAGGTCATGTTCGAGCGGAATCCCGTCCAAAAGTGTCTTGAGAGCGGTTTTCAAGGACATGATCGAGCGGAATCCCGTCCGAAAGTGTCTTGAGAGCGAGTTTCAAGGACATGATCGAGCGGAATTTCGTCTAAAAGTGTCTTGAGAGCGGGCTTCAAGGACATGTTCGAGCAGAATTCCGTCTGAAAGTGTCTTGAGAGCGAGTTTCAAGGACATGATCGAGCGGAATTTCGTCTAAAAGTGTCTTGGGAGCGGGTTTCAAGGACATGTTCGAGCAGAATCCCGTTCGAAAGTGTCTTGAGAGCGGGTTTTCAAGGACATGATTGAGCAGAATTCCGTCTGAAAGTGTCTTGAGAGCGGGTTTCAAGGACATGATCGAGCAGAATTCCGTCTAAAAGTGTCTTGGGAGTGGGTTTCAAGGACATGATCGATCGGAATTCCGTCCAAAAGTGTCTTGAGAGCGGGTTTCAAGGACATGTCCGAGCGGAATTCCGCCCGAAAGTGTCTTGGGAGCGGTTTTCAAGGACATGATCGAGCGGAATTCCCTCCAAAAGTGTCTTGAGAGCGGTTTTCAAGGACATGATTGAGCAGAATCTGGTCCAAAAGTGTCTTGGGAGCAGGTTTCAAGGACATGATCGAGCAGAATTCCGTCCGAAAGTGTCTTGAGAGTGGATTTCAAGGACATGTTGGAGCAGAATTCCGTCTAAAAGTGTCTTGAGGGGTGTTTTCAGAGACCTTATCTAGAGTAACCGCACCCTAAAATGCCTGCAAGCTATGTTTCAAGGGAATGAATCAAAAGAAACAAACCAAAACAGGCCTGAGTAAGCTCCAACTCCTCTTTATTAAACGAAACCTAAACCAAAGTCCCTGGCTGCATGACTGCCAGGGACTTTTTTATAAAGCTGGCCGCATCTATCGCATATTCGACAGTCCTTTATTAATAAAATTATTAAGGATTTCCGCCATTTCCTTGGGGGTCTTGTTCTGGCCGTTTTCGAGCCAGTTCTTTGTCACATAGATGCTGCCGCTGACGATGAAGAGGTTGATGTATTCATAGGTTTCCTCGTCCATTTTCATATCGGTGATCCAGTCTTTGAAGATATACTGGCGGGTGATCATCATGCCCTTTTTTTGAAAGTGGATATCGGTATTTTCGCTCAGGAGGGTCTCGCAGACTTCACTGTTTTCGGCAATGAACTCAAAGAATTTTTCCGTCATCTGAAGGGAACCGTCTTCTTTGGCCATGTTGTACTGAGTGAGCGTTCCGACAAGGTCCTCGATGAATTCTTCTTCTATTGAATTGAGCAGCTCGTATTGATTCGCAAAATGAGCATAGTAGGTGGAGCGGTTGATGTCCGCTTTTTCACAGATTTCCTTGATGGTGATGCTGGAAATGGATTTTTCCTGCAGAAGTTCCATCAAGCTCTTCTTTAAAACCATCCTCGTGTATTGCTTTCTTCGATCCATTTTTGAACTCATATTTCATGATCCTTTCTTTCACAATCTATTCACAAAGTTAACCAACATATTTTTTAAAAATGTTGTGTAATGTACATAATATACGCAACTGTTTGTTGAATATCCAACACGGTGTTTAATATAATGATATAGTGTAAATCGGAAAGTGACAAGAGAGGATGAAAAATCATTAATATAGCATCGCGGATCATCAAACATAAAAAAGCTGTTCTGATTGCCTTCGTCCTTATTACGGTGCTCTCGACAGCTGCGCAGTTCTTTGTACAGGTCAATTACAACATGGTTGATTACTTACCGGAAGATGCCCAGTCGACACAGGCGATGGACATCATGGAAGAGGAGTTCACCGGTGATGTGCCGGATACCCGGGTCATGGTCACCGATGTCACCATACAGGAAGCCCTCGATTATAAAAAACAATTAGAAGACATTGACGGGGTTTCAAGTGTGATGTGGCTTGACGATATGGTCGATTTGAAGAAGCCGCTCGAAATTGCGGATGAAGAGACGGTGGAAAATTATTATAAAGAAGGCAATGCTCTTTTCTCAATCAGTGTCCGGAGCGGCGAGGAAGTAAAAGCCACCGATGCGGTTTATGAACTGATCGGAGAGGAAGGGGCAATTGCAGGAGAAGCGATCAACACAGCCAGCTCTCAGAAGATGGCTGGCTCGGAATCCATGTTCGCTGCCATGTTATTGGTGCCGATCATCATCCTGATCCTGGTTGTTTCCACGACATCATGGGTGGAGCCGCTGTTTTTCCTGACAGCGATCGGGGTGTCGGTCCTGATCAACTTGGGAACGAACATTTTTATCGGGGAAGTTTCGTTCGTCACCCAGTCTGTCGCGCCTATTTTACAGCTGGCGGTTTCGCTGGATTATGCAGTGTTCCTGCTTCATAGTTTCTCAGATTACAGGAAAACCACGAGCAGTCCGGAAGAAGCGATGGAACTGGCGATGAAGAAGTCCTTCCCGGCGATTATGGCAAGTGCCGCGACGACATTCTTCGGATTCATGGCGCTGACATTCATGAAGTTTGAAATCGGGTCGGATCTTGGCTTGAACCTTGTAAAAGGGATCATTCTGAGCTTCATCAGTGTCATGGTATTCCTGCCCGCGTTGACGCTTGTTCTTTATAAATGGATGGATAAAACCAAGCATAAGAACTTTGTGCCGAGCTTCAAGGGTATCGGAAATAAAGTGATGAAGCTGAAGTTTCCGAGCTTGATCCTTGTCATTGCGATCATTGTCCCTGCATTCCTGGCACAGACCAATACGTCGTTCATCTATGGAACAGGCACGCAGCCTGAAGATACACGTGTGGGAAGTGACGCGAAGCTCGTCAATGAAGCGTTTGGCGAAACGACTTCGATTGTGCTGCTGGTCCCTAAAGGGGATGCGGCGAAAGAGTCGGAGCTCGTCGAGGAAATCGAAGGAATGGATTATGTCACAGGCGTCATGGCTTACGCAAATCAGGTCGGTGCTGAAATCCCGCCTGAATACCTGGATGAATCGGTGACAGAGCAGTTTTACTCTGAAAACTATAGCCGGATCATCATCAATACAAACCAGGGAACTGAAGGGGATATTCCTTTCAGCATTGTTGAAAATGTAGAAGGTGCCGCACAGGATTATTATGGAGATGAGGCGCTCGCATTGGGTGAAAGTGTGACCCTCTATGATATTAAAAATACAGTCAATAAAGATAATGTTGTCGTAAATGTGTTGACGGTCGTGACGATCGCGCTTGTCCTGCTGTTCAGCTTCAAGTCGATTTCGATCCCGGTCGTGCTGCTGGTCACAATCCAGACAGCGGTCTGGATCAACTTATCGATCCCGTACTTTACGGACACATCATTAGTGTTTGTCGGATACTTGATCGTCAGCACGGTGCAGCTGGCGGCGACGGTGGATTACGCGATTCTTTTCACTGAGGAATACAATCATAACCGGAAAGAGATGCCGGCTCGGGAAGCGATTGTGAAGACCCTGGATGAAAAGACGTTCTCGATTTCGATTTCGGCCGCGATTCTATCCAGTGTCGGCTTCATCCTATGGATCACTTCCTCCAACCCGATTGTCGGATCGATCGGCCTGTTGATGGGAAGGGGCGCGCTGCTTGCCTTCATCATGGTGCTGTTCGCGCTGCCGGCCATGCTGGTCGTATTCGATAAATTGATAAAAAAGACAACCTACAAATCAAATTTTTATGAGGAGAAATGATGATGAGAAAAAAACAATTATGTTACTCTGCTCTCGCTGCGATGGTCTTCTTGCCCTCATTTCTTAGCCAGCCTGCGCATGCGGCGACGGAAGGCAATGTCGCTTCAAAAGATGAAGTGATCTATGCCACGTTGAACGCCAGCGGGAATCTGGATAATATCTATGTCGTGAATACACTTGAGGTCGACAAGGCCGGGGAAATCCTGGATTACGGAAAATACAGCAGCGTCAAGAATCTCACTGATTTAGCGGAAATCGATCAGGAGGGGCAGAAGATTGAAGTCCAAGCCCCGGAAGGAAAATTTTATTATCAGGGAAACATGGATGAAAAAACGGAACTGCCCTGGAATGTGAACGTTACGTATCTGCTTGATGGTAAAAAAGTGAAGCCGGAGGAACTGGCAGGAAAGACCGGCCACCTTGAAATCTCGGTTGAAATAGCGGAGAACGAAGAGGGAGATGGAGTCTTCTATGAAAACTATCTTCTTCAGGTGTCCCTGGCAATGCCAAACACCTACCAGGGCATTGAAGCACCTGGCGGAATGGTGGCCAATGCCGGGAAGAACAAGCAAATCACGTTTACCGTGATGCCTGGGGAAGAGAAAACACTCAAGGCAGAGGCAAATGTCAGAGACTTCGAATTCAACGGAGTCGAAATTGCCGCGGTCCCATCGACGCTCCCGATCGATCCAACTGGAACCGGAAGCATGGCAGGAGACATGTCGGAGCTGTCCAATGCCATCAAGGAATTGAATGATGGTGTAGGCGAACTGGAAACCGGCGTGTCGGAATTGAATGACGGTACAGCCGGCCTGCAGGAGGGTTCGGCACAATATAAAAATGGGATGAATGAGTTGAGCGGATCTTCCGCAGGGCTTGTGAATGGTTCGGCTTCAATCCGCGACGCGCTTGCGCAGATCAACCAATCTCTTTCAGGGAAGTCAGCGCAGGTGGACCTTTCAAGCCTGAATGAACTGCCTGCCGGGCTGAAGCAGTTAGCTGGCGGCTTGAACGAGGTTGCAAACGGGCTAACGGCTTTGCAGGAAAACTATTCGCAAGCCTATGGAGCGCTGGATGGAGCGATCAATGAAATTCCAGCGGGGCAGGTTTCTGAGGAAGAGTTTGCAAGTTTGGCTGAGAGCGGAGCGGATCCGGCAGTCGTCGATAAACTGAAAGCCTCTTATTCAGCTTCTCAAAAGGTGAAAGCGACATATGCGCAGGTACGGGAAGCTTTTGCAGCGGTTGAACCGACACTGACTGAGCTCAGCAGCTCGGTAAATACGATGAGCGGCCAGCTGACAACCACGGCTGACAGTCTATCTGCTTCTCTCGACAAAACAGATATGAGCGGCTTGGTAGAGTTGCAAAAAGGCATCGCCTCGCTGTCCGCCAAGTACGGCGAGTTCCATTCCGGCCTGGTCAGCTATACAGATGGAGTCGGAAAATTGGCGTCATCCTACAGCGAACTGCATTCTGGAATTGTGGAGCTGAATGGCGGCACGAGTGAATTAGAGAACGGGGTCGGCGAACTCCACGACGGCACCGCCCAATTATATAAAGAAACGAGCGACCTGCCGGGGCAGATGCAGGAAGAGATCGATAAGATGATTTCCGAATACGACAAATCGGACTTCGAACCGGTATCCTTTGTCTCTTCTGAAAATGAAAATGTTTCTTCTGTCCAGTTTGTCATCAAGACGGAAAGCATTGAAGTCGAAGAGCAGGTAACCAAGAAAGCCGAGCCTGAGAAAGAGAAAGGGTTCTGGGAGCTGTTCATGGATTTGTTTAAATAAGAAGATAGAAGCAGGACGAGGCGGAAGACGCCTCGTCCTGTTTTTGTTTGGTTTGGTTTGTTGGATGGTGGTTCGGTTGGGGGATGTGGCTGGATTAGGGCATCATTTGGGGGAGTGGGTGGAAATGATGCCGGAAAAGTGGTGGGATTAGGACATCATTTTGGGGAGGGGGTTCCGATGATGCCGGAAAAGCGGCTGGATAAGGGCATCATTTGGTTGAGGGAGTTCCGATGATGCCGGAAAAGTGGTGGGATTAGGGCATCATTTTGGGGAGGGAGTTCCGATGATGCCGGAAAAGTGGTGGGATTAGGGCATCATTTTGGGGAGGGAGTTCCGATGATGCCGGAAAAGTGGTGGGATTAGGACATCATTTGGCTGAGGGAGTTAAGATGATGCCGGAAAAGTGGTGGGATTAGGGCATCATTGGGTGAGGGGGTGGAGATGATGCCGGAAAAGCGGCTGGATAAGGGCATCATTTGGTGAGGGGAGTTCCGATGATGCCGGAAAGCGAACCATTAATAGAAGTTTCACGAAGGGGACTGTCCCCGGATACGTTAAAGCGTTAATGCGTCAGCGTAACAGGGGACTGTCCCCATATGTATTAACGCGTTAATACAGTAACGTGCTCATAATTGCATACATGGTTCTGTTTTCTCCTGTATAGTGAGAGTAGGACAATTAGACAAACAAGGACAAGAGCAGCAATCGTCGCTCAGTGAAATCTTGAAGGAGGAAGGGATATGAGAAGGATTATTTTATCGACCGAAAGCGGAGCGGATTTACCAGTTGATTTAGCCGAGAAGTACAACATTCAAGTGGTACCGATGCACATTATTATGGAAGGAAAAGATTATTTAGACGGTTCTTTGCCTGTCCAGGAGATCTATGACTATTACGGGCGCACGAAAAAAATACCCTCTACAACCTCGACAAACGCCCACGAATATCAAGAATTATTTTCAAACATCAAGAAAGAAAATCCGGATAGCACCATTGTTCATATTGGATATACCTCAAAAGCGTCCTCTTCTTTTCAAAACGCAGTCATTGCAGCAGAAGAATTTGAAGACATCCATCTCATCGACGCCCTCAATGTTACAGGCGGTTTAGCTGCAGTTGTTATTTATGCCGCCGAACTTCTGGAAGAAGAGCCGGATATAGAGCCGGTCCGTTTAGTGGAAAAAATCGAAGCCATCGTACCGAAATCAAGACTGGCCTTCATCCCTGGCAGCTTGGAGTTTCTAAGAGCGGGAGGCCGTGTAAGCAATATGGCGTCACTTATAGGAACATTGATGAAGATAAAACCATGCATAGAGTTAAAGGACGGAAAGCTTGTTTCGACAAAGAAATATCGGGGAAAAATGAGCGGAGCAGCTGAAAAACTCTTCAGGGATTATCTCAATGAATTCAACATTGATAGAAAGCAGTTATATTTTATCTATTCAATCGGGCTTGATGAAGGGGTCAAGCAGAAGATGGACGAGCTTGCTAAGAAGGATGGATTCAAGAATGTCCGCTGGATCCAAGCAGGCGGCATGATATCGACTCATTCCGGTGCCGGGGGCTTCGGAGTGGCTGGATTGGAAAAATAGTTTGCAAAGATTGGAGTTATATATATGAAGGATCCCATTATCATAATCGGAGCCGGCGTGAGCGGCCTTCATACGGCATCCCTTCTGATTTCAAAGGGAATCGAATGCAGGGTTCTCGAGGCGCGGGACCGTACCGGGGGAAGAGTCCTCAGCACGGAGGTCAAGGACAGGCCGGAAATTGGCCGCTTCGACTTGGGGCCGACCTGGTTTTGGCCTGAACACGAACCAGTCATCTCCACTATTGTCAGGGAGTTAGGGTTGGAAACAATCGAACAGCATACACAGGGAGCGGTTCTTCTTGAGCAGTCCAAGCAGGGGCCAGCTCAGAGGCACTTGCTGCCCGAAGGAGCTATTGTGAGATCTGTTCGACTGGCCGGTGGTATTCAGTCTCTTACTGAAGCAATATTGGCGACTCTTCCCGAGGACTTAATTCAATTGGACACGCGGGTAAAAGCCGTTTCGATGGATGATGATGGTGTGCTCACGGTCAAAGCTGAACACTCGAATGGTGAGAAGGAAATAATACGTGCGGGAGCTATCATCTTTGCGCTGCCTCCACGGATTGCTGCGGAGCAAATTGACTTCGCACCTGTACTTCCAGAGGAGCTATTGGCAAGTTTGAAAAACAAGCCGACATGGATGGCCGGTCAAGCCAAGGTTCTGGCAGTTTATGAGCGTCCTTTTTGGCGCGAAGAAGGGCTTTCCGGCCAGGTGATGAGCTGGACAGGGCCTCTGCAGGAAATTCATGATGCTTCCCCTGAAAATGGATATGGGGCGCTCTTTGGTTTCTTTGGAATGCCTGCTAAAGAACGCCAAGCCCTCGGGGAGGATAAGGTTCGCGCGTTGGCAGTTAGTCAGTTAGAGCGCCTTTTTGGTCCTTCTGCAGCAGAACCGATCTCCCTGCTATACAAGGATTGGTCAATCGATGCAGAAACAGCGGTTGAAAGTGATCTTCAGCCGCTGACCAGCTTTCCAGCCTATGACGAGCCTGTAAATACAGGTATCTGGGGCAAGAAAATCATCTTTGCAGGGACCGAAACCTCGCCTGAATTTGGCGGCCATCTGGAAGGTGCGCTTCGATCGGCGGAGCGTGCTGTAGATGAAATTTTAAGATGAAATAACGCGCTGGGGGACAGTCCCCCAGCGCGTTAATGCGTTAGCACGTTAATAGAAGTGGGGACAGTCCCCAGGTGCAATAAAGCGTTACCACGTCAGCGTAACAGGGGACAGTCCCCACATGCGTTAAAGCGTTAATGTGACGCAGAATCCTTTTTACGATATCTTTTCTCCCCTAGCAAATTCGAACAGGTTCTCATCAGAGGTAACCCCTATTTCCTTCTCCTTGACAGGCTGTTGAGGTGCATGGTTTTTTTCAAGTTCCTTCGTTAAACCCACTAACATGGACTTTCCTGCCAAAATAGTCAGTGTAAAGAAAACGACGGGAATGAAGGCGATCCAAGGATAAGTCGTCCACAGGAATTCCCACCACGAACCAAGTGAACCTGACCATTCGTGGGATAACGAAACAAAATTTGGGTTGTTGAATACATCCTGCGCTAACTTGTTGCCGCCGATGAAGATTCCGAGCACCCCCAAATGAGAGATCAGCAGCATGGAGGCGATGAACTCCCTGATTAAGACAAGGTAAATCTGCGGAACGATAAACGGGCGGATATGATTCCTGATGAAGTGAAACTTCTGGGCACCCAGCACTCTCGAACTTTGAATGAACTCTTTTTTCATGACGGTCTCTATTTCATTGGCAAACAATAGCGAAACGGATGGAATCGAGATGGCCACCAGAATCACTATGTAAATGACGACTTTGTCCTGAAAGGAATACGGAAAATTATCCGGGTTCATAAGCGGGCCATCAAACATCACCCAGTTCATCAGCAGAAACGCCAAAAGGGTCGTCGGAAAATAGTTGGAAGCATCCACGATTGAAGCCAGCACCCGCTTGATTTTATTCAAATAAAAATGGATCCCCAGGCCGATCAGCACAGATGGAATGACCCTCATGAAGGCAATGATCATGGCGGCACCGATTGTGTATTTGGCCCCAGCCAGCATCAAATAGAAGACGTTGTGCCCGAAGTTATCAGTCCCCAGCGGAGGGAATTCAATCGGCGAATAGGGAGGGCTCATATACTCCCCGCTTTCGTCTTTCAGCAGTCCGACTTCCGGTATCTGATCGCCCGTGATCCAATAATAAACAAGACTTCCGCCGAACATGCCGAACAAGAAGAGAAACCCGATCATAAAATATGGATTTTTAATTAGCCTGAAAAACAGCATCAGATCACCATCCTTTGACCGGTGGTCAGGTGGATGATGATATTACTGATCATCAGCAGGATGAAAATCGGAAGGTAAAACAGGATCAAGCTGAAGCATATGACATCGACCTGCGGAAAGGCAAAAATGAAGTGTGTGATTCCGTAAATGTTAAACAGCCGCTCAAAGACAATCAGATTGGATAGCAAGATAAGGATGAACGCTTTCATATGGTTCATCAGGCTCGGCATGATGTTCCGGATAATATGAGTTCGGAAAATATACATTTTTTTGAACCCTTTGCTGACCGCAAGATCCACATAAGGCTTCGTCAGTTCATCTTCAACCAGCAGCAGGCACATCCTGAAGATGAAAATGGACGGCAGGATGCTGAGAGCGAAAATCGGCAGGAAGTACACAGGGTCATTGCCTCCAGCCACAGGCGCCAGAAGGATGCCCGTCCTTTTGAAAAAGACAATCACGGAAAATTGAATGATGATGATGATCAATAAATCCGGCAGGGACTCCAGGAAATTGAGGATCTTAAGCATGATGCGGGAGGCTTTTTGCGGCAGCCGGATGGTAATAAAGGTTAAAACGAAAGCAATAAGGGTAGCAAGCAGGATGGAAGAGATAAAGATAATGATGGAATAAAAATAATAACTCCAGAATGTCGGAAACATAGGGTATGTATTGTTGCTTTCGTTGGTGATGGTAATGTCACCCGGTGATCCCAATGACTGGATGATCAGCCAGATATTCTGTACATATTCTGTAACACTAAGCCGGATGCCCCCGGTGAACAACCCGATAAGACTGCTGATCATCATGATTCCCGCAGAAACCAGGAGAAACTTCGCAGCCATACCGGCCAAGCTTCTATACAACAAGGCAATCACTCCTTTGCAAACTATTAAATTTTGACAATTCTAATATTTACCATAAGTATACCAGAGAAGCAGGAAGCTGCGGGGGAAAAGTCCTATTTTTTTGGAACCGGTGCTTTAGCACACTAACGCAACCGGGGACAGTCCCCCGCCGCTTTAACGCGTCAGCGTAACAGGGGACTGTCCCTCATTGCGTTAATGCGTTAATAGACTGGGGGACTGTCCCCGAATTTTGCGTAATAGGGACATATGTCCTTTCTTTTCTTTGGTGAAACATTTTTAATGAGTGAAGGAGAATATTTCAAAGGGGTGTGAAGCTTTGGAGAGAATATATGATCATCAGCGGATTCGCGAGTATCTTGAACGGCATGGCTTATCAGCTTTATTTGATGCAGAACATGTGCCTCATTTTAAATTGTATCGGATGGAAAAAGGGGAAGTCCTCTGTTCAGAAGGAGAACGGCTGGAGGAACTGAAGATTTTAGTCAAAGGCCGTGTGAAGGTCACCAAGACATTGCCAAATGGAAGTTCGCTTCTGCTCAGGTTCAATGATGCATTGTCCATAATGGGCGAGGTGGAGCTGGTCACCAAAAAGCCTGCTGCCAATACGGTTACGGCGGCAGTGGAATGTTATGTAATCGGGATCAGCTTCAGCCTGCTTTATGAGAATTACTATGATAATCCCAGGTTTCTGCAGTACATCAATCAGTACCTTGGGCATCGCTTGTACACCTCTTCAAATGCTGCCATCCTGAATGCTCTGACCAGAGTGGAGAACCGGTTTGCGAGTTATCTGCTTGCGACACATCCTGATCAAGAGGGGACCAATTCAGAGGAGTTTCGAACGGAAAACCTGGTGGAAACAGCTGCGTTATTGGGGACAAGCTACCGCCACCTCAACAGGATCATCAATGAATTCGTGAGCAAGCAGCTTGTGGAGAAAAAGAATGGCCGGATCGTCATCACGGATTTAGAAAAACTTGAAGAGCTGGCAGACGGCATCAAGTACGAATAAGAGGGGGAGCACACATGATTCAAGGCATCATCTTTTCACTGCTTGCAGGGATCTTCATCACACTGCAGGGGATTTTTAACACTAACGTAAGTTCAAAAGTCGGCCTCTGGTATACGACGGCCATTGTCCACGGCATCGGTCTCATCGGTTCAATGCTGGTCCTCCTTTTCCTCAAGGACGGGAGCCTAAAGCAGATCACCGAGGTCAATAAACTGTATTTGATCGGCGGTTTATTCGGGGTGCTCATCGTGTACAGCACCATGAAGGGGATATCCACGGTCGGTCCAGCCGTTTCCATCTCGATCGTCTTGATCTCCCAGCTGGCCATCGCTTTGGTCATAAATACATTTGGGCTGCTGGGAGTAGAGGCGGTACCTCTGAGCTTCAGTAAAATAGCGGGACTGCTCTTGATGGTCGCAGGTGTAGTGATTTTTCAAATGAAGTAATGGGTTATAGAGGACCGAGTGTTGTCGGAAAATGTCGTTTGGTCGATAAGGTGGTGATTTCCGCCGAAAGAGGTCTTGGAAAGGCCGAAAATGGTGTTGTTATCGCCGAAAGAGATCGCAAAATCGCCGATAATGCTGCCATTTTCGCCGAAAGAGAGTTGTTTATATAAACGTCGGAAATCTCGCTTGACTACTAGGAAGATAGTTATCGGCCGATCAAGAATAATAGAAAAATAATTTTTGAAAATGAAGGATTTCCTCCCTCATTGGAGAATTTCTTAAGAAATCAAATGAAGGAGTGAAGCGATGATTGTTAAACCAAGAGAGAAGCCGCTGCATTTATTGAAACTGGAAGCTCTGGACGGCCGCCTTGCAGGAGACCACCCTATGAAGGAACTGGTAAATCAGCACCTGTCCAACAGAATGGCTGGATACAAAGGGGAGCAGAGCATTGATTATTTTCTCAGTTTTCTCGGGGAGAAAGAGTATCATATTTTCCACTCACTCAGGCTCTATGACGGAACTAACTTCTTTCAAATCGATACGCTGCTGGCTTCCTACAGGCACATTTTGATTCTGGAAGTCAAGCGGATTGCTGGCATATTGCAATTCGAACCGGAATTTAACCAGTTTATAAGAATCACTGAAGACAATAAGATGGAACCTTATGCAGATCCAATTGTACAGGCAGAAAGGCAGAAATTTCAGCTGATCAAATGGCTGAGAAAAAACAATACATTCGATATTCCAGTAGAAACACTTGTCGTCAGCACCTCCCCAAAAGCCGTTTTACAATCATTGTCTCATGATAAAACGGTCCAGGAAAAAGTCATTCACAAAGAAACCCTTCCTTTCAAAATAGCAGAGCTGGGAGCCCGGCACTCTGTCAATTTACTCAACGAACCCCAACTGCTGAAACTCTCCAGAAGCCTTCTACATTCACATACTCCCTTGAACACCGATATACTCAACCTCTATAAAATTTTAAAAAATGAAATACGCACTGGCGTCAGATGCCCGGACTGCAGCCATCTCCCAATGGTCAGAGAGAGGGGGAAGTGGAGGTGCAGTGCTTGTAAAAGGACAAACAAAACAGCTCACCTACAGGCATTAAAAGATTATTCACTTCTAATCGGTCCTCAAATCACAAACAAAGAGGCACGTGAATTTCTGCATATCCCTTCCCAGCCAGCCGCCAAAAGAATATTAAAAGAAGCTTGTGCCGATTGCAAAGGAGAAAAAAGAAGGAGAGTGTATCTAATATGAAAGTATTTTTCTCGGTCCTGAATTTGGTTTGTCCATTTTTGTAGTAGTTGTAGTAGTGTTGGAAAATGGCACTTGGTCGAAAGGTATGTGCTTTTCGCCGAAAGCGGTGCAGTTTTCGCCGAAAAGC
Organism: Bacillus salacetis; assembly: GCF_003581585.1. Classification (GTDB taxonomy): domain Bacteria; phylum Bacillota; class Bacilli; order Bacillales; family Bacillaceae_B; genus Rossellomorea; species Rossellomorea salacetis. Next base: position 23,360 of record NZ_QXIR01000022.1, read on the forward strand.
ACGCTTGAATCACCGAAAATGCACCAATTTCCGCCGAAATACACCCGGAAATCGCCGAAACAGTTGCATCCGGCCGGTCCGAAACCTCCAGCCAACCGATATCCCACCTTACCAAACTAAGAAAATACGCTTATAATGGGAATATCTTCTAACGTTTTGGGGTGAAGGCATGAAGCTGACATTATTGAGCAATCTGCGGCTGGTCATGTTTCTGTTGGTCAGTTATATCTATTATTCTTCTACAGACGTACATACGGCGAACCAGTTGATCTTCGTAATAGTGGCAGCGATCGGGTTCTGCCTTAATCATTTGCTGCTGGCCACGCACAAGGGGAATCAGCACTATCCGATCCCGCTCGCACTGGATTCGCTTTTGATACTTGGGTTCGTTTATTTTTATCCGGCTTCGGCCCTTTATTTGATTCTGTTCGGCGTGAATGCGGTGACCCTCTTTTTGATTGCCGAAGACAAGCGGGTCCTCAGGGCTTTTTCGATTTCCTTTTTCGTCATGTGGGGCGGCTGCATTTATTATATTTATCATACAACCGGCATGATCAGCAGCATGGAAAACGCAGTGAATTTCACCTTCATCATGTTTGCTGCGATTGTCGGCAGGCTGATTCATAAACTGTCCAATGCCCAGTCGAAAATTGAGTCGCAATACGGTGAACTGAACGAAACGCACACCGCTTTAAAAGATGCCCATCAGCAGCTGCACCACTACGCGAAGCAGGTGGAGGAATTGACTCTCGTCCGGGAACGGAACCGCATATCAGGCGAGATCCATGACACCGTCGGCCACAAGATGACCGCGCTGCTCGTCCAGCTTCAGGTGGCCAAGGAACTGCTGGAAACCCAGCCGGACAAAAGCAGGCAGACGATGCAGCTGTGTGAAGACCTGGCGAGGAATACCCTGCAGGAAATCCGCCTGTCGGTCAGGACATTGAAGGATCAAGATGAACCGCAATCCTTCGTTCCGACTGTGAGGAAGCTGCTGGAAGACTATCAGGTCATGACAGGGCTATCCTCGAGTTTTACCGTAAAGGGAGATACCACACGGATTTCGATTTCCATTCAATTGGACATGACCCGCATCATACAGGAAGCGGTCACCAATGCGGTCCGCCATGGGCAGGCGAAGGAATGCAGCGTGAACATCGAAGTATCAGATACGCTGGCCCAGCTGATCATCCAGGACGACGGGGCCGGATCGGCGAAAGTGAGCCCCGGTTTCGGGATGAAGAATATGAGGGACAGGGTTCATGAACATGGCGGGACCATTGTGTTCGAGAGTACATCTTCAGAAGGATTCCGGGTAAAGGCGGGCTTTCCGCTGAAAGAGATGAAATGGCAATTGGGGGGAGCATAGGTGGTAAAAATTTTAATCGTTGATGATCAGGAATTGATGAGGGACGGACTTGCGACCATTTTGAATCTGCGTCCGGAAATCGAAGTGGCCGGTGTAGCGTCGAATGGGCAGGACGCCTTTGAAAAAGCAGGGCAATTGCAGCCGGATATCGTTCTGATGGATATCCGCATGCCCGTTGCCAATGGAGTCGAAGGGACCAGGCGGATCACCTCAGCCTACCCGAATATCAAGGTGCTGATGCTGACAACCTTCAATGACAGTGAATTGATTTTTGAAGCGCTTGAAGAAGGGGCGAGCGGCTACCTGCTGAAGGATATGCCGACGGATGCAATCGTGCAGGCGATCATGACCGTGCAATCCGGCGGAATGGTGCTTCCAAAAGAATTGACGGCAGATATTGTCAGGGAGATGAGACGGAACCAGCCCGCAGAAGCAATCAACGAAGTCCCGGACAGCGTACAGGAGCTGACGGAAAGGGAAAGAGAAGTCCTTGCCAAACTCGGCCTGGGACTGAACAACAAAGAAATCGCGAAGGAATTGTTCATATCCGAAGGCACGGTGAAGAACCACGTGTCCAATCTTATCAGCAAACTCGAGCTGAGGGACAGGACCCAGGCCGCCATCTTTGCGGTCCGCTATAACATCACCACATTCTAATACATGACTTTCGGCATATGCCCGCTATGTAATACAGCTAACGCAGCTGTATTTTTTTTATGGAAAGTTCTATCGCTGGAGGGATTTGGAAAATCAAAACCCCCGCTATACTGAAACTAACGAATCCATAAAGGAAGTGGAAAAATGTTAGAGGTCAAAGAGCTGAAGAAAAGCTACGGTCAAAAAGAAGTCGTAAAAAATGTTTCGTTTTCGATAAAAAAAGGTGAGTCATTCGGACTGCTCGGTCCAAACGGTGCTGGTAAATCCACGACGATTTCCATGATCTGCGGACTTGTCCCATATGACCACGGGGAAGTGCTGGTGGCAGACCACTCGGTAAAACAAACACCGCGCATCATCAAGCAGAAGATCGGGGTGGTCCCGCAGGAAATTGCTCTCTATCCAACCATGTCAGCACAGGATAACCTGTTGTTCTGGGGAAAAATGTACGGACTTTCAGGTGTGCAGGCAAAAAAACGGGCTGAAGAAGTACTCAGCATCGTTGGCTTGAAAGACAGAGGAAAAGACCGCATCGAAACCTTTTCCGGAGGGATGAAGAGGCGAATCAATATCGGGGCCGCACTCATGCACGAGCCTGAGCTGCTGATCATGGATGAACCGACCGTCGGAATTGACCCGCAGTCGAGAAACCACATCCTTGAAACTGTCAAAGCCCTGAATGAAAAAGGCATGACCATCATCTACACGAGCCATTACATGGAGGAAGTGGAGTTCCTTTGCAGCCGGGTCGGTATCATCGATCACGGCGAGGTGATTGCCATCGGAACCAAATCCGAACTATGCAGCAGGCTGGCGGGAAGCAGTTTTATCGAGATGAAAGTGGGTTCCATTTCCGAAGAGGCATTGGAAAAATTAAAGCTGGCAGTCACGGATACAAAAATCACCTATCAAGAAGAATCAGGGCTCATCGAAATCTTCGCGCAAAATCCCCAGGAAGCTTTAAGCTCGGTAATCACCGCAGCCGTTAATGCCGGAGTCAAAATCGAATCAGTTCAGTTGAAAGAATCCAATTTGGAGACGCTCTTCCTGCAATTGACAGGGCGAACGTTACGGGACTAGGAGGAAACCCAAATGAAGATGTTCACCATCGCATGGAAGGATCTGAAAATCAGGCTCAAGGACCGGAAGTCGTTCATCACCCTGCTATTCATGCCGATCATCTTGACGGCGATCCTCGGTTCGGCGTTGAGCAGCGCATTCAGTGAAAGTGGCAGCCTTCCTTCGCTGGCAGCCGGCATCGTCGTTCATTCTTCGGATGATTTGACGGATCAATTCATAGAGGAAGTGTTAAAGGGTGAAGAATTAAAGAAAAGCATCACATTGGAAAAATTCAAGTCAGAAGAGGATTTGAGAAAAGCGATAGAAAAAGAGGAGGCGGATGCCGGACTGGTCTTCCCGGCGGGCTGGGGAGACTCCCTGACAAAAGGAGAAAGCAAGCAGGTGGTGCTGATGAAAGACCCGGCCAAGGAGCTTCAGGCTTCAATCCTATCCTCCATCACCGATTCGTTCACTAGCAGGGTCACAACCGTCTCGGCGGCTTCAAGGACAGTAGCGGAGGAATTAACGGCAGCGGTTCCGGTTTCCAATCCCGTCGGCAACCCAGCTGAAATGATGGCGGACCTGACAGGGGACCTTTCGGAAATCGCCGGCTCGCAGGAGAATCACGTGGTGTCTGAACAGGATGGGAAGGAACCCATTTCAGGGATGCAATACTATGCCGCTGCGATGGGAGTGATGTTCATCCTTTTTAACATGACCATCGGGGCCAAATCGATCATCCAGGAACGGAATACCGAAACATTGGCAAGGCTGATGAGCGGTCCGGCCAGCCATTTCAGCATCATGGCTGGAAAGTTCCTGGGCACGCTTTCGTTCACCTTTTTACAATTCTTCGTATTCGTCATGGCCACGCACTATCTTTTTGGCGCGGACTGGGGCAGCAACGGAGGGCAGCTGATCGTGCTCGTCATGGCCTATTCTGTAGCAGTATCGGGATTGGCAATGGTTATCGCCGGTTTCATCACAGAAGAAAAATCAGCCGACTCGATTGGGGGCATCGGCGTACAGATTCTTGCGCTTCTCGGAGGCTCGATGATTCCGCTCGCTTCCTTCCCGGATTTTTTACAGAAAACAGCCAGCATCGCACCGAATAAATGGGCGCTCACCAGCCTGCTCGACATCATGAACGGCACTTCCTGGGATACGCTTATCCTGCCGGTTGCAGTGCTTATGCTCACCGGGATCACCGCCCTCGGAATCGGTTCGATGAAATTAAAGCATAGATAAGGAGAGAGAAAGATGAGAAGAATCGCCGCCATTGCCGCCTTTGAAATCAAGAGGGTCTTTCAAAAACGCCAGTCATTCGTGCTTCTGTTCGGAATGCCTTTACTATTCACCTTCATCTTCGGAGGGTTATTCACCGCGGACGAAGAAACCAAACCGCAAATCTCTGTGGTCGACCAGGATCGTACCAACAGTTCCGGGGCATTGTTCCAGGAGCTGAAAGCGTCCGATGCCATTGCTTTTAAAATAGAAACCGCGGAGACGGCCCTTGAAAAACTCGCAAACCAGGAAACAGCGGGCTATATCCGTCTGGAAAAAGGGTTCGAAAAAGGGATGCTGGACGAGGAAATACCGGAAGCAGTGTTCGTTTCCCCGCCTTCTTTTGAAGGAGCAGCCCTGGTCCGGCAAATCATCAATGACAGCCTGATCAACGTTCGAATTACTTCTGCTGCATCCTCCTTTTATCAGGAAGCAGCAGGGGAAGAATCGGATGCCATTCGAGAAAGTATAGTCAGTGAACTGGCATCTGTTCCTGCTGCAGTGGAAACCGTCACGGTCACAAAGGGTGCCGAGGTGCAAGGCATGAATAATATGACAGCCCGCTCGGCCGGCTTCATCATCATGTTCGTGATGATTGCGATGCTGTCATGCACAGGTATGCTCCTCGAAGCAAGGCAGACGGGTGTCTGGTACAGAATGATGGCAGTCCCGGCATCGAAGGCAGAGCTGTTGAGCGGGTACGTGCTTGCCTTCTTCCTGATAGGCTGGATCCAGTTCGGCATATTGATGACGGTCTCGGAATGGGTGTTTCATATTCAATGGGGAAACACATTCGCCAATATCATCCTGGTATCCTGCCTGCTGCTGTGTACAATCGGGCTCGGCCTATTTATCGCCGGCTTCGTCAAAACATCCGAACAGCAATCCGTTTTCGGCAACCTCATCATCATCGCATCCTGCATGCTGGCCGGCGTCTACTGGCCGATTGAAATCATGCCGGATGTCATGCAGAAGGCGGCCAGGTTTGTCCCGCAGTACTGGGGGCTCCAAGGCTTTACCGAATTGACGGCAAGGGGCGGGAGCATTGGGGATATTCTCGTGCCGGTCGGCATCCTGCTGGCATTTACCGCTGTGTTTTTGACAGTCGGGATGAAACGGGTGAGGTTCGAATAGGGTGCCAGGAACCTGGAAGGGATCTGGAAATTTCAAATAAGAAAAAAGGCCTGATGATGTATCAGCCCCGTTTCTCCCATGTTAAGCTAAATGTATAACACGTACAGGAAGTGAGAAGGGGCCATATATTTATGAAACATTTTTTTCTTTTACTTTTGGCAGCAGCCTGTTTAGCGGCTTGTTCTCCGGCAGCGGAGGAAAGGCAGGAGCCTCAGCAGAAGGAAAACAACAAGAAAGAACAGCCGCAAGATTATACGTTTGATCAATTCATGGAAGATCGATCTTTAGAGACAGACGGGGAGGATATTCCTTATAACGTGGAAGAGTTCGTCGGAGGACGGTTCGCATTGAGGGGTAAAGCTAAGCTCAGCCGGTATTATAACTATGGCTACAAAGATTTAGAGGCATCACACTTTGTCATGAAGGTGACCAACAAGGATGCCCTGCATTGGTACGTATATGTTCCCAGACAGGAGTTTCCGGAACTCTTTGAAGAATTAAAGAATGGTCCTGTCGACATTTATGCAGATGCTTCCATTCCAGAGGAATATTATGAGCTTCAGCAAGGGCATCTGGCAATGGCAGAAGAGATTGTCTTTAAAGAAAGTGAAGCCAAAGAAGTGCCGCTGGACGAAGAGATGGCAAGCTATATGAAAGATCATTCAGTTGAACTGACAGCAGAAGATGTGGTATTTGACAAGAAGGGGATGTCTGACCAGATGTTTGCCTTAAGCGGAAATGCTCAGCTGGTGACATATAGTTATATGAATCTCGCATATCGAGATTTGGAACCGACTCACTTTGTCCTGGAGATAAGAGATACAAGATTGAAAGAGGAACAGCTGTGGAGTGTCGCTTTGGACAGGGAGAAATATCATGATCTCTATGAACAAGCTTTGAAGGGAATGGTTCATGTGACCCTCACGGCAAGTATGCCCGCGGACCGTTTTGAAACATGGACAGATCTGGCGGCCATTGGCCAGGATCCCGAATTTGAAAAGGTCCCTGAAAAGTATGATCTGCCATCAGACAGGGCTCAGTCATATATGAAGCAGCGCGGGGTAACGTTAACGGGCATGGAAGTGCTCTATAATATGTCATCTCATGCCGGAGAAGCATTTCTAGTAGAAGGATCAGCCGAATTACGTGAGTCCCTTCCTATAGGATACGAGGATTTGGAGGGGCACTACTTCTGCATTCAGATCGTAGAAGATCCTTACGGGGACCAGCCTGTACTCTACCCAAGGGTTCTTGAAGGCTGGACACTTATCCTTCACCGGCAGAAGTATCCTGAACTTTATGAACAGTTAACGAACGAAGAATTCGTTGATGTCATGGGCCTTGCACGTGTGGCTGCCGACCGGTATGCGCCGGGGCAGGGCGGAAAAGCGTTTGTTGAGGATATTGTTGTAACGGAGCAGTGATCGTTAAAGTTTGTGTTTGCGGGTTAAGCTATTCTTAAGAAGGGTTTCTGGTTTCTTCAATCATACTTTCCGGATCGGTTTGTTAACGGATACAGTAACATTTATAGTGAATGTAAAGAAATCAATCCTTTAAAAATCCACTGAGAAGGGGAGGCAGCAAAAATGTCTTCGTATGTATTCATGGCTCTGTACCGGCCAAAAGAGGGGAAAGCAGAAGAGCTGAAAAGGGTCCTCGAAGATCATGTTCCGAGATTGCGTGAAGAAGGGCTGATCACTTCAAGGGATACTTTGAAACTTCAAGCGGCTGATGGGACACTCATTGAAATTGCGGAATGGAAATCCAAAGAAGCGATGGAGAAGGCGCACGTCACGCCAAGCATACAAGAGATTTGGGATAGAATCAGCGAACTTGCGGAGTTGACCAACCTTTCTTCCCTGGAAGAAGCGGATGCGATGTTCCCGAATTTCAAGCCATTCTAGTTGCCACTGAAAAAGAACAGGTGCCTTGTCCCGCTTTTACCGGCGGGGCGGCATCTGTTCTTTTTCATTCTTCCGGGGCCGCCCTGCTTTTTTCCTCCTGAATAATATCCGATATCCGGTCAGTTCCATGTGCACCAAAATGAAACAGCTTGAATTTCTCCCAGTACACCAGCCGGATGGAAGCGGCATTATCAAGCTCCATTTCAATAAAAACCCTGTCACCTTACCACCCGTTTCGAAGGGAGGAAGGATCAACGACTTCCAGCTTTAAAAGCTCATTGAGGAATGCCTTCTTGTTTTCTTTTGTAAAAGTACTGATCCAGGAATCGTTTTCTGTGCTGAGAAGATGAAGGTCCTTGACTTTACCTTTTATAGGGTAAAGGTCGGCAACCGTTTCAGCAGCTTCATTCCGCTCGGCGATATAGAGACTGCCGCCGGCTTCTACCATTAGCTCGACAGGATAGCCCTTGACTTCATAAATCGGTGTTCCTGCTTCAAGGTAAGCAGCATCACCATTCTGGGATATGTAGTCTGGAGAAGCGCAATCATCCAATTTGAAGGAAGTCACACCAATTTCTTTCCCTTTTTCATATTCGGGCTCCTCTCCGTTTCTGTGAAACCCTTCATACGTGATATCGTTAATTATTAAAAAATCCACCCAGTCGACGATCACTCCCGTGGTGTCGCATTCAGGTAGGGAAGTGCGGTTGGATTGTGCAGGTGAAGCGCCTGTTTTATGTGTGGTTTCACAGGCAGTTGATACAGACACAAAGATAATCAGGAGACATGTCAGCAAAACTCTTTTCATTTTGCACCTTCTTTTAGCAATTGGTCAGAATCACAAGCAGAGGAGTAAGGCGTAATTTTTAGTGGGATTTATCGGAGGTATGAGATTGAGGTAGATGACATGTCAATCCAGGGTGCGACCTTTCAAATATAAGTGGTTAAATTCACCGAAAGATTTATTATCCAAGATCGGATTGAAGTATGCCAAGGTTTGGCCGTTATAATTAAAATTTCTGCATATCCAATTGAAGTCTTTGTCATTATTACTAACTAACACAGCGCCATGCACCAAGGCAGAAGCAGCTACAATCGCATCAGGTGCTTTTAAACTTTTTCGCCGGGTATCATCTGCTCGTGCTTTTCTCCTTATTTTGGCTGCCAACAGCATTTCTTTCCGAGTGATATCAAAAATATGATCGGCTAATGCCAGATAGTTTTTTCGATTGCTCTTAATTCTTATTTCAATTAGAGTTGTTATTATTATAACGGCTTCATCATCAATCAATTGTCCAATGATATCCACAGCATCAGGATAGTTCATTTCGTGAGCTGCATAAATATTTGTATCAATTAATACCTTTTTCAAACGCTATTCCTCCCAGTCTTCCCGATTAGCGATACTGAGAGTTTGTTTTATTCCTTCATTACTGAAGAGTCTCGCACTGCCTGATAACTGTTTATGAAGTGAACTCTTCTCTTCTTTAGTAAGGAAATATTTCTTGGTGGCTATTATATCCTGTGAACGAGATTGTTCTGTATGCTGCTTGTAATGCATGGTATATCCCTCCATTCTTATATTATTAGACCTATTATAGCATTAAGAAGGAATGGAATGTAATAAAATCCCATATGGGTTCACCTCACAAAATGGGACACCAACCCGTCCCAACCCTACCCATTCCTTCTCTTCGTATACCGGTTCGCATAGCTCGATGCCACGAACGCATCTGGCTTGATTTTCGGCTCTACGCCCATTGCTTCCATGCGGGAGACCATCTCGGTGACAAATTTACTCGTTTTGCTCCTCTTTCCTGCTCCGATATCGATATGCCCTTCCATAGTAAAGGAAGCGCCTTTATAAATGTAAGGGAGCACAATATCGATCAACTGGTCTTTTCGTTCCTCCGTAAATAGGGAAACAATCTCCTCGGATAAAGACAATTCATAGGAAATCCGCTCATGCAGCTGCAGCATTTTCCGCGGGACAATCACTTTTCTGATGCAGGCCCAGGCCCCTTTTCCTTCATTTAAAATCACAATGCCCGTGATAAAGGTAGTGTGCTTTGCGTGGACCTGGGAATCCGTTCCGACCATGAGCCGGTAGTTCCCATTGGGCCGCAGATTCATGAACTTTATGATATGGTCAAACACCTGTTCAAACGACATGTTGCTTTTCTTCAGGTTCCGGAATGAGTAGTGATCAGCACCATCGCTTTTCATCTTTCATATCACAGCCTTTTTGCCAATTTGTGAATAAGCCTCTTATTGATATCTTATGATGAAAAATCCGATTGATGTGGGCAAATGAAGGAGGGGAATCGGTTGTGAACAAGCTGTTGCTTTTTCGAAAAAGGAGAGCTTTATTTGCAATCCCGGGCAGAGCTGCTCTTCCTATTCACAGATTGAACCGCTAGTGGAATTGCAGCAACCTTCCCGGAAACAGCTTTCGACAAATACCGGGGAGTGCCTGGCACCTTATTTTGTCTTTACAACGTAACAGTGTTATGTTACATTACTATCAAGGAGTGAAAAAAATGGATAAAGACTTGATTTCGAAGAAGGATTTGCTGGAGCAGACGGATATTACGTACGGCCAGCTTTACCGCTGGAAGAGGAAGAAGCTGATTCCGGAGGATTGGTTCATCAGAAAGTCAACGTTTACCGGGCAGGAGACGTTCTTTCCAAAAGAACAGATCCTTGAGCGGATCGGCAGGATCAAGGAGTTAAAGGACCATCATTCATTGGATGAATTGGCTGGTGCTTTGTCGCCGAAGACGAAGGATATCAAAATCACGAAGGAAGATTTTATCAAAGGTAACATTGTTTCACGAAATACGATCTCTATTTTTGAAGAGCAATTCGGCACCCTGGAGACCATCACCTTTCAAACCGCACTTTATCTGTACCTTTTAGAAAGGTCGCTTGAATCCGGTGAAGTCGGCTGGGAAGAAGGAAAGCAGCTGCTTCAGGCACTGGAGGCCCATTTTTCCAAGTTGGAGGATAAGCAGGCTTCGTTGGTGGTCTTAAGGAAGATGGGGGTTGCAACAGTGCTGCTCGTTACGAACGTCAAAGACTTTTATGTGGATGAAAAAACCAGGATTGCGGTCTCATTGAATATTGATTCCGAAGTGGATCATCTGATGAACAAGCTAATGACAGGAGGTTTTTAAATGAGCGTGGAAAGAACGAAGCGGCTGAAGGTTGTTGGAGAAGGCAGTTATCCGGGCGGAGATTATGAGAAAGTGAAAATTACCGGGCAAGGGACTGTGTCAGGAGACGTTCGTGCTTTGGAAGCAAAGGTGACAGGGGAAGGCCGTGTCAGGGGAAAAGCAAAGATGAACCAGTTGAAGGTGATCGGAAAACTGACAATCGATGAAGACCTGAGCAGCAATGAGATGAATATCATCGGGGAATTGAACGTCGGAGGTCCGGTTAAAGCGAATACTGTGAAAACGAGAGGATTCCTCAACAGCTCAGGAAACGTCGAATTGGAAAAGCTGAACGTCAAAGGCGGTTTCTCTATCAAGGGTCTGCTAAATGTCGGGATCCTTGAAGTCAACTTGCAGAATGCCCCAAGCAGGGCGGATGAAATCGGCGGCGGGACGATCAAAGTGAAGAGCAGGAGCTTTTTTACTAAATCGTATACCTTGGAAGCAGACGTCATTGAAGGAGACAACGTCCATCTTGAACACACAACAGCCAGAGTGGTCAGAGGAAATAACGTTGAAGTCGGACCGGGCTGCCAGATTGAGAAAGTGGAGTATCGATCGACTTTTACCAATAAGGGCAATAACATTTCTGATGTGAAAAAAATATAAAGAGGGGGAGTCAAGATGAATCAGGAAGCAAAAGGAGATTTGATCCTTTCCGGGAGCGGGGAGTCAGGAGGCGGCTCGTTTACGAAGGTCGTCATCAACGGAAGTGGAAAGATTACCGGTGATGTGAATTGTGAACACCTGGAATGCAACGGGTCAGCCAAAATTTATGGAAATATCACCTCTGAGACTACACTCATACAGGGAAGTACGGACATACAGGGCAACCTGACATCAGAGGATATCAAGGTCCATGGAGATTCCGATGTGAACGGAACGATCGTCTTCAGGGAGATGGAAATCAAAGGGCATACCGGCGTGAATCAATCATTGAAGGGAGATACCCTCCACCTTGAAGGTATGATGAAAGTCAAAGGCGATGTCGAAGTGGAAACGGCTGACCTTAATGGTGCCTTCACGATAGGCGGCCTGCTGAACGGCGACCGTATTGATATCGAGCTTCATGGAAAATCAAAGGTGAAAGAAATTGGCGGTGAGACCATCTCGGTAAAAAGATCCGGGCGATCCCTTCTGAACCTGGATAAAATCATCAAGACCTGGAGCAAGGAACTGCATGCAGATTTAATTGAAGGAGACCAGATCAATCTTCAGTATACAAAGGCCAAAGTGGTCCGCGGGAATAACATCGAAATCGGACCGGGTTGTGAAATTGAATTGATTGAGTATGGAAATGACCTTCAGGTTTCTGACAAGGCGAAGGTGAAGAAGACAGAGAAGTGGGAATAACAGTTTGGATAGAAGATGCGCAGCTTGAATTGGGGCTGCGTTTTTTTATGTGAGATAGCCTTAGTTCTGGAACAATATAGTCAGTACGGAATTAGTGATAAGAATGTGGGATATCAATAGCAGAATAAGTTTGAGGATTAACTTTATAAATTGTTACTGATTTTTCAGAAGACGTTTAAAGTCTTTTATTTCACTTTCATGCTTTATAGAACGTGCTGCCAAAGTATCGATGACAAGATGTTGGCCTTCCAGGGTATCCTTAAGGTTATCAGTCTTTTGATCAATATGTTTCTCAACGCGTTCAAAGTAAGGACCAAGACCATTGATAAGATTGCTTTTTATCGTCGACACGTCGTCCTTTAGTTCTTTCTGTCCCTCTTTAAGATCTCTCAATTCTTCAAGAATTAACTTTAGTGTTTCTTCCATAGGTTTATCACCTCTTTCCTTTTGATTTATTATAACATTGGGATCAGTTACTGTTCTACCATGCTGTCCCTTAACAGGATGGTTATTCTATTGTACTATAGGTGTATGGGATATATTGGATGACGCAGGGCTCGGTTATAATTATTTGGGAAGGGATGGAGAGGCATGAAGAATATGAAAAAGTATCTGCTCTGCACTGCTTTGATTACCATTGTTTTGTTTTTCGGAGGATTTTATTTCTTTGCTGACAATATAAACAGTCCGGTAAACAAAGAAACTTTTATTCCGTTTGAAAATGTGTATATGTATCAGCTACTTGAAAATGGTGATGCTGCAATCAATATCATCCATATTTTCATGTATTCATTAGTATTGGCCATTCCGGTTTTTATCCTGTTTAAACTGCTGGGGAATCTATTGAAAAGATCAAAAGTGTAAACTTTAAAATCACAGCTAAATGGAGTTGTGATTTTTTTATTGCACCTCCTTACTCTCCGGTGCTTTTTGGTGCCTGTCCCCCGCTGCACTAAAGCATTAACGCAGTGGGGGACAGTCCCTCACCACACTAAAGCATTAACGCGATGGGGGACAGGCACCAAAGTAGACCCCCGACACCCGAGTGTTCCTTTCAAACGTTTTGACATTTTAATGACAATGTTTCAAAATGGAAGAGATAAGAGGTGACACGATGAATGAGGTAACGAGTGTAAAGTGGTTTGGGATGGCGATTCAGGCGCTGGTCGTGTTGGCCGGTAATGAGGGACTCTGTCCCAGCGGCGAGCTGGCAGAGAAGCTTAATTCCAAGTCAGTGTTTTTAAGGAAAATTCTAAGGCACCTGGTGAAAGAAGAACTGATTCAGGCAAAAGAAGGCCGGGACGGCGGCTATTTTCTTGTAAAGAAACCTGAAGACATCAAGCTGTCTGAAGTATATGAAGCCATGAGGTCGGAAACCTTTCCTAAGGGGTTCTTCGATGTGGAAACCAAGGAATGCTTTGCTCCCTGTACACGCGAATCCATGAGTGAACTGCGCGATGAGATGGAAAGCTGGGTAGTCAGCGGCTTGGAACAGAAGACGATCAGGGATTTGATGAAGCATAAAGAGCTTCCTGATAAATAATAGATTGACTAAATTGAGCGGCGCTATTCAGTGCTGCTTTTTTTATTCGGCACTTTTCGTAAACTTTGTTAAATTCACTATCAATTCCAAATAAAGTCATGATAAATCACCGTCAAAACCCCGGTGAGCAGGGAAGAACAGTGCTGCTCGTTCTTTTTCGAGAGTAAAACCCAGACAATGGCTGCTGCAATAAACCACCTTGATAATGGCGTATCCATAGCTTACCGGATACGCCATTATCAGTTAATACCAAGTGAAAAAATCATAACAAGCCTGAAACTATAAGAGGCATCATACGTCACATATAGTAAGGGGGGATATCATGCGTATGCGGATAGTGTATTTACTTATGTTTATGTTTCTAATCTTTGCCGGCTGCAGTAACCAAAATGGTCATGAGAAGAGTGTGGAACCACAACCGGATCCAGAACCAGGCATTACCGGCTATGTGATGGATAAGGAAGGACAAAGGATTTTGGTTGTCAGTACAGAAGCGAAAGATTTTAGCGGGAACGGCGGAATGGAAGAATTTTATGATGCTGTATGGGCGAGTAATCCCCAAAAGGAAGTAGAGCTAGGAGAGCAGGTGAAAATCTGGTTTGAGGGAGGAGTGGAAACATCTTATCCAGGTCAGGCGGCTGTTGGGAAAATAGAAATTATGCCAAGCACAACTCCTGAAGGTGCGGTGCTTTCCGACACCGAAGCCTTGAATAGAGCCCTGTCGAAGAATACGTTTGAAAATGAAATTGTGACGGCCCAATCCATTCAGTATGACGCCGATAAAGATGAATGGACAATTCTATTGAAAAACACGGACTCGTATGAAGAATATCCGATTAAGGTACAAGATAAATGACACTCCCTGTTTAATGTAACAGTAACAGAAGATGATACACCGATTTTCAGGGTGTTTACCCTGATCAGAAACTATTAAAATTATCACCCGCTCGTCATTTTAGGAAGGCAGAGATCCAGTTCCTGATTCCTGATTAAAGCCAATCCCCAGCTGCACCAACCGGGGATTGTTCTTCTTTTAGAGAGTGTAACAGTGTTCTATATTATGATGGAAATGATTGAATATCGCTCCTCTCTCCTGGCTACGCTTACGAAGTTAGCTGTCGGGTTCGGAAGGCAGGAATCTCCCGGCCGGAAGGCTTCACCCCATGATTATCAGTAATAATCTTCTGGTTCCTCCGTTCCTTGCGGATTAAGCGGATTAGGTCAGAATGTGAATTTACCATAGCTTGATTAAAAGGTTAGGATGAACTTTCAGCCGTTAGTTTTCCAGGCATTTCTCCAGGTTTTTATCCAGGACGAATACTTCCATGCGTTCACCTGTTTTCGTGCTGATGTCGCTGTGGCTTGACAGGACCTTGCATTCTGTATGCTTTTCGACTGTTTCCTCGATATTTTCACTATACATTTCCCGGAGGACCTGGCGCATTTGCTTAACAAGCTTCCTGCCGGTGTCGTGTTCAACCAGATGCTTTTCCTCAACCGTCAGCACTCCTTTGAACCGGGCGATCACCATGTCCTCTACAATGTACGTCCTGGTTTCCTGGGGGCCGCGGCCGATCAGTTCCCTTTGTAACTTGATGAATGCTTCACTCAATTCTGCCTCTAATCGTTTTTTAGAAGATTTCAATTCAACTTTCCTCCCTAAGCTTTGCAAAAGTGAAAAAACCAATTTCATGCAATATGTTAATAAGGGCAGGGCGGGATGTCAATCAATAATATGTTTCTTTGAAATGATAAGAAAAACATAAAAATAATTAGAAATTCATAGAAAAGGATTGGTATTGTTCATCAAATGAGATTAAATGATCAAAAATGATCATTTTAGAGGATTTACAAGATTTAAAAGCAGGAGTAATATGATTTCCGTAAACAGCAGCTCAAACAACTCAATATTCGGCCTAGTCTCGGAAACGAGAACGGAGGACCCAATCAACAGGGGTTAATTCTACATTTGTAGAAGGGATGAGAGTCAAACTCTTTCGCCATCCTACCCGTCAGCTAACTTCGTCGGCTAAAGCGGAGGAGGTCATAAAGACCGCCTTTTCAGGGGGCTTTTTTTGTTGTCATCAAAACAACGATCAAGGCAGCTTGAATGATAAGTAGGTCTTTTTATTGTGCCTATTTTGAAAAAGTAAACATGGAAGACAGAATGCAAAGAAGGCTTTGATAAGCCGGCTGGGCGTTAGGTAGACCAATGGGTGCTTTTTCTCCAGATGAACAAGAGTTTTATAGATTTTTCGCATCTTCAGAAGATGCTGATCATCTATGCTCTTGAAATTCATGTTGGGGAAGAAGCAAACATTGGTCTATTTTTGTTTTCATCGACTGGGATTTTTTTCTTAGGAAATTTCTTTGGATGAAAGCTGACGGATCCATTCTTTTTCAGGCACGGTCCTAAAAAGATCTCTGAGTCCAGGGGAATTGAGTGTGACAAAAGTGAAGGGAGGTCTAGATGTTGATGGTGACTCAATCAAACGATGCCGTACTTGTTTGCATCCCCAATGAGGGCATATTCCAGCTCATACAGAATGGTCTGAAGGATTATAGAGCCTGCTGCTTTGCATCAGCGGACTCCCGGGTGATAGAAGCTCTGCAAAACAGCGGTGTCCAGCGTGTTGTGGCAATCACCCCTGGAGAACAGTACCTGCGTCTCAACGATCAGTTCAGCAAGGTGATTGTTTTTGAAAGCCATATTGCAGATACATGCGATTTGATGACAATCATAGGAAACAGTACTTGTGCACCTGTCGTTGTGGTTGCGACTGGGTATGGTTATCCGATGCGCCTTTACTATTCACTCGGCGCCAAGTATGCCGTGTATTCCAAGAGGAGCAAGATTTCATGTTTTCTAAGTTGAAAAATCAGGAGGTTATTACAATGCTGGATATTATGATGATCGGCCTTTTCGTTATCCTGCCGGCCGCGATGTATGGATTCACAAATTGGTCAGCCCATGCGGTTGAGCAAGGAAGTGATAACAAGTGATGGCTTTGTTACTGGGAATTACCGCAGTTACGGTGTTGTACTTATTCTATGTATTACTCAATCCGGAGAAATTCTGACTAGTTGGAGGTAAATCAGGTGATTACTACTATTCTATCTATCATCATTACAATGGCAGCCGTGGTTTTGATTGCTAAGCCTGCCGGAATCTATTTGGCCAAAGCGTTTGATTATAACCAAACCGGGCTTGACAGGGTGTTTGGACCTTTAGAGAATGTCCTTTTTAAACTCAGCGGGATAAAAAAAATAAACCAAACCTGGAAGCAGTACGCCATAGCTCTTGTCCTTGCTAATGGATTCATGATTTTCCTGGTATATCTTGTGTTCAGGTTTCAAGGCCTACTGCCCCTGAACCCCAGTGGAAATCCAGGGATGGATCCCACGCTGGCATTCAACACCGCGATCAGTTTCATGACCAATACAAATCTCCAGCATTACAGCGGGGAGTCGGGGCTTTCCTACCTTGGTCAGATGATCGGTATCTTGTTCATGATGTTTGCCGCACCGGGCACAGCTTTAGCGGTGGCAATCGCGTTTGTAAGGGGGCTCTCCGGAGCGGAGATCGGAAATTTCTTTGTTGATTTATTCAGGGCCGTAATACGCGTCCTGATGCCGATTGCCCTTGTTGCTGGCTTGATCTTTGTGGCGCTGGGGGTTCCGCAGACACTGGAACCATCCGTTACCGCCAACACGATTGAAGGGGCGTCGCAGGAAATTGCACGCGGACCGGTTGGGACATTCTTGTCCATTAAGGAACTGGGAAATAACGGGGGAGGATTTTTCGGCGTCAATTCGGCTCATCCCTTTGAAAATCCGAATGCCGTAAGCAACTTCATGCAGATTCTGCTTATGTTCCTGCTGCCGACTGCATTGCCGTTTACGTATGGAAAAATGGTTGGGAATGCGAAGCAGGGACGGGTATTGTTTGTCTCCATGCTGATGGTCTTTACGGTATTCCTATCCACAGCACTGTTCTATGAGTATCAAGGAAACCCTGCATTGAATGCCCTGGGAATCGATACAGACCAAGGCAGCATGGAAGGGAAGGAAGTCCGGTTCGGAACCGGCCAATCCATTTTCTATGCATTGGTGACCACAGCTTCTGAAACGGGTGCCGTCAATACCATGCATGATACTTTGACACCAATCGGAGGGATGCTCGCTCTTTCCAACATGCTGTTAAATACGGTATTCGGCGGAGTCGGGGCAGGGTTCATCAACGTGATCATGTACGCAATGATCGCAGTATTTCTCTCAGGATTGATGGTCGGGCGTACACCTGAATTCTTAGGGAAGAAAATTGAAGGGCGGGAAATGAAACTCATTGCCCTGACCATGCTTATGCATCCCTTGTTAATTCTAGGAGCCTCTGCTATTGCGCTATATACACCTGCCGGGGCAGACGCCATTTCCAACAGCGGGTTCCACGGCATTTCCCAGGTCGTGTATGAGTATACTTCTTCCGCAGCCAATAATGGCTCAGGCTTTGAAGGACTTGGTGACGTGACACCATTCTGGAACATTTCCACTGGGATCGTCATGTATCTGGGAAGATTCTTTGGTCTGGTGGCAATGCTCGCAGTTGCCGGTTCGCTTGCATCCAAGAAGCTTGTCCCGGAAACAGCCGGAACATTCCGGACCGATACCCCTTTGTTCGGTGTGATTCTGGTTGGTACCTTCTTCATTGTGGGTGCATTGACTTTCTTCCCGACACTGGTGCTGGGACCTGTAGCGGAATATCTGACATTGTAGATAGGAGTGGAACTGATGGCAAATCAATTAATGAAAGAACCGAATCTCGCTGCTGGCTATTCAGGGAATGACCGGAAACGTCCTTCTCATAAGAACCTTCCTCAGCAGCCCGATCATAATGACAATAAGGATGGAAGAAAAATGGTGGACAAATCAATGGTGCTGCAGGCGCTTAAGGAGTCTTTTATAAAGCTTGATGCAAGAAAAATGGTGAAGAATCCCATTATGTTCGTGGTTGAAATAGGCTTCATCATCACGCTAATTTTGTCAGTTGCGCCAAATGCATTCGGCAGCAGCAGCGTTGAACCCTGGTTCAATATCACAGTGAGCTTCATATTATTGTTCACTGTCCTATTTGCGAATTTTGCAGAAGCGCTGGCTGAAGGACGGGGGAAAGCGCAGGCGGATTCGTTGAAACAGTCGAAACAGGAAATAACGGCAAATCTTTTAAAAGCTAATGGAAAAATCGAAAAGACAGCTTCAACATTCCTTAAGAAAGGTGACGTAGTCGTTGTATCACAGGGAGAAATGATTCCGGGGGATGGTGAAGTCATTGAGGGCCTTGCATCTGTGGATGAATCGGCGATTACAGGTGAATCCGCACCTGTCATCAAAGAGGCAGGCGGCGACTTTAACTCCGTGACAGGCGGGACGAGAGTGGTCAGTGACCAGATTAAAGTGAGGATCACCAGCAACCCGGGTGAGTCATTCCTCGACCGGATGATTTCCTTGGTAGAAGGAGCGGAACGGCAAAAAACACCCAATGAAATTGCGCTGAATACGGTGTTGACCAGCTTGACCCTGATTTTCATGATTGTGGTTGTAACGCTGCCGTTCTTTACGAATTATATCGGCTTTTCACTGGAAATTCCCGTATTGATATCCCTGCTTGTCTGTCTGATCCCGACCACAATTGGAGGTCTGCTGTCGGCAATCGGGATTGCCGGGATGGATCGTGTGACACAGTTCAATGTCCTCGCAATGTCAGGAAAGGCAGTTGAAGCAGCCGGGGACATCAACACAATCATCTTGGATAAAACAGGAACGATCACATTCGGTAACCGGATGGCGAGCGATTTCATCCCGGCAGGCAATGCTTCTTTAGAGGAACTTCATTATTGGACTGGACTCAGTTCATTGAATGATGAAACACCTGAAGGGCGTTCCACTATTGAATTATTGAAAGAAAGAGGCAGCAAGCTGGATCTATCCGCCGCAGCAGACGGCCAGGTCATCGAATTCAAGGCAGAGACCAGGATGAGCGGAATCGATTTGTCAGATGGCCGCCAGGTGAGGAAGGGAGCAGTGGATGCGGTCAAGAAGTGGGTTGCGGCTCAGGGAGGAACCATCCCTGACGATCTTGATGAAGAAGCTGAAGAAATCGCGCGTGAAGGTGGAACCCCTTTGGCAGTTGCTGTGGAAGGGACTATGTTGGGTCTTATCTATCTCAAAGATACAGTGAAGCCTGGAATGAAAGAACGCTTTGATCAACTGCGGCAAATGGGGATCAAGACCATCATGGCAACAGGCGATAATCCCCTGACTGCGGCGACGATAGCAAGGGAAGCGGGTGTGGATGAATTCATTGCAGAATGTAAACCGGAAGACAAGATAGAAGTGATCAAATATGAGCAGTCCCAAGGAAAGCTTGTCGCCATGACGGGGGACGGCACAAATGATGCGCCTGCACTTGCACAGGCAGATGTTGGCCTTGCTATGAACAGCGGGACAACGGCTGCCAAGGAAGCGGCCAACATGGTCGATTTGGATTCCAACCCTACCAAAATTATTGAAGTGGTATCAATCGGAAAACAACTGCTGATGACCCGCGGGGCGCTGACGACGTTCAGTATTGCCAATGATATCGCAAAGTACTTCGCAATCATACCAGCTATGTTCATGCTGGCGATACCGGAAATGTCCGCCTTGAACATCATGGGGCTTGCAACTCCATTAACGGCGATTCTCTCAGCCTTGATCTTCAATGCGGTCATCATTCCATTATTGATCCCGCTGGCCATGAAAGGGGTCGCCTACAAACCAATGAGTTCCAACTCATTATTAAAACGGAATCTGGCCATTTATGGATTTGGCGGTGTCCTTGTACCGTTCGCAGGAATCAAACTGATTGATATGGCAGTATCGATATTCATCTAAACTAATCAAGAAAGAAGGAGTTTATTCATGGAAACCAATCAGAAACTTGCTGGGCCGATCATCAGGTCCAGCTTCACACTAATGGTCCTGGCCGGCCTGATCTATCCGCTTGCAACCACCGGGATTGCTCAGGCGGTCATGCCGGATAAGGCGGATGGAAGCTTACTTTATAATGAGGAGAATGAGGTAGTGGGATCGGAATTAATAGGGCAAAACTTTACAGATCCAAAGTATTTCCACGGGCGGGTGTCAGCTATCAAATATGATGCTGCCGGTTCGGGATCGAATAACTATGCTCCTTCCAATGAAGACATGCTTGCCAGAACCGGGGAAACGCTGGAGGGATGGAAAACAGCCAACCCGGATACACCGGTCAGCGAGGTTCCGGTCGATCTTGTAACAGATTCAGCTTCGGGGCTGGACCCGCATATCTCCATCGAGGGTGCGCTTGCCCAAGTCAATAGGATTTCAGATCTGACAGGGGCGCCGAAAGAGCAATTGAAGGAGCTTATTAAGGAAAACACACAAGGAAAGGAATTTGGCCTGTTTGGAGAGGAACGCGTAAATGTCCTGACGCTCAATCTGGATCTGCAAGAGATTTTACAATAAGTATGAAGCCCCTGGTCTTTTGGGCCAGGGTGCCTTCTGTGTATATAAGGAGGAATAGTAATGTTACCCATGATTAATTGGAAGCCCATGAAGGTGCAGGTCGCGCTCGAAGAAAACAAGTCAGGCTTGGCCGAAGCGGTATCAGGGATTATCTCCATAAATGGCGGCAATAAGGGGGAAAAGGTCAAAAGCTATGAAATAGAATTGATTGGAACGGATAAAAGTAAAGTCCATGTCATCAGCAGCAGGGTCATACTTTGTTCAAGAAAATGTGCACGAAAAGAAAAGACGGAAATCCCGTTCTCCCTTAACTGTCCTGAAGGTTTGCCGGTTCACTTGTCATACACTGTCAGGGTAATAATCACCATGGAGAATGAACAACCTATCACAAGGGAAGTACCATTCAATCCAGGCTTGAGTCCGAGGTGAGAGGATGGAACATACTCATCCTTACTTCAGAAGAAGGACTCCTGAAGAGATTCTGAACGAAATCACGGAATCGACCCGAGGCAAATTGAAATTATATGTCGGGGCAGCCCCTGGCGTGGGGAAAACGTATAAAATGCTGCAGGATGCCATCGATCTAAAGAAAGAAGGAAAAGACGTCGCCATCGGGTTGATCGAGACCCATGGCCGAATAGAGACTGAAGCTCAAATAAGGGATTTGGAACAGATTCCACTACTGCCGATTTCTTATAAAGGAAAGACGTTCTATGAATTGAATGTAGAGGGAATCATAGAGAGGAATCCGGATGTCGTCATCATAGATGAGCTCGCTCACACTAATATCCCCGGCTCAAACAACACCAAAAGGTACTTGGATGTTTCTCTCATCCTTGAAGCGGGGATTGATGTCCTCTCTGCTGTGAATATCCAGCACCTTGAAAGTGTCAATGATATCGTACAGCAAATTACAGGAGTGAAAGTAAGAGAGCGTATCCCCGATACTTTCGTCCAAAAAGCTCACGAGGTTCAATTGATAGACGTACCGCCGGAAACGCTGCGGAAGAGGCTTTCAGAAGGCAAGATTTATTCTGCTGAAAAGATCGAGCAGAGCTTATCGCATTTTTTTACGATCAATAACTTATCCGCACTCCGTGAACTTGCGCTGAGAGAAGTGGCAAATGATGTGGACGAAAGAATCGAGCAAATAAGCGGCAGCCTGCAAAACGGACCGATAGGGGTGAATGAGAAAATCCTTGTCTGCGTCCATTACGGCCCCACCGCAGAAAAGCTGATCAGAAGAGGCTGGCGCATGGCGAATAGGATGAAAGCTGAACTGTATATCCTGAACGTTACTTCTGAAAAACTTTCAGATGCAGGCCAGCTCAAAGAAAAAAAGGTAAATGATTGGAGACTGCTGGCCGAGCAGTTTAATGCAAAGCTGATATTCGAGGAGAGAGGCAAAAGAAAGCCGGCAGCCGTAATCATTGAAGCGGCTAAAAAGTGTGGTGTGACGCAAATCCTATTGGGACAATCGGCCAGAACAAGATGGGAAGAGATTAGGAAAGGTTCGATCGTCAACATGATCATGAGAGAAACATCCAACATAGACATCCATATCGTAGCGGATGGAAGATAAGCAGGAGGATTGAAGTGAACATAGCATTTTTCTTGATTCCCAAAACCGAAGTGGCCTTTATCAAATATGAGTCGACCATGAGACAGGCTCTTGAAAAGATGGAGTACCATAGATACACCTCTGTCCCGTTGATTGATCAAGATGGTAAGTATGCAGGGACGCTGACGGAAGGAGACTTACTATGGAAAATGAAGAACACCCCGGGAATGACAATAGAAAGCACCAGCAAAGTGATGGTTGCTGAAATACCATTGCACCATCAAAATGCCCCCATCCATATAGATGCAGAGATGGAAGACATCATTGCCAAGTCCATTGAACAAAACTTCATCCCGGTTGTAGATGATCAGGAAATCTTTATAGGCATCATTAGACGTAGGGAAATCCTTGAGTACTGTTCAGAGCATATAATCAAAACACCTCATGATTAAAAGGTTAGGATAGTGGTGATTCTTACGATTTTTAAAACGGATAGGTCCAACACTACATCACAGTTCAATGCCCATTATCCTCCTGATTAACTGTAGTTGACAAAAGAACAGTTTAAGATTTATACTGTTCCTGTGAAAGATACAGTTTAAAGGAGGATATTTTTTATGTCTGATAAAACAATGAGCAAAGAAGAATATTTAAATAAAGCAAAAGAACTTGATACGAGAACAGAAGCTCCCAAGCAACTGGAGGATACGGACTTTTTGACAGTGGCGAGGGAACGCCGTTCAGTCCGCCAATATGATCCTGAGTTTAAAATAGAAGAAAGTGAAATCAGAGAGCTGCTGGAAACAGCCACACAGGCGCCATCATCCAGCAACCTGCAATCATGGAGATTCTTAGTGATTGAAGACCAGAAGGAAAAAGAACGCTTGCTGCCGATCGCCAACAACCAGCAGCAAATCGTGGATGCTTCCGTGGTCATCGCAGTGCTTGGCGATCGTGAAGCATACAAAAATGCAGACCGCATCTACAGCCAGATTGCTGAAAGAGGCAACATGCCGCAGGAAGTAAAAGAAATGTACGTAAACAGCATCATGGAAAACTACGGAAACTTCCCGAAAGAGCGCCAAACGAAGATCGCCCACATTGACGGCGGAATCGTTGCCAATCAACTAATGCTCGCAGCCAAAGCAAAAGGCTACGATACTGTGCCAATGGGCGGTTACGACGAAGCTAAATTCATGGAAGCCTTCAATGTTCCGGAAACTTACGAACCAATCATGCTGATCTC
Organism: Bacillus salacetis; assembly: GCF_003581585.1. Taxonomy (GTDB): domain Bacteria; phylum Bacillota; class Bacilli; order Bacillales; family Bacillaceae_B; genus Rossellomorea; species Rossellomorea salacetis. The sequence goes on from NZ_QXIR01000022.1 coordinate 47,224, forward strand.
ACTAGGAAAAGGAACCAAAGCCGGTTTCGAGAAAACACGTCTTCCTCTTGATGATGTGCTGAAATGGAATAAATTTTAATAGAGACATAAGGGCCTGACCTCCACGTTTTGGAGGCAGGCTTTTTTCGTTTAATTCAATTTCACCAGGGTAAAATCAACTAATTTAAGAAAAAGGAGGGGTACATTGATACTAAGAGCAACATTATTGGCGCTCGTGCTTTTCGGATTCTTCACCGGTTTCCTGAATGCCGGCTCTACAACAGAGAGCGTTATTTGGCTGATACTTGGAATTGCCGGACTCCTGGGTGTGCTGACGTGGGGAAGAAGCAGTAAGGATTTGAGCACAATGATAAGAGATACCTTTTCGTAGGCAGTCCGGACACTGAGGGGAAAAATTTCAGCTTAAAACCAGCCAAGCAGAAGTAAACTGCTTGGCTGGTTTTTATTTAAATGCCTCACTACGAAGTAGGGAAAACTTTTTAGCATATTGGCTCTTGCAGAGTGAAAGTGAGTCAAACTCAAAAAGGTTAAATTGAGCCAAGATCAAAAAAACAACCTCATACAAAAAAACTTCAACAAACAGCTCATTAGACATGAAGCCCCCGTACACTATACGATAATCCTATAAAAGAAATAAGAAAGGGTGGATATAATGAAAACATTAGTTGTTGGAGCAAACGGACAAATCGGAAAGCAGTTAGTCGGACTGATTCAGGACAGCGGCAGCCATACGGCGAGAGCGATGATACGCAAGCAGGAGCAGGCTTCTCACTTCGAATCACTTGGTGCAGAAACGGCCATTGTCGATCTCGAAGGAGAAATTGAAGATATCGCAAAAGCGGCAGAAGGAGTCGACGCCATCGTCTTTACAGCCGGATCCGGCCCGAACACTGGAGCTGACAAAACCCTCATGATTGATTTGGACGGTGCGGTAAAAACAATTAAGGCAGCTGAAAAAGCTGGTGTGAAGCGGTTTGTCATGGTCAGCTCATACGATACAACCCGCCAAGCGATACAGGAAGCACCAGAATCCTTCGCCCCTTATGTTGTGGCCAAGCACTATGCTGATGTCTGGCTGCGGGGAACCGACCTGGATTACACAATCGTCCATCCGGGCAGGCTGACCAATGAGGACGGAACAGGCAAAGTGCAAATCGCCGAGGAAGTGGAACGAGGAGACGTACCGCGTGAAGATGTGGCGCAGGTTCTTTTTGGAGTCCTGGATGATGATTCGACGATTGGGAAAGAGTTTCAGGTCGTGAGCGGATCGACTGGTGTGAAAGAGGCACTGAGTCATTTATAATATACAAAATAGTGAACTCTAACCTGGCAAAGCATTTCATGCCAGGTTTTTCTTGTTGCCTCTTGTCGGTAGTGTGTCGAAATATGTCGTTTGGTCGATAACCCAGTGAAAAGCGCCGAAAGAGAGTGCGTTACCGCCGAAAAGTGGATAGAAAGCGCCGAAAGAGTGTACGTTTCCGCCGAAAAAGGAGCCAAAAGCGCCATTGTCACATCCCTTCGGTACATTCACCTTGTATCCAAAATACCGCCAACCTATAATAGTACTAATAGAACCTTTCAGAACGTTTTGAAAATAAGTCCTTAAGAGGTGAGTACAATGGCGAAGATTCCAATAAAGCCAATCATAAAATTAGCTAAAACCCACGGCCCCAGAGCTGCCAAGTTTGTGAAGGAGCACGGACCCAAGATAGCTAAGGGAGTCACTGCTGCGGGGAGTGCCGGCAAAATGGCAAATGACTTCCTGAAAAATCGAAAAGAGGCAAAGCTCGATCCGGCAAAAGTCCATTTTCGCAAAACTCGCTTTCACCAGTACAAGACAGTCATTCTGCCTGATCTTCCTAAACTGAATCGGCATGAACTCTTTGAGGCGAAGGTAGAAGTTGAGCAATTTATCGGGCAGATCAAAGAGGAAGAACAGAAGGAGGCTGGTGTGAAGAAGCCTCTCCATTCAAAACGCCTGAACAATTGGAAAGAGGTAATAGTCCAAATCGAGGCAAGGCTGGCAGCAAAAGATTATCAAGAATATTTGAGAATCTATAATAATCAGTCCTATCAGAGTGAGTACTTTAAAGGGTATGAAGGGCACCTGGAAAAATTCAGGGACATATTGAAAAATCAAGACAATGAAGAACTCTATGAGTTTCTTGTTACACAAACAAAGAGAAGCAAAGAGGATATTAAGGTTGATTTTTCTCTGTGAATTAAGGAACAGGGAATTCTTGTATAGTTAGAAGGGTCATCACTGTTTAGGGGAGCAAGTACTTCTATGGAAGTAACACTTTGAGTTGAATGAGTTTTTTGGGAACATTGGTCTGCAGCCCGTGTTCCGTTTAAGACTGGGACAGTGGATCTTTACGAATTATCTGTCCCAATGGCCCATGGTTTCTCCACTGATGTTAACATGTGCATAGTGTGGTAAGCATCGCTACCAAATACCGATTGTTTAGGACGGTTAAAAGCTTATTCAAGTAATCCTTGGTCTTTTATCCCCATTGGCTCCTTTGGAGAATAAAGACGGATTTGCACTGCATTAATGGCAATCACCTGATATTTAGTTAGAAACATGATCTCATCCACTATCTATTCACTAATCCCTTAAATGCTTTATCATGTTCTGTAATAACTTCATTCAAAATGTTCATGAACTCAGCATCCACCCCTTCTGGAAGTGTTGCCTGTTCCTTTTTTCTCAAAACAATCTTTCCATCCTTCACCTCACCTTGAACATTATCCCCTTGTGCTAAGCCGACTTGTTTAAGCAACTTAGCAGGAAGAGTTATTCCATAACTATTTCCGATCTTAGTGACTTTTCTTTCGAATTGTTCCAAAAGATCCCCTCCTCATTATAATTGTTATAACAACTATAATATAAATTGCTGAGCATTTAGAATGTGTACAAAAATACTGTGCCGCTGGATTAGATACAAAAGTTTTTGCTTGATAAAATGACACACAGTTTTTTCAATTGAAAACTTTCCTTCGGATAGTAGGTAAGGTGCAAAGGCTTAACATACCGATTACAAGGATAAACTTCTAAAATGCATATGCCGTTATTTTATAAGTCTCCGGGGTAAAGCTTTTATTCAACAAACGGGCCATTTAACGGAACAACGATACTGCCGTAGTAAACGCTCTTTAAAGTGAATTTACCTCAGTAACTTATACTTTTATTGAATCCTCATTAATAGTAATCACTTTTTTCCTTTCAAGTAGTAATCTCAAAGTAAAAAAGCCAATTGCACCAATCGACGAGAAAATAAGCCAGGGGATAAAAGAGTTTGGAAACCTTTGCAGCAAAAGGACTCCTGAATAATTCCCTATTGTGGCTCCTATTGCAAATGATAAATCAAAAAACCCGTAGAAAGTTCCATGGTATCTTTTCTCAATAAAATCCCCGACAGCTATATCTGAAGAGGGCAAGACGAAAGTTTCCCCAATGGTAAAAATGATGACGCAGAAGAAAACCCAGTAGGAATTTGAGTATATGCCCATTAAGAACAATGAAGTTATCATGGTGATCTTGCCAGTAATCAACAAAGTATAATGCGAAGTTCGGATAAAATGATTTTTAAGAAAGTACATTAAAATTAATCCAGTTAATGCATTGATTGTTATGACTAGAGAAACAAAGCCCTCGTTATTTGTTAGGTTATAAATATGGAGTGGAATTCCCACGGTTAACTGAGCAAACATAAACCAAAAGAAGGTCATTGATAAACAGAATAAGAGGAAACTTTTGTTTCGAGCAACTTGCCTAAATCCTTTAATGAATGAGACGTTGTCTTGTCGCTCCTCCTTATTGGCGTTGCTAAGTGTTATGAATTGAACAATATATAACATGAAGAAAATGAATGCACTGATCAGAAACGGTACTCTCGGATCTATTAACAAAAGAACCCCGCCCAATAACGGACCAATTATTGCGCCTCCATTAAGAGCTAAGTTTAAATAAATAAAATGCTTTTTACGCAAATCTAAATTTTTTTCATTTGAGAAGTATGCTAAAGCAGAGGGTTCATAAAATGCAGCGCCAATTCCAATAAAAAAAGCGGATAAAGATACACTGAGAAAATTGGAGGAAAAAGCAAGTGCGGTAAAACCAAGTCCCCTTAATATGAGCCCTATTCCCATTGCTCTTTTGAAACCATATTTATCACCAATACTACCGGTGATAAAAGGCAACAATCGTGATGATAATGTCAATATTGATAGAACTGTACCAGACTCTACAGCGGACAAATGTAAAGTATTGGACAGGTAAACAGCAAGGAATGAAAAAACTGCAAATCCGGCAAAGTTTAATAAAAATGCAGAAGATAGTGTAACTTTAATATCCTTGGTCATTATTTTCCCTCCTTCATTTTGTAACCTTCTATTTGTTTTGATGGTTACGTTTATTATATGGTATAATTTTACTGATGGCAACTTAAGTTAAGGGGTAATTCCATGAATAAAAATATTGAAACAGTTCTCTCCTTTTTAAACACATGGGAGATTTCAAATAGGGATAGAGTCCCGTTTGAGAATTTATCTACTCCCCAAGCACTTCAACAGTTTATACAAACTCATCTAGAGTTAACCAATAGCATTGATTCTTTAGACGAGGTCCGAAAGTTTAGAAGTGATTTAAGAAGTAGTTTACAAACAGATTTGCAAGAGATGATAAATGAATGGTTGATAGTCAGAAAAATAGTACCAAGAGTCTCACACGCTATGGGAAAGTTCAAGTTGGGTTTTTCTGCTCCATCCAAAGAAAGTGTAATAGATCAGATATTAATCTCAACATTAGAAACAATCGAGGATGGGGATATCAACAGAATTAAAAGCTGTCCTGATTGCAAATATTTCTTCTTTGATAAATCAAAGAGCAATACTAAAAAATGGTGTAGCATGAATAAAAACAGTCCGACGGGTAGAGCTTGTGGGACAATCGCAAAAGTAAGAAGGCATAGAGAAAAAAACAAAAAGTAGATGTTTGAAAAGCAAAGCAGCAGTAACAAATTATGTTTTATTCAATCATCAAGGAAAAAATGAAGATCACTTAAACGGTCTTGAGATTTTTCTTTATTCCGTTATAGGGCAGAATAGTTGAAGATGGACTACAAAAAAGGAGGAAAAAATGAATTATGAAGAGTTATTGAAAATATATGGTTGTTATATCTCTTTCGAAAGTATTCAGGAACCGAGAACCAATGAAGTGAAATTGAGAATAATCGTAAATAAAAGTAATAACCCAACGGATTTACTCATTTTTCCTCACCCTGATAGCAAAGTGGAGGCTTTGCAAATTGACTTTGAAAATTATGTTACCTACTCCGTTATTTACGATGACTTTACCAACTGGAATGCTAATGAAGTATTTCGAGGTGAGATATTTCGGATTTATGATAAGTCTGATTTTTTGAATTCTATACAAAGAGAATTAGGGTCTTCTCTTTTAAGTGAGAAAACTCATTACTCATTAGCTTGTATTGAACATAGAGTAGATATAATTTCAAAACACCAACCTAAAATTACACAAATTGAGCTAGATTCTTGACCATGCTATATTAAGCTAACGGGGCGTAATCAATAACAAAAATATATAAAAGACCCTCTACATATTTTTATTCAATAAACTGTATATTTGGTCCCTTTTCAGTTTAAACGAGACTTTGTTTGAGGGTCATTCCCAGTAGTGTGTGTCATTTAAATAAGCATGAATTGTTTCATTTTAATTGGCGCTCACAAATACGTCGACAAATGGATAGTATACGGTTCGTATTATTGTTTTCCAAATGGTACAGGGGACCATCGTCTCGCTGTCATAATTCAAAAGAATGAATTGAAGGAATGATTATGGTTCCGCTCTGTCTCTTTATAAAGTAGAAAGGCAGACAGACCTTTTGAAGGTCCATCTGCCTTTATCAACATTTACTGTCCCACCAACGGATACGTCCTGATTTCCTGTGCCGTATCGTTCACTAAACGAATCTCCCATGCATTAAAGTCAAGTGCGGCAAGCTGCATGGCGTTTTCAAACACAGTCCTGTCCGCTTCTGTGATACTCTCCTCATCCATCGTATATTGAACAGTCGCATTGCCGTTTTCAAGTGAAGCGCTCACGACTTCCAATCCTTCTACAATGGCAGAAGAGTAAAACGCATCTTCACGATCCACTGCGCCCATCGCTTCTACCGTCTCCGGGAAGGATAGGGGCTCTCCGTTTTCATTCTCAACCTGCTCATCTAAGTCCCCGCCAGGCAGGAACAGAGTCTGCTCTGTGTCTTTGTCGTAAATCGTATAGTACCCGCGCGTTAGTCCTCTTTCGTCTTTGACGATGATAGGCTTATCAATCGGACTTTGCGCTACAATGATGTCTTCCTCGCCATCGGGATTGGTAAAAGTAATTTCTTCAATCCCATACAAAGCGGTGATTCCGACCAAGGAGTCATAGAATAGAGTCGTCTGTGCAGAAGTTGTGGATAACTGATTTCCTTCTTCAGTAAAATGGACCTGAAGCTTTGCCCCATCTACGGATATTTCAGTAAAGGAGCCAAGGATCTCTTGTTCAGAAGGATCGTTTTCGATAAGAGACGTCTTTAGCCTTTCTTCAGGTGAAATGTATTCCTCTTCTTTACGTTCAATAGTGTACGCTGTCAGAAACTCGGTTCCTGTATCATATGAGTGTGAGCCGATGAAGTAATTAGGGGTGATTTGTGCTCCTCCATAGGTGTCAGAGTTATCATCACCGTCTTCATTAGTGGAGCCCTCTTCCATGTCCTCTTTCTCAGTATTGTCTTCCTCACTGGTTCCCTCGGTTTCCATTTCGTCCGTATCCTCTGAAGTGCCTGCATCCTGAGAGCTTTCATCAACCGTTTCGGCATCTTGATCAGCTGCCCCATTCTCAGAGTTTTGGCAGCTTGCCAGCAGAAAAGCTATGGAAGCCAATCCGACTATCCTGGTTATTTTCTTCATTCGTCATTCCCCCTTTTGCCCTATGTACCCTATCGTGGGAAATTAAACAGATAATTACATATTTGAGAAGGAATAGGGCGGGGAATTCTTCAGGATCAGGCTGCTGGCCACACCGTAGGTAAATAGTAAAATCACCCTGTATGTATTAATGGGAGAAAGCCTTTTGAAATCCCAAAAGAATGGCAGAACTAATCCGGTCAATGAAGAAGGAGTTATAGTACAACAGTTGAATTAGAAAAAGAGACACAACTTGAGGAGGAATGATGCATGACATCAATGACAGCACTTGACACGCCGACATTGCTGCTGGATTATCAGAAGCTGTTGAAAAATATAAACGAGATTGCCAGTTTTGCGAAGGAGCACAATCTTTCGTACCGTCCTCATATCAAAACACATAAATCCGTCGATATTGCCAAACTGCAGCTGCAAGCGGGGGCTGTCGGGATCACCACCGCGACCATCCCGGAAGCAGAAGCGATGGCAGCCGGCGGGATCAAGGACATCCTGATCGCTTATCCAATTTCAAGTCCTCAGAAGATCAAGAGACTGATAAAACTTTTACAGCAAGGCATAAAACTGAAAGTAATGGCAGACAGCGCAGAACAGCTGAGCTATCTGCAGCAAGAACTTGAGCACACTCCTTTTACGCTGGAAGTATGGATCAAAGTCAATTCAGGGTTGAACAGGTGCGGAGTGGAACCGGGCAGGGATGCCTTGCTATTGGCGGAAAAAATCATGTCACATTCCAAGTTGAAGCTGGGCGGTATTCTAACCCACGCCGGACATTCCTATGCTGCCTCAAGCTGCGCGGAGATTGAGCGGATCGGTCTCCGGGAAGGGAAGGCCGTCGTCGAAAGTGCAGAAGAATGCGAGAAAGCGGGGATTCCGATTCCTGTAAGAAGCGTCGGGTCCACACCGACTTACAAAATTTCTGGAAAGGTACCGGGAATCACAGAAATCAGGCCGGGAAACGCAGTGTTCTTTGATGCCATCCAAGCGGGTTTGGGTGTGACAACCCTGGAAAACTGTGCGCTGACCGTATTGGCCTCCGTCAGTGGCGTCTATCCAGATCGAATTGTCTTTGACACAGGGAGCAAAACACTTTGCCTCGACAAAGGCGCCCATGGAAACGAGACCGTTAAAGGCTTCGGGCATGTTGTCGGCCATCCGGAAGTAACGATTGAACGGTTGTCAGAAGAGCATGGAGTTGGAGTGGTCTCAGGAGATACTTCCTTAAAATTGAATGATAAGGTAGAGATTATTCCGAATCATGCTTGTACGGTTGCCAATATGTTTGAGGAGTATGTTGTGCATAAAGGTGGGAACGTGATTGGCGGCTGGAAAGTAGAGTAGCGGAGTGATGTTCATGAAAAGTCCAGAGTACGGGGATGTTCCATCTGGTGAAAGGATCAGCTTTCAACATTTACAGTTTTATTTGGAACAGGGAAGAGAGATAGAATTTGTTTATAAGAATAGAGAATATTTTATTTCAAATACCAAAGAAGGCCGGGCTTTATGGATGGGTGACGATAGGATAAGTGAGTATTTCAGCAATAACAGCCTGGCGTTTGCAGAGTCCGTCACAATACAAGGGACTGCCATAGTGGATATCTTTAAGCAGGGGCGAGCTGCTGTTTCTACTGTTTTTTAGAAGGTACCGTACGAAGAATGAAAAAGAGGTAAAAGAATTGAATCGCCTAATATAAAAAAAGAACCATGGAAATCAATCCCCATGGTTCCTTCCCGTTCCTCACTTTAATCTGATCTGGACGGGCTTGCTGTCCCGTGTTTCGATCGTTTGCGGTTTCCTCTTATCGATTGTCTTTCTTTTCACCGAGCTTGTTACACTGTGGAGCATTTCACCTACGTCTTGCGCCGACTCGATCAGTGGATCAACGGCTTTCATTTTTCCTTTGACATCGGCTGATATCTGGTTGGCTGAATGAATCAATTCTTCTGCTTCATCTGTGATGCCGTTCACCGCTGAGCGGGCGTCATGTAATGTCTCTTTCGTTTCATCAAGTGCAGACATTAATTTCCGTAGTGTCAGGATCAAATAAACAACGAGGATGGAAAACGCGACAGCCGCAATAACAGCACTCCACGCAAGCATTGAGACCAGCTCCCTTCTTTTACTATATGTCTATGAGAAGGGCAGCTAAGAAATTCCTTCTCCTAAAACTTCCAATGGGGAAGGGGGATTTTCTTATTAATCAAACGTTTGATTAAGAGGTTATGGATAAGAGGCAGCTTACCTTGGGAGCTGCCTCTTGGTGTTTTTAAGTTGGGTTGATTTCATTATTTTGGATGAATACTCTACTCATCTATTATTTGAATCTTGGTTCCAAGTGCCGGGAAAGTTTTTTAAAAAAGGGTGTCCCCTTCCAAAACAACTCTCTATATAAAAGGTGAAACAACTATTATCCAGGGAGGAATTTAAAAATGACAGGATGGATCAAGCTTGAACGAAGTATGATTGAAGGTCCGATTTGGGGAAGCCCGCTTACTTTGAGGCTATTTTTATTGCTGAGCTGCAGGGCAGTGCAGAAGGATTTTATTTATGTGGAAGAAGTGAAGGTGCATAGAGGGCAGTACTTGCGGTCCTATTCGTGGCTGGCTGACGATTTGCAGTATGTGGACAATGGCAATCTGCGAATCCCATCGAAGAGTACGATCAAAGCGAGTGTGGATCGGTTGAAGAAGTATGGGTACATCTCTACGGAGGAAACACCCCGAGGCACTTTGTTCACGTTGCTCGGAAGTGAAGGTGATTTTTCTTTGCCTGAAAACGGTAGAACGGCTGAGGAATCCCAGACGGACGAGCTGGATACGAATGCGGTACAAAAAGAAGAATGTAAGAAAGGTAGAGAAGGGAAAGAAGAAGAGAGCGGCCGCGCAGGAGAGGAGTCGTCTTTCAAACCGGATATGCAGAATAAGATCGAGAAGGTCACGGAAGCGTTTTTGAAATTGCGAAACTCTGGATTCTATCTCACGCCTAAGGAACTGTGTGCCATTGAAAAAATCTGCGAGGAGGAGGTTGGCGTGGACACCCTGCTGTCCTGGATGGAGACGATCGACTCCGATTATCGGAAGCGAAATGGTGACGACACCATCAGGTCATTTACATACTACGAGAAGGCCCTGCAGAAGAAAATCAGGAACCGTGCGGAAAGGCAGCCAAGCTCTTCTGCCAGCCAGATAAAAGAAACGAATGAGTTCCTGGCCAAACTGGAAATGTGGAAGAGAGAGGGGGAGAAGCGCCTTGCAAACGGAACAAAGAGAGTCAAACCGACATTTAAGCCTGTTTGGAACCGATGAAAGGGCTGCTCAGCAGGAGATTTTTGAAGCGGAAAGCATGCTGCTTGGCGCGGTTTTCCTGGAGCCCGCCGCCATCAACGACATCATCCTGAAACCGGAACATTTTTCACAGAGCCGCCACCAGGTGATTTTTACAGCGATGAGGAATCTGCAGCGAGACCGGTTGGAAATCAATTCGTTCAGTGTGGTCAATCTTCTCGGTGCTGAAATTGAAAATGTCGGCGGGGTTTCGTATCTGACGGAGATCTCCCTTTGCTGTCCTTCCGTGAGCGGGCTGGATCATTATCAGGAAGTGGTGCTGGAATCGTACCAGCTAAGGGAGATGCGGAAAGCGGCTGTCCATTTCCTGAATCACTCCAGTGCTGAAACGGCAGAGGCTATGTATCAAAGATATGTCGAGACACAGGAGCTCAGGATCGAGAGAGGGCAGGGAGCAGGCAAGGCGTTGGCCGAGATCTTCGAGTCCTTGTATTCCGAGCCTGTACTCAGGGGCATTCCTTCCGGATACGAACCCCTTGATGGATTGACGGGAGGCTTCAAACCAGGGGAACTGATCATTGTTGCCGGAAGGCCGTCGATGGGAAAGACCGCCTTAGTCCTGAATCTGGCCTATAATGCCGCCTCAACCGGAGCCGTTGTCGATTTCTTTTCACTCGAAATGAGCGAGGTACAGCTTTATCAGCGGATGATCAGCAGGATGGCCAGCATTGATGCATCCAAGTGGCAGAATCCGTCCCGTGTTTTCTCGGTAAAAGAGATCCAGAAGGCGAATCAAGCACTGGATGCCTGCTACAATATGCCTTTGCATATTCATGACCAAGGCAGGCTGACCCTGGACGAAATCCGCGCAAGGATCCAGAAGACGAGAAGGGAAAACGAAGATGCCCCTTGTTTGGTTGTCATCGATTACCTGCAGCTGATCCCGATTGAAGGCAGGTTCGAACGCCATGACCTCGCAATAGGAGCTGTCACCAGGGAATTGAAGCAGATGGCAAAACAGTACAAGGTGCCAATCATCCTCCTGTCCCAGCTGTCCCGCTCAGTCGAACAGCGCCAGGACAAACGCCCGATGATGTCCGACCTCCGCGACTCCGGCAGCATCGAACAGGACGCAGACATCGTGATGTTTCTTTACAGGGAGGCGTATTATAAACGGGATTTTACTGGGCAGGAGACGGAAATCAATCTGGTCAAGCATCGGAATGGCCCTGTTGGGATGGTTCCATTGAGGTTTGTTAAGGAGTTTAGTTGGTTTAGGTTGTAATCAATCGAGTTTAGACTTAATCAAACGTTTGTTTAACTGGGGAAGAGGCTGAACTGTCATATCATTCTTATATGGTGTTGACTCCTATGCACCTGCTGAAAATACGAAATTAGTTGATCAGCCTTCAAGTCGATTCTCTTTATAGTAGAAGATAGACGCGTTTTCGGCGGGACAAGGAACCTGTCCCTCCGTCCCACCATCGAAATAAAAATGTAAAGCGCAATTGACATTTTAAAAAATGTAAGGTAAGCTTTACATATAAGCAATTGTAAAGTGCACTTTACAATTGTGTTGGAGGTGAGGGCACACTGAAAAATCGAATTAAAGAGCTCCGCAAACATTCGAAGATGACGCAGGAAGATCTGGCTATAAAGGTCGGCGTATCAAGACAATCGATCATTGCCATCGAATCCGGAAAATACAACCCGTCACTCGAATTAGCATACAACATCTCAAAGGTATTTGATTGCATAATTGAAGAGGTCTTTATATTGGAAGAAGGGGGAGAATCATAATGGGAGTACAACTAGCTGGGGCGGCAGGATTATATGGAGGAGCGATACTTGGTATATTAGGCTGGTGGTTTGGCAGGCGGATGGCCGCAAAGCAAGGCGGGTTGGATGAATTATATGAACATATTTGGCAAAAGGCCCGGTCCATTTCCTGGTTTTTCACCCTTGCTGCAATCTATATTTTCTTTTCATTACTGATATTCGGCGTTGAACTTAATACAGCAATGGTTCTGGGAGTCATCCTTCTTGTACATTTTGCGAGCTGGGGATTTACCGGCGTAATTTTGTCGATCAACATGAACATGTCAGAGCCCTTGAAACCGTCCAGGGTTAAATTCGGGATTTCTGTCGTAGCAATCTCACTGATCATTTTTACAATCACATCGATCATTACTGGTAACTGGTTTTTCCTGATTGCCAGCATCCCGCCCAACATGATTGGATTGATAAGTGCTTTAACTCCGGAAAAAAGCACTGAGGATTAAGCTTGGTTATGCTTTGAACAATTCAATAATGTCAGGCTGAGAAAGTCTTTAAATCGGGACTGTCTCCGCCATAATAAAAACAAGCCGCTCCTCAAGAATGAGCGGCTTGCCAATGGTTTCTGACACACGGATTTTTCCGCTGACAACCTGTCGTCCTGCGAGAAGTGATACGATTAAAATGCGAAGTAAAGAAACCGGCATGAATCCCATCTAAAATGCTTGTGCTGTTATTTTTATCTATATCTGAAGTGAAGCTGTTGTTCAAATTACGGAACAACTTTTAAAGTAAATATTTTACCATTACGGTATCATTAGGGTGATGTGAGAAAGTAGATAGACATATTATTTAAGGGTAATTTTTATGTTTTAGTATGAAGCGAGCGTTACGAACTCTCCTACAAGGAATGATGAAATGAAAAAGACGATGCTTTCCCTCTTGGCAGCAACAGCTATTTTGATTGTTTTGGCTCTTAATTGGACAGGTTCTGCTCATGACAAATCAATATACGTTGCGAAAAATGGAAATGACCAAAATGAAGGGACTAAATCAAATCCCTATCGCACACTTAAGAAAGCTGCCTCAGAAGCAAGACCTGGGACGATTGTTTACATAAAAGAAGGCACCTATAAAGAGAGGCTGAGTGTTAAGCATAGCGGAACAAAATCAAGACCAATCACGTTTAAGGCCTACAATCAAGACAAGGTGGTTCTTACTGGTGAAGATTTGAAGAATGTGGAAGGGGATACTTTCCTCGTTAACATAGACAACAAAAATCACATCACGATTAGCGGCCTCACAATTCAGGATTTAACTACTGACTTAAAGGATGAAACTGTAATCGGGGTGTATGTAACGGGTTCAAGCAGCCACATTACGTTAGAAAATAACATTGTAAGAAGAATCGAAACGCATGCAGAAGATGGGAATGCACATGGAATCGCTGTATACGGAACTGGCCAGATGAAAGATATTAATATAGTAAATAATACAGTAGAGGATTTGAAACTCGGGTGGAGTGAATCCCTCGTTCTTAATGGGAATATAGATGGCTTTAGTGTTTCAGATAACATAGTCCGCAGAAACGATAATATTGGCATCGATTTAATTGGTCATGAAGGTATATCAAACGATCCAAATGCTGACTACGTTCGGAATGGTACCGTAAATAATAATGAAGTGTATGAAATATCCTCATATGGTAATCCGGCATATGGAGAAGACTACAATGCTGGTGGAATTTATGTGGATGGCGGGGAAAATATTACGATTGATAAGAATACTATTCATAATTGTGATATCGGAATCGAGGCAACCTCTGAGCATGCAAAACAATATGCTGATAACATCCAAATTATAGAGAACATTGTGTATAACAACAATTATACAGGCATATCGATTGGCGGATATGATGAAGAGCGGGGAGGAACGATAAATTCCTCCATTACAAATAACATTATCTATCGAAATGACACGAAAGGGCTGGCAGGGGGGCAGCTGTTATTACAGCATGACTTAAAAGACAATGTAATAGAAAGAAATATCCTGACCGCCGGACCATCTCGTATTTACATTGCCAATTACTTCACAACGAATCATGATAATAAACTGAGAAGAAATGTCTTTCATAAAGAAAAGGGCAAAACAGGCCTTTGGGTGTGGAAGGAAGAAGAATTTACTTCATTTGAAGATTTTAAATCGGCTTCAGCCAGTGACTCAAAATCCAGTTACCTGGACCCCATGTTTGAAAATGAAATTGACTATGATTTTACATTGAAAAAGGAATCTCCTGCAAAAAATATAATAGAATAATAAACCTTAGTCCAGATGATGGTTTATCATCGGACTTTTTTTGTGTGAAAACTTATATAGCTATAGAAAATCACTATCATTCAGCCTCCCCAGTCATTCTTTGGTAAACTTAAATATTTCCTCCCTGTTAAAAAAGTGAATTGGTACCTGGGCCTTTTTTAAGCTGATGGCCATAGGGGCTGCCCCTGCCTTCCTTATTTCCCGTCCATTGAACACAAAGCGGATTTGCGAAATACCGAAACTTCCCCGCGCAGGTTTTCGTCTAATGCATAAAGGGGGCGTCAACATTCGATATAGTTTGTGTGTAATCGTGGTCGTTGGATTTCTGTTTCTAACCGGGTGTTCTCCTGATTCCAGGGACTCCACTATTTTTGAGACACTGAACGTATCACAGGACGAAGTTGTTCCAGAAAGTACACTTTTAAAGAGAGAAGAAATGGACAATAAGACCATGCGATACACTGAAATGAAGATAGCAGATGCAGGTGAAGAAGCAGCCAGGTTGTCTGCCGCCGATCGTTTCTCAGGGCTGGATGATCACTTTACTTCCGGACTTCTGAAAATTATAGATGCAGAGGGCCATGAGTATCGTGCTATTTATATTGGCGGGAATTATAAAGAAAATTTCAGTGCTGAAAACGAGTACGAGAAAGCGGTTTTAGAGTTTTACCGGTCAAAAGACAAGGAAGATGAGAAACCCTACATAGAATTTAAAGTAATGGATTAGAGTGGCCTGATTGAGATGATAATTTATGGTAAACTCAACAGTGATGACCAATAAGTGGTAAAGGGAGTTTAATAAATGAATAACAAGAACGTGATGATTCTACTGACAGTTTTTCTGGTTACTCTATTTTTATCCGCCTGCGGGAGTTCGTCAGCTCAAAATGATGCCAATAACAGCAATCAAGATAAGGCTGCTGAAGAAGAGAATGACCATGGCGATGAGTCGAATAACGATGCTGAGGAAGTAAGTACTGCCAACAATGATGAAACAGTATCAGATGAAAACAAGAGTGCAGATTCCAAGGAAAGTGACGCCCTGTCCGGTTATTCTGCTGAGGAAATAGAATACGCCCGCGTCTGGCTGCAGATCGTGGGAAATGCAGATATAGAGGAATTGAATGTTGCCCATATTCCGGCAGGAGATCAAGTCAATCCTTATGATGATGACAGCGTCAACTATCCGGAAGAAGTCATTTCATTGGGCGGCAAGGCAATGGCAGATGGAACTGTGACCTATAGCGGCAATGGGGACGGTACGATTAATGTATATAATATTCCTTCACATTGGCCAAGCAATCAACAGATCGATACGTCCATGGAAAAGTATACAAAAGATATTATCACTAATACAAAGCAGGTTTACATAGAACCACGCAGCGATGAAGAAATCAGTACGTTAATTGAGAAAATCAAGCAAAAGAATAAAGATCAAGCTAAGGCCCAAAATGGTAATGAGGATGGGGAAATTAAGACAGATACCCCTGAAAAAGACCAGAAAAAAGCGATTTCCTTAGTCAGGGACTATCTGCGCAATAAATATGATGATTTCATAGAAGATGAGGACCACTTCCTTGCCTACGATGGAGAGATAAACGGTAAAGTCATTGTCAGATATGCTACCATACTTTCTGACCATACCTCTACAAATGGGCGGTATGCAGTAGATATTTCCAGTGGTGTAGTCAAAGACTTCACTGCGGATCCACACGCTATTGATTAAAGTTTGGTGGACAAGTAACTAGTTATAGAGTAGAAAAGGCCTGATTCCCGTTACACTTACGTGCCGGGATCAGGCCTTTGACTTTTCCAAAATGATGAAACTCGAACTGAGAGTTTGTATAAGTGCAATTCAATAATAGCTAGCCGTTACGTAAGTAAATTCCTTTACAATGCCCTTTGTTACTAATGTTCCTGAGCAAATGTTAAAATTATTCATTTTGAAGAGGTATTTAGTTTGTATGAGAAATGTTTAATTAGATTTCTTTTGAGATTTCATTTTTTTTAATATCAATGTTGTTTGACCAAGACTAATGATAAAAACAAAAAGTGCAAAGCCTAATTGGATGAATTTTGTTTCTCTGGCATTACTCTTGATTGTGCTTGAGATACAGCAACAGCAATGATCATTTGAACGAAACTAACTATTACAAAAAGAATATTAGTGTGGATGTTCTTGAAAAAATACATAACTATACCTCTTTCTTTCATCCTATAGTAACTATATTTTCCATCGCGGATTAAATTATGCAGATTTAGCTAAACAGCATTGTTAACACAATAGGCATTTAGAGCTTTCTATTTAATGCAATTTTCTTTTACAAAAAGCATTCTATTCGTACTACAAAGAGAGATCCGGTCACCGAAAAAATCCAAAAAGGAGAACCCATTACAGTTCTCCTTTCTTCATTCTACGGTAGTAATAATATCTTCCCTGTACTCCTGCGGCTTTCCAATAATCGATGAGCCTCTTGACCATCTTTTAATTTGTAGGTGACAGGGACCTGAATGGTTAATTCTTCATTCTCAATCCACTTGAACAGCTGCTTTGAACGGTTGATTCTTTCCGTTCTTGAGATAAGGACATTCCAAAGGTCACCGCCAGTCAGGGTCTTGGAAGTATCCATTAACATCCTTGGATCAACGGGTTGAGGGTCGCCGCCAGCCATGCCAAAAAATACGACCGTACCGCCAGTTCTCGTGGCAGAAAAGCTTTCTGATAACGTAGAACCGACTGATTCGAATACGACATCCGCCCCTTTTCCTTGAGTTGCCTGCAGGACTTTATCCGACCAATTTTCACTGTAGAGGAATACTTCGTCTGCTCCCGCTTTCAAAGCAATCTCTGCTTTACCCTTGGAAGAAGTAAGTCCGATTGCTTTTCCGCCAAGGAGATTGACCATTTGAATCAATAGCTGCCCAACGCCGCCAGCTGACGCATGGATGACAGCAACATCTCCAGGTTTAACAGAGTAGCTGTCCTGGACGAGATAATGAGCGGTTAAGCCCTGCAGCATAATAGAAGCAGCAGTCTCGTAAGAAATACGATCCGGCAGCGGGATGGCTTTTTCTATCGGTACAGCTGCAAGCTCCGCATTGGCAAAAGGAACATCAGCGAACCCGATCCGGTCACCAACTTTAATGGATGATATTTCACTTCCGACTTCTTCAACGATTCCTGCGCCTTCATACCCCAATATGTAAGGAGGCTGCCCCGTTAGATGATAATTTCCTTTTCTACGATAAATATCGGCAAAATTCAAACCGATTGCTTTTGTCCGGACAAGAACTTCATTCGGCCCGATAGCCGGGTCAGCGATCTCTCTATACTCCAAAACTTCAGGACCGCCAAATTGTTCAAATACTAAAGCTTTCATTCTAGACCTCTTTTCTTATAGCATATTCCCACTAACATAGTGGAACCGCATTTGCTACACAGATGATAACCTATAGGAGGTCCCAAAACAAATATATCAAACCTTTAGGAAATACAGGAACGGGTGGAGAATGCGGATGACCGGCTCCTTGGCGCGGGCGGAACAGGACTCGGTTCCACCCGCGTCATGCTTCTTTGAAGGGGGTGTACTATAAACCGGGATGAAAAAGGGCAGGAGACGGAAATCAATCTGGTCAAATATCGGAATGGACAAGTTGGGACCGATACATTGAACTTTATTAAGGAGTTTAGTTGGTTTGTCCGAAATGAGTCGAGTGTGGTAGTAATCAAACGCTTGTTTAAATACATAAACCTCTGTAACACGTACCTGGGGATAGGCCAGCCTTTGCGGAACAGTACTTTTACAGCACAACAATTATCAAAAAAGAAAAATCGATGTAATGTATAATTTTAATCAGGGTGATGCAAATGAATGAATATATACAGTTGATGATTGACTGGCTGGAAGACAATTTAAAAGACAATTTTTCATTAGAGAGATTAGCTGGTTATATGGGATATTCCCCTTATTATTGTTCTTTTAAATTTCATCAGGCAACAGGTATAAGCATCAGACGCTACATTCTTCTTAGAAGGTTGTATCTGTCTACAGAAGATCTGGCAAATGACCAGAAGATCATTGATATTGCCTTTGAATATCGTTATTCATCCCAAGAAGCCTATAGCAGAGCTTTTAAAACCGTTTTTGGAGTAACCCCAAGAGAATTTCAACTCAATCAAATGCCTGT
The DNA here is from genome assembly GCF_003581585.1 of Bacillus salacetis. Lineage (GTDB taxonomy): Bacteria > Bacillota > Bacilli > Bacillales > Bacillaceae_B > Rossellomorea > Rossellomorea salacetis. The sequence continues at coordinate 65,782 of NZ_QXIR01000022.1, forward strand.
TCAATCGTTTGATAAGCTCACTATTTATCAGGGAGGTGGTTTTAGAATGAATCACAACAGAGAAAGAGAGGTTGAACGATTAAAACATAAAAAGGGAGAACTGTTTGACCAGGATGTACTTAACATTTTTAACGGACAAGTAATGTATGAAGAATTTAAAAGAGGGGGGCTGATGGGAAATTCTGATTATGCCCCTTTTAATGAAGCCATGTGTGTACATCCGACAACCGCAACTATTTTTGACAATGCGTTTATTCAAACGAGAGCATCAGGACATCATGACTCTGTAGAAAATTACAGGAATAAGGTCATAAAGCCCTTACATAATCTGTTTGAGGAGAACTATAACTATATTGTCTTATGGTTTGGGGAAGACATGTTTTGTCAGATGAATCTTCTGACGATCCTTGCCTATCTTGAACAGTCTCAGTATAAGGGCAAAGTGTTTTTAAACAGCTTTAGAGAAGATGAATTTAAAGTAAGCCAAACAGAACTTACGTTGGGCAGTTATCATTCCATCTATAAAGAAGTATTGGTTCATCATAAGAAACCGGCTGGTGAACTGCTTCCAGTGATGTACCAGGCAATCGAGTTATTTTTAGAAATGCAGACCGAAAATAACACCGTCGTAAAATATATTTCTAAAAATAAACATTTACCCAAATCCGAATTGCTTGAGCGGTTATTCGAGGTTTTTCCAACTATAGGCTATGGAGATACACAATATATGGAGCTGATTAACAAAACAAAGTAAATGAAGGGATTACGGGGGCTGCGTTTTCCCAGTTTCAAAGGTACCAAATTATTTATGTCGTTTGTTAACCTCAATCGTAATGAATTCCGGCAAATAGTTGGGAGTACATCCTTTTGATACTTTTTCATCTTTGTAAAGGCCCGTTTTCTCCCCAAGTTGAATGCAACGCTCACGATTCTTTTCATCATAAATGCCGATCCAGCCTGCGGTGAAATTCATCGCCCATTGAACTTCGGGTTCTTCCTGCGTAATATCAGTCTCTAATGCAGATAACAAGTCTGCGGTATTATCAGGCGGTGTTTGCCCGGTCCATCTCAATCGCCCTTGATAATACCAGAATGCTCGTCTTTGTAGAGCAGAAGGGCTATTTTGCCATGACTCTATCAAGGCAATTCTCTTCTTGTCTTTGGTGAGCTGATTAGCCATCAACCAATCCATTAAGTTATTCCGCTCTTCAAAAGAGTGAGTCTGCATATCCTTATCAAGGCTATTCAGCACATCTTGTGAAAGAAGTTTTTTGTCCATAATCAAGATGGCTAGAAGTCTGGGCAAAAACTCTCCGGTTGACCAAAGTTCCATAGCCAGTTCGTGATCTTTTTTAATGTCCTTCGCGATTTTCCGCAAGTCGCCCAGCTTCGTTTTACTATTGATCTGAGATAGAATGTTTTCTGCTTTTGAAGAGCGTTTTAGTTCTGTATCATTTTTTTTATCCATTTTATACAACTCCTTTATTAAAGCACTGCTTCATGGAACAGAAGGACAGGTGACCCTCCGTCCCTCTATAGTGCAACCTCTCTAATCATTCTTCAGAGAACCCATATATTCCTCCCTCTAGGAGAATGGACTGGTTTTGGTAGCCGTTCTCAGAATCAAGGCCAGACCCCAGTACACTAACGGATTAACGTACCGGGGGTCAGGCCCCTTTTCCAAATTAATTTACAATTGTAGGTTCTACAATATCCTTTCTACGATACACGTTCAGAATAAGACCCAGCAGTGCGGAATAAACTACCAGCAGGCTTCCGCCATAACTGATAAACGGCAGGGGTACTAGCATGATGGGGACGATTCCAAGACCCATTAAGATGTTCCAGCAAGCAGGAACAATGAAGAATGCAGCCCCTCCGATGGCTATTAATCTGCCGAATAAATCCTCTGTTTTAAAAGCATTTAAGGAAATCCGCAAAATAAATGCAAAGAGTAGCAGACAAAGGACAATTCCGAATGCCCAGCCAAAAGAATAGACGAGAAATGGGAATACAAGATCTGTATGGGCTTCAGCGAGCTTTAGATCATTGTAAAGTCCGTTGCCGAACCAACCAGCCTCTGAAAGGATATCTTTCAATGGAATGAGTGTATCAGAGAGATAGCGATTAGGGAATGTAAGGATCATCATGCTAAAGAAAAGGATGCCTATAAGCAGATTACCCACAGCTGCTTTAATGGCAAATTGTTTTTGTGGATAAGAAAAAACATACATCGCTAATACGCTAAAAAAGTATATAATGCTGAACAGCAATTGTGGAACCATGAGGTAAAAAAGGACTGGAGTCCAAAATAGGAATAATAGCATTCCTTGTTTTTTCCATCCCTTAAACTCATTGATTTTGGCGAAAATGCCGGCCCACGCGATCAAAAATAAAAATAAGGATATAAGTGGACCATCAATCGTAATACCTCCGAAAGAAATCCACCTTTTTGCTCCATTAATCTCAACGCCAACTAAAAAAGTGGTGAAAAATAGGAGTAAGCCGCATCCATAAAAATACATCCACAAATTTTTCAGTTTCCTGTAATCAAAGAAAAGAAATCCTATGAGAGCAAGAACAGCAAGGAAGACCCAGACTGCTTGTGTTTTCATAAAAGAAAGGCTGGGTACTGAAACACTGCCCATCAGTGGAAGAAAACTAATGCCGGCAAGAAGGACAAATAAAGCAATAAGGAGCCAATCCATTCTCGGTTTATGAAGATGATTCATGTTTTTACCGACGGTAGAGGGATCTCCCATTTCCTGCATTGCCTTTTTGTCCGCATCCTTTACAGATAATCCTCTCTCTTGAAAGGACCGGCTTAGCTCTTCCATATGATTACTAAGCTCCTTTTTGATCATACTGTGAGCTTCCTTGGATTTCACTTTAGAGATGACTTTACTTAAATATTCCTCAAATTTAGAAGAACTCATAAAGAAGCCTCCTCAAGTAAAGATTGAAGTGATGCGTGTTGTTTAGAATCTCTAGGTTCCCGGGCAGCTGCATATTTTTTCCCTTTCGCAGTCAGGGAATAGTATTTCCTGTCTTCCACCCACTTTGATGTAATGATTTTCTTATTTTCAAGTAGATGTAAAAGGGTATAAAGCTGGCCTTCATCGCCTTTAAAGCTAAGCTCATTTTTTTGAAAAAGCCCGGTGGAAATATCGTACCCTTGCTTTGCTTCATCTTGCAGTGAAAACAATATAATTTTAAGGGTTTCTACTTTCCAAGAATGAAGGTCCAGGTGAGATTGCTTCTTCCGGATCGTTTCTTTCACCGCATTTTTTCTCTCCTCGGAAAAAGAAAATCCCTCAAAATCTTTTTTTATAGAATTCTTTAAGTTTTGGAATGGATCACCCATGGCTAAACCTCCTTTTTCATCTTGTTCTTTAATAATTCCCTGGCCTGCTTTAATCTGGTTTTTAATGTATTTCTATTTACGCCCGTAATCTTGCTGATCTCTAATAAAGAAAGCTCCTCGTAGTAATGTAAAAACACAACTTCCCTGTACTTTACCGGTAAATCTATAATGGCACTCGTCAAGCTGTTGGCTACATTTTTTGAGATGATTTCCTCTTCAACGTGTTTTGACTTGGATGGGATATAATCCAAAATTTTATCGCTGAATTTTAATTTGCGGTAATGCCAACTGCGCAAATAATCCTTACAATGATTAATGGCAATTGCATATAGCCACGTCTTTAGTGATGACTTATTATTAAACTGACCCAGTTTTTCATGGCATTTAATAAAGATCTCCTGCGTTAAGTCCTCAGCAGTCGTTCGATTCTTTACATAGGAAAAAACAAGATGCAGTACATCATCGCTGTAGTTATCCATTAACTGGCCGATAACTTGTTCATTATCTTCTATGCTATTAACATTCACTGCTATTTCTTCAAGTTCAGCCATCTTCGTTTCCCCCCTTTCCCCATTTTAGACGAAGCAAGCCTCATTTTGGTTTGGAAAAATTTAAAGGGGTCACTGTAACATAAAAAAGATCAAAAAAATCCCACTCATTATTTTAAGGGAGGGGGATTTTGGGTTCTCATAGAAAACAGGGCCTGCACCCATGCACATTAATGTACCGGGGGTCAGGCCCTGTTTTTCTGCGTCTCGGGTGTGATAGGTAAATTTCGAGTAGATACATCTTTAAATGGTATCAGCTATTACTCAATGAATTTTTGAACGTAGTAATTTCCTCTTCTGAAATGATCTTATCGCCGTATCGAACTTTTTCATAAGTATGGATAATATCGACCGGCCCACTTATACGACGAAACCATTCACTAATCGTTTCCTGGGGTTTTTTCTTAGATGAGCTGCTTAAACTATTTTCCCATTCTATCAAGATTCTTCTGATCTTGTGCAGGTCATCGTATGCTGAGGTGTCAATAACTTCGGGGGTATGGTCATACTCAATTTCTTCATTAACTGACGCTTCTGTTATTGTTTCACCATCTGCTATTTCCCTTTTCCGCGCTCTTTTTTTAGAATACCTTATCAATACAATGGTTATTATTGTTATAAAAAGCAAAGCTGAAATACTGTAGGTGATAATTTTTTTCTTAGACGTTCCAGAGTCGAAGTGCCATTCATCGAATAGTTCATCAATTTTATCATAATATATCCACCGCCCTCTTTTAGGCTCTTCGTCTAATAGGGTATATCTATTAGTCCATTCAAATGGTGGCTTTTTTTCATTATCTTCGTATATAAAATTATCCCTGATGCCAGAAGCCACACTCGAAGATAGGGTGGTGATTAAATAACCGCAGCCAATGCCTACTACTAAAAACAACACGACAATTAGTTTTTTCATCTGACCTCCCACGTAATATAGTTCTTTAGAGAAGTACGTCTTTGGTGGGATAAGAACCTGCGTAACTTTAAAGTTCACCCTCTCTAGTCATTCTTCAGAGATCTCATACATTCCTCCCTGTAAAAGAATGGATTGGTCTTGGCGGCCATTTCCAATCTGAAGGCCAAAGGGTCTCTCGCCAAATGCATTGAGGTAATCTTTAACGATGCCATCCTCAAAAGGAGTACAAAACAACAGGTTTCCGTGCGGCATATAAAGGCGCTGGCATTTTGCACCCCATTCCTCATTTATAAATGCATCTCCAATTTGTAGATCGAATAGAGAAGACCATTTAGAAATTTGATTATCCAAATTTTCAACTGCTATCAACACATCTTTTAATTGAAGAGAGCCGGCTGGATGGCTGGAGTGTACCTTCAGTTTCTCTCTTCTAACAGCATCATCTTCTCCCCACTGGATGAAGAAGGGAAGGGGAAGTGTCGGATGCTCCTCCGCGATAAACAGCATGGACCATTGCAAAAGTTCTCCACTGTCCGTTAACCGCGAACCTTTGACAGGGCCATGAAGGTTCAGACCTTTTTCCTTAAGATCGACAGCAAGTTGATTCATGTTATTCGTCCTGAGAGCAATCCTCCCCGGGTGGTCTCCCAAAGGCAGCTCGGTGACAAGCTGTTGAATCAGCGGGTTATCGTCAACCTGCATGGAAACAGATGAATCTTGAATTCCAAGCCACTCGATATAACTCAAACCAAAATAAGCAAGCGTGTTATACGTCCCCCAGTTTTCATGCTCCCCACCCTCAATAGCTTGAATGCCATGCTGCAGCATCATGTTTTTCGCGGATGTAGGATCAGATGAAAAGTGAACAAGATGATCAAAGGCAAGTGAAGTCATTTTTATATCCCTCGTTTCTGTTTGGTTATTTGATTCTATTTTAGCAGGTTTCTCAAAAGGACCTGAGTGTCTGCCTAGGACTCTATGACAATACCAAGGAGATTAGAGGGATAATTAATGTGTCCAAGGGCAAGGTGGAGGTATAAGCACTTTATATACATAAGTTCCTAAACTCCCCCTTCCAAAACCTTATATTTGAGATCTTTGAAAGGTTAAACTAAGCAAACAACAGTCGACAAATTTTTGAGTATACTGTGACTATACTTAACAGATATGAATCTTTTTATAGAGGATACGTGTTACATTTGATTAATCTCCTATAATTTAACAGGGTAATATTAGAGTATGAGTTATTTTGTGCTATATTGATAATAGGGAAAACTCTTGGTACTTGGGAGATCGAGATAAATGAATGACTATAACTTAGTTTATTTAATGAGCAAGGCTAAAAAGAGTTTGTAAATTAGAGAGTAATATATATACATTAAGGGGGCCTATTGTGACTTTCATTAAAGATAAAATAAATGTGTTTATCAGTTCTAAATGTGGAGTAGAATCTTATGACATTATTAGGGCAGCTCTTAAAAATTCATTAGAAAACACTGGATTTATAACAACTTACGTTTTTGAAGCTGGAGCTGCGGCTTCAGTAACTGCAAGGGATGAATATTTGAATAAGTTAGAGGACTGTCATGTGGTGCTATTTCTAATTGACAATAAAGAATCAAAAATTCCTGAAGGAGTTATGAAGGAATGGATGCATGCAAGGAAGATTGGCCGAAAAGCCATTTATCTTTTTTTAAATGATCCTTTAAAAAAAGAAAGTGAGATACAAAAGGAATTAAATGGTCCAAATGGAGCACGATACAAAGTTGTGAATAATATACATGAGCTTATAGATACAGGTTTTAAAAGCGTTATGAATGACATAGTAAATATTTATAATGAATATTGTAAAAACAGACTAATAAAGTTGGAGGAACAAGGGACTCTAGATGACTACGGTCATGAGTATATTAATGATATTGAACCAGTGGAAAAAAGTTTGATCAAGAAAAAAGAGCTCACTGGTTTTTCTAAAACTACTCACCTATTTAAAAATATTATATTTAAAAATGATGAACAAGTTGAACCCGATAATGAAATGGATGAATTCTCTTATTATTTAATGAAATACTTAATAGGAGAAGGAGAAATTTCAAAGGTTAACTTTTCGTCGATTATGTCTGTTATTAATGATAAGTTCGAAGGGAACTTAAAAGAGGTCATCCAAAAAAGGTGGCAAGCTATTGAGTATTATTATAAAGGAGATATGGAAAAAGCAATTTCTCAATTAAATGAAGCTGTATCCCAAATTGAGGAACTGAAAATAGAAAAGTGGGTTAGAGACGATATTCTTATAGATATCAGAAACTTTGAAAATAAAAAAATGAACAATTCTAATCAGGTGTTTATCTCTGATGCCCAAAAAAAAATAGAAGATAATAGTCACTTGTTATATTTTCCGGCTATAGATAGAGTGCAAAAAAATATTAATAATGAAATCCTTAAAGACATAAATAAGTTCACTATTCAAAGTCCTTACAGTACTTCGATTGGTTCTAAAATAGATTACCTACTTGAGGAAGTAGCAAAAAGTTTGTATATTGCTATTATTTATGGTTCGTTAACCCATATATCACTCACAAATAGCTTACTGAAAGATATCTTTCAGCAATATTCACGAATCTATGATGAATATCAATTAAAATTTGAGTATTTGAAATTTAGCATTCTTGATCAAGACTATAAAAACATTAAACATATTTGCAATAATAACAGTGAAATTTTATCATCGTGTAGCTTTGAAAAAATATATGAATTGTATAGGTTATCTAATTCGTTACCATACGAGGGAGATAGGACTAAAACCAAATTAGTTTTGTTTAATCACCTTGGTTACTACTTTGGGGATAAAGACTATAATAACATCCAAGACGAGATATTTAATATCTTAAATAAGTGGCTTTATTCTGAACCAATAGTAGGAAACTGGTCATTTATTGTTAAAGCAATAAAAGGAAATATCAGAAGAATAGATATTAACAGGGTTTTTCCTTTTTTAATTCAAATCATAAAAAATAAGTTTGTTAGATTTTACGATAATGTCTTTGATTTGCTTGAGAGTATTAATTGGAAGGTATATTCTCATCATTTAGGAGAATTAAAGAATCTAATAGTAGATTTATTAGATGAAAATCAACTAAAGGATTCCAGATTCTTTCAGAGTTTAATAATAAGTCTAAGAAGACAATTTGAAGAGTTTAGTGAATTAGATAGGATAATAAAAGAGGAATGGGGGAAATTTTACAACCTGTACAAGTTAGAAGTGTTTAATTTATCCTCAGAAGAAAATGGTCACTATATAAAAGAGTATGTAGACCAAATGGTTAATAGAAATAATAACTTAGGTAAAAATGGAGTATATGGAACCTATGCAACCTCCCCATATAGAATAATAAAAAATATTATATCGAATTCAAATATTGTTCTCACACAAATACTTTTTTTAGACGTAATAGATAGTATTAAAGAAACTTTACTTAATCCAAAGCAATATGCAAATGAAAAGCTAGATGGGTTAGAGCTTTTATTTGTATTAAAATTGATGAATAACCGTGAGGAAGAAATAAAATATGATTGGGAAGGTCTAAATACTGAACTCCTAGGTAACGTTGAAAATGTGTTAAACATATATCAAGGTATTTTCGAAAAAGATTCGGAACTAACTGTTAGGCTATATTTGTATTTATGGTTTATTGCAAACTCAGTATCTGAAGATAAAGAGTTATTGCTTTTACTTTCAGTTTTTAATAAAGAAGACGTATACCAAAACATAAAGTTATTAGAATCAATTAAATTGTTTGTGAGTTATCATGATGAGAGTAATAAAGCGATTCCAAATGATCAAATTATTTTACATGTTATCTTATCAAAATCTAGAGATAGAAATTTTTATTTAAGGTATCATGCAATTGAATCTTTATTCCTAATGATAGGAAAAGGTTACGATGAAATTATTATTAGTGAATTATCTGAACTAATTGAAGATCCAGATTACAGAATTAAAGCTATGATTATCAATAATGCTAACAAACTGAATTCTAATTATAGAGATTCTATGGAAATAATCTTTGAAAAGGCCAAAATAGATAACAATTTTATTATTCGAAGAAATGAGCTCACCTTAAATTGATAGACAAGAACCAGGATCTCCTGGTTCTTGTCTATTTTG
>NZ_QXIR01000023.1 GCF_003581585.1 Bacillus salacetis
GCGGGGAAACTTGGTTAGAATGAGAAACATGATAACGAGCTCTCCATCACAAAAAGGATCTTTTCGTAACCTTTGCTGCTATTGCTTTTTCGAGAGGTAAACTTTGGAATACAGGTGAGAATCCGACTCTTGGGATTTTTGTGTAAGGTACGATGAATGTGATTACAGCCTCAAAAAAGGCTGCTGAATACCAAATACATACAAAAAGGTGAAAACATGAATGCAGATAAATTATCCAAAAGACTAGAAACGGTTGTTTCGTTCATCCCTGAAGGCTCCAGAATCGCCGACATTGGTTCAGACCATGCTTACCTTCCCTGTTATGCTGTGGACAAAGGGATCGCTGTTTCCGGCATTGCTGGGGAGGTTGCAGAGGGGCCGTATCAATCGGCGGTGAAACAGGTGAAGTATTCACTGTTGGAAGATGTCATTTCTGTTAGAAAAGGAGATGGCTTGGAGGTCCTGAACCAAAATGAAGCGGATTGCATCACGATTGCCGGAATGGGGGGCGCATTGATCGCAAGCATTTTGGAAAACGGCAAGGATAAACTTGGCGGCGTCAGCAGGCTAATCCTTCAGCCGAATGTAGGAGCTGCGGCCATACGGAAATGGCTCTTCGAGAATGGATGGGAGCTTAAAGCAGAGAAGATTTTGGAAGAAGATAATAAGATCTATGAAATTCTGGCTGCTGACAGAGGAAATCCGAAGACCCCTTATAATCAATTCGAACGGGAATTTCTCCTTGGCCCATTTCTCCTTAAAGAAAACAGCCCTGTTTTTCAGCAAAAATGGGAGCAGGAGCTGAAACAGTGGAGGAACATCATCGAGAAGATGAAAGAGGCAGGGGACTCTCCGGGACTGAGAGAGAGAAAGGCTCAGGTTCTAAAGAAAATTGACATTGTTGAGGAGGTATTTGATGAAAAAGGTAAACGGACATGAAATCATAAATCTATTCGAAACGCTGGCCCCCAAAGAGCTGGCGGAAGATGGGGATCCAATCGGGCTGCAAATTGGACGTCTGAATCAAAAGGTCGATAAGGTGATGGTTACCCTGGATGTCCTTGAGGAAGTAGTGGATGAAGCAGTGGATAAAGGCGTGAAGTTGATCATTGCACACCATCCGCCTTTGTTTCGGCCTTTAAAAACATTAAAGACGGATACTGTCCAAGGCAGGATGATCGAGAAACTTATTAAGAATGATATCTCAGTCTACGCAGCGCATACAAACCTGGATGTCGCCAGAGGCGGGGTGAATGACTTACTGGCTGAGGCACTGGAACTTAAGGAAACCAGGCTTTTGCTGCCTACCTTTAAAGAAAAGCTTAAGAAGCTTGCGGTATTTGTCCCAGAAGAAGCCGCCGATAAAGTCAGAAAGGCGATGGGGGATGCGGGTGCTGGCCATATAGGTAACTATAGCCATTGTACTTTTACAAGCAAAGGAACTGGCAGGTTCCTTCCTGGAGAAGGGACAGACCCGTATATTGGTGAAAAAGGGAAGCTGGAAGCAGCAGCTGAAGTGAAGGTAGAGACGATTTATCCGGATAAGGTGGAAAAAAAGATACTGAAAGCCATGGTTGAAAGCCATCCGTATGAAGAAGCAGCTTATGATATCCTGCCGCTTGAAAATGACGGAGAGACCTTGGGGCTGGGCAGGATCGGGAAACTTTCCTCACCTATGTCCCTCAAAGAATTTGCCCTCTATGTAAAAGAAAAGCTGAATGTTTCCAATGTCCGTGTAACCGGTGCACTGACGGATTCCATCCAAAAAGTGGCGGTGCTTGGCGGGGATGGAAATAAATTCATTCATACTGCCAAATTCAGTGGTGCGGATGCATTCGTAACGGGAGATTTGTATTATCACACCGCTCACGATGCAATGATGCTGGGACTTAATGTTGTGGATGCAGGCCATCATATTGAGAAGGTAATGAAAGAGGGAGTGGCAAGGTGGATGGCTGAAAAGAGCCGGGAAAAGGGTTTGGATGTGGAATACCTTGTATCTGAAGTCAATACTGATCCTTTTACCTTTTTATAAGGCAATATAGTTTCTGAAACAGATTCAAAAAAGAAGGCATTCGAGATGAATGCCTTCTTTTTGCTTTACTCTGCAACTGATTTTGGTTTTTTTACCTTTGGAAGGATCTTGTTTAAAGGGACTTTCTTTTCCCTTGTCCAGGTGTCTTCGTTTTCAGGCTCGAACTGCGTGATAAAGTTCATTACTTCTTTTACAATCGGGGTAGGTGTCGAAGCCCCAGCCGTCACTGCAACGAGCTCTGCATCCCTGATCCAGTCAACCTCAAGTTCGCTGATATCCGCTATGCGATAAGCCTTTGTTCCGGCAACTTCTTCCGAAACCTGCGCAAGACGGTTGGAGTTATTGCTTTTCGGATCTCCTACCACTATAAGGACATCTGCCTCGCCTGCTTGTTCTGCAACAGCTTCCTGCCTTACCTGTGTAGCAAGGCAGATCTCTTTATGTGCTTCTGCGTGAGGGTACCTTTCCTTCACTTTTTCCATGACATCAGCTACATCCCATTGACTCATGGTTGTCTGGTTGGTCACAATGATTCTTTCATTCTTGATGTCAAGCTTGTCGACATCTTCCATTGTTTCCACCAAATGTACGATTTCCGGAGCCACACCTACGGCACCTTCAGGTTCAGGGTGGCCTTTCTTTCCGATATAAATGACATCAAAGCCTTCGGCTTCTTTTTCCCTGATCAGTTCATGTGTCCTTGTGACATCCGGGCATGTAGCATCCAGAGTGACCAGGCCTTTATCTTTCGCCAGCTTCTTCACTGCAGGGGAAACTCCGTGTGCGGTAAAGATAACTGTGCCTTCATTTACCTGATCCAATATCTCTTTCCGGTTCTTTCCATCCAATGTAATGATGCCTTCTTCTTCAAAGGCATCCGTCACATGTTTATTGTGGACGATCATTCCAAGGATGTAAATCGGCCTTGGCAGGGATTTATCTAAGGCAGCGTTTCGCGCAATCACCATTGCGTCAACGACACCATAACAATAGCCTCTCGGCGTAATTTTTTTTACTTTCATATTTAGAAATCCTCCTGTGTATAAAGTCGGATGTTTACTTGTACCTACAGCTTCATTATAAAGTAGATTGGAGTTGATGACAAAGAATCATTACTGCAGGCGAATACCATATTAGCAAAGATTTTCACAAGAATATAGAGGAACTTTTTATAATGCTTCTGTCCAATGAAAAAACGCCCTCGGGTGAGAGCGTTGATCAGACATATAATTTTGGCTGAGAACCGCCGGGATTCCGGGATTTCTTTGGCCTCTCCTCAGTAGTGGACTTGTTTTGCTTTATACTTGGTTTCTTCTTGTGAGGTCTCGATTCTGAACTTTCTTCATTTTTTTCTTTTTTTTCATCTTGTGCTGCTTCACTTATGTCCTCTTCTTCTGTTTCGGCTGCACTCAGGCCTCTGTAAAGCTTCCACATCGCTGGCAGGTTTTTGACCAGCGGTCCGTATTGCTGGACCTGCTGAAACATCGGGCCAACCTGCTGGGCGGTTTTTAATACAGACTGGGTATTGTTCAGAAAGCCGTTGATCGATCCGGGATTCATGAGGTTTTTCAGAAACGATCCCCCACCGGTTTGGGCAGACCGTTGAAAACCTGCAGCTCCTTGAAGTGGATTGAATTGGCTGGCAGCTGTCTGTGCAGAGCTGCCCCTGTTCAGGATCTTGGAAAGCAGCCCTCCTGATCTCCGGCCAGCTCCTCCCTGGAAATTCCCTTGCATACCACCCGGTCTCATCCCTCCGAATCCTGCAGGACCCGGTCCTCTCATGCCTCCCATCGGCTGAAAAGGCTGTTGACCGAAATAATTGGGGTTGTAAGGCATCTGTTGTCTTGGCGGCATTATTGGCCTCCTTTCCGCTTACGCTCATAGGTTCTAATAATACAATATGCAAATTGAGGCAAAACGTCTAAGGAAAATGCGGAATTTATTTATTTTGTCTATCTGCTAGAACTTTTAAAAATTGTTTATTATAATGAAGAGATGAAATTTTGTCTGAGAAGTATTGATTTGTCAAATTATGCAGCTTTATTTTGAATTTACGGGAAAAAACGGTATTGTTATATAAGGAAGGCAGTATCTTGCCGATTTTTATTCTCTATTTTCCAAGGGCTAACGAACAAGACTGTATGAATAAACAAAGAGGGAAATCAAAGATAATCTCTTCAAATAAGGCTGTTTTGGTGAACTTTGCTGCTATTACCCATGGACCGGTCTTTAAGAATATTTTCGATGTCAGCAATTTATCCGAGTAAAGCCTCAAACAAAAATGCAAGATGAAGGAGTGATATAATGGGAAATCAATTTGAACAATATGATTTTCAGCCATTTATCAATAATGCTATTGAGAAACTGGGCTTTTTTGAACCAACCGAAATCCAGAAAAAAATGATTCCAATGATCAACAAAGGGGAGAGTGCAATCGGCCAGTCCCAGACGGGAACCGGAAAGACACACTCCTATCTCCTGCCGATCCTGAATAAGATTGACAGGGATGCTCAAGTGGTACAAGCCGTGATCACAGCGCCTACGAGGGAACTAGCTCAGCAGATTTATCAGGAAATCCTGAAAATCACCGGCGAAGAGGGGATCACTTCACGCTGTTATATCGGCGGCACAGACAAGCAGAGAATGATTGATAAATTAAAGACCCAGCCGCAAATCGTGGTGGGCACGCCTGGAAGGATAAATGATCTGGTAAAAGAAGGAGCATTGCTTGTTCACAAGGCGGGGATCCTTGTAGTGGATGAAGCCGACCTGATGCTCGATATGGGATTCATTTATGATGTCGATCAAATTGCAGGAAGGATGCCTGAAAGACTTCAAATCCTTGTCTTTTCAGCGACAATCCCTGAGAAATTAAAGCCTTTCCTGAAAAAATACATGGAGAACCCGCAGTATGCACATGTGGAACCTGAACACATTTCCGCGAAGAACATCAAACATATACTGCTTCCAAGAAAGAGCCGGAACAAAGAAACCCTCCTTCATGAGGCTCTCTCTTCTCTTAATCCTTATTTGGCCATCGTCTTCACTAATACAAAGGTGAAAGCGGATGAAGTGGCTGATTATCTACTGAGTAAGGGCATGAAGGTTGGAAGGATCCATGGAGATCTGTCTCCTCGTGAAAGAAAGAAAATGATGAAACAGATCAGGTCATTGGAGTATCAGTATATTGTTGCTACAGACCTGGCTGCTAGAGGAATTGATATTGAAGGGGTCAGCCATGTCATCAACTATGAAATCCCGGGAGAACTTGATTTTTACATTCACAGGACGGGAAGGACGGCAAGGGCAGGCCATTCAGGCATAGCCGTTACGATTTATGAGCCTTCAGATGAGGATGCATTGAATCAGCTGGAGAAGATGGGCATCACGTTTGAAAACCAGGATCTTATCCGCGGGGAATGGAAAGAGCTCGCCGACCGCAATAAGCGTAAAAACCGCCAGAAGGCTGAGGATGATATCGACCAGAAAGCAAAGTCGCTTGTCCGTAAGCCTAAGAAGGTCAAGCCAGGGTATAAGAAAAAAATGAAATATAAAATGGATCAAATAAAGAAACGTGAAAGAAGAGTAAAGAGACGAAATAATTCCTGATTTTTGAATGCAAGGGAGTTGGATACAGATGGTAAAGCTAGGATCACATGTTTCCATGAGCGGGAAGAAAATGCTGCTTGGTTCAAGTGAAGAAGCAGCAGCATATGGAGCTAATACGTTCATGATTTATACCGGTGCTCCCCAAAATACAAGAAGAAAGAAAATTGAGGACTTGAATATCGAGCAGGGTCTTCTTCATATGAAAGAAAATGGCATTGATGATATTGTCGTTCATGCACCATACATCATTAACATCGGCAACACGACGAATCCAGCGACATTCGAACTGGGGGTCAATTTCCTTCAGTCTGAGATCGAGAGGACTGCAGCGCTCGGAGCTAAACAGATTGTCCTCCATCCTGGTGCCCATGTGGGTGCAGGGGCTGAAGCGGGAATCAAAAAAATCATCGAAGGGTTGAATGAGGTCCTGGTTAAAGACCAGGCAGTACAGATTGCCCTTGAGACGATGGCAGGAAAAGGTTCTGAATGCGGAAGGTCATTTGAGGAGCTGGCCATGATCATGGAAGGTGTAGAACATAATGACCGCTTGTCGGTTTGTTTCGATACATGCCATACTCATGATGCCGGTTATGATATCGTGAATGACTTCGATGGTGTACTTGATGAATTCGACCGTATCATAGGCATCGACCGTTTGAAAGTACTTCATATCAATGACAGTAAGAATGTACGCGGGGCCTCTAAAGACAGGCATGAAAACATCGGATTCGGCCATATCGGTTTCGATGCTCTATCGAAAATCGTTCATCACCCGCAGCTTGAAGATGTTCCGAAGATACTTGAAACGCCTTTTGTCGGTGAAGACAAGAAGAACAAGAAAGCTCCGTATAAGTTTGAGATAGAAATGCTGAGGAGCAAAACCTGGGACGAAGATCTTTTGACGAAAATCCAGGGATCATAATAAAACAACCGAGGGCTTCTCAAATGAGAAACCCTCGTTTTGTTTTCAGCTTGTGAATTTAGTGAATATCTTATTGACCTCTTTTGCCGTGGATGGTCCAGCAATCTTGGCAATTTCCTTGATCACTTTGCTTCGTTCTGAAGGATTGAAGACGTTAATGTTTTTCCCTCTTAAGTAACCTGCAATTTTTTCAGCTTGTTCTGGATTGATTTTCACCTTGAACTGCTTTCCATATCCCAATAACTCATCGCCGGTAATATTATTGATTTTATGGTTTACCACATTTTGCAATAACTTCATCGCTCATCACTCCTCATAGGATACATATGAGGGGGACAAAGCGAATGTGACAACAAAAACAGAATGGGCCCGGTCTTTTAATGAGCTTATGTATTGCTGTGTTCAGAAAGAACCCCAATGCCGGATCCTTCCTCTGTACTCCAGTTTTTTTTTACGGTGCATTACCAGGATAGGATTTGAAATAGATATTAAATAGCAACAAAGTTTACGAAGGAGACTTTAATGAAATTCTAGTGCAGCATGTTTAATACCATTTCTTCACATTCAAGATTTCCAGGTTTACATTAAATTCGTCATCCTGTATACTTCTTATATTAAATCGGAATGGTTCTTATGGAAGGGATTTTTTATGGAGAACAACAAATCTGTTATTGAAATAAATCATTTAAGCTTTCGCTATGATAAAGAAGTTGTGCTGGAGGATATCAATCTGAAGGTTCCAAAAGGAGCTTTTCTGGGGATCGTGGGACCAAATGGCTCTGGAAAATCGACTCTTTTGAAACTCATCCTTGGGCTCTTGAAGTCAAATCAGGGTGAAATCAACCTTTTTGGCCAGCCTCATCAAAAATTTAAGGATTGGGATAGAATAGGGTATGTTTCCCAAAAAGCCAATTCTTTCAATACGGGATTCCCAGCTACAGTAAGGGAAGTTGTATCAAGCGGCCTGACGAAGAAAGTCGGGTTGTTCAAGATGATCGGGAAAAAACATTCAGGAAATATTGAAAGAGCAATTGAATCTGTCGGGATGTCCGCATTTTCCAACCGCAATATCGGGGAACTTTCAGGCGGCCAGCAGCAGAGGGTATTCATTGCACGGGCTTTGGTGAGCGAGCCGGATGTCCTGATATTGGATGAGCCTACAGTAGGTGTGGACAGCAGGAATGTTCAGGCATTCTACGAGATGCTGGAACACCTGAACAAGGACCTGGATATCACGTTATTGCTTGTTACACATGATATTGGAACGATTTCTAGTAAAGTCACACATGTGGCATGTTTGAATAAGCAGCTTCATTTCCATGGAAATACCGAAGAGTTTGAGCATATGAAGGAAAGTGATCTATCAGGCATATATGGACATGATGTTCAGCTTCTGCACCATGATCACAATCACGGGCATGAGGAGGTGGAAAGATGATTGAAGCATTGCTTAATTATGAATTTTTACAGAATGCATTTCTGACCGGTATCCTGATTGGTATTGTAGCGCCGCTTATCGGTGCTTTTATTGTGGTCAGGCGGTTATCCCTCATTGCCGATGCCTTAAGCCATGTTACCCTGTCAGGAATCGCCGCAAGCTTATTTTTAAGCAAGAATGTCAGCGCTCTGGGAGGATTGAATCCCCTTTATCTGGGAATGGCCTTTTCTGTAACTGGGTCATTGTTTATTGAGCGGTTGAGAAGTCTCTATAAGCATTACCAGGAACTTGCCATCCCTATCATATTATCAGGCGGGATAGGAATCGGGGTCATTTTCATTTCTCTGGCCGATGGATTCAATACAGATTTATTCAGCTATCTTTTTGGAAGCGTCAGTGCTGTCAGCCGGACTGACCTATATTTAATAGCAGCTGTTGCTGTCATTGTCATTGCCATCATCATCTTTCTATATAAAGAATTATTTCTGCTATCGTTCGATGAAGAATATGCGAAGGCCTCGGGGATTTCAGCCAAAATGATTCACTTCATCTTCATGGTCATGGTGGCATTGGTCATTGCAGCTTCAATGAGGATTGTCGGTATTCTGCTTGTTTCCTCTTTGATGACACTTCCTGTTGCAGCTAGCATCAGGGTAGCCCGGGGATTCAAGCAGACTATCGGGTTTTCACTGCTATTCGGTGAATTGGCGGTAATCACCGGCTTGATTTCGGCATACTATCTTGATTTAGCCCCGGGTGGGACAATCGTTCTTTCTGCCATTGTCATTCTGCTTTTGACCATCTTATACAAAAAAATCTCTTCAAATACAGCTGTGAGAAAGGACGGGGTGAATGTATGAAACTGGATGAAGCTTTGATGTTGATGAAGGAGAAAGGGTATAAGCATACCGGGAAACGGGAGCAGATGCTGGAACTGTTCTCACACTCTGACCGGTATCTGACCGCTAAAGAAGTTCTCGAAAATATGAAGGATGACTATCCGGGTTTAAGTTTTGATACCATCTACAGGAATCTTTCCATGTTTGTTGATCTTGAGATCCTGGAAGAAACAGACCTTTCCGGAGAAAAGCATTTTAGATTTACGTGCTCAAGTAATCATCATCACCATCATTTTATTTGTATGGATTGCGGAAAGACAAAGGCGATCAATACTTGTCCAATGGAGGCTCTTCAGGAGAGCTTGAATGGCTATGATATTTCAGGGCATAAGTTTGAAATCTATGGAAAATGTCCCGAATGCAGTTGAGACTCAGCTCGTTCGTTCACTTATCAAAAACAATTGGATGCATTTTATATCTATAAAAGCCGGAGACTGGTGTCTTCCGGCTTTTTTTCATCGATTTAAAATGTTTTCAACCAATCATCCACCCATTTTTGGGCACCCTGCCAGTCATTGACCCTGATGACCCCTTCTGGAACCGCGTCCTGATTATAGGGAGTATTGAAAAGGATGACAGGGATGTTCAGTTCTTCATGAATCATGACCGCATTGTCATGCTTGTCTTCGAAGAAGATATCCACGTTATATTTCTGCGCAGTTGAAACTTTATCATGCGATCCAATCAGCTCGATGTGGTGATACAGGAGATCCTGATAGTTGAACCAATCTTTTGTCAGTTCCAGTAAGTGTGATGGACGGGCACTGATAAAATAAAGTTCATGGTGATCCTTCCAATCATCCAGCACAGGTTTTGCTCCTTCAGCCAATGGTGATTCCTTGTAGATTGTCCCCTCAGTGTTCTTGAACCACTCTCCAAACACCTCCGGGGTGATATCCAATACTTCGGTAAGCTCGTACTTTGTAATGTCGTTTAACGTCAAACTCAAGTTAAACTCCTTATTGATATAAGGAAGAAGAGAGGTCGGGCATGTCACCGTGCCATCAATATCTATACCAAATCTTTTCTTCATATGTACATCTCCTTCAGTTTTGCTACAAGTCAAAGTGTACCATATTCCTGCTAATAATAGGTTAATCCTCTACCCATTATTCAATATTGACAATCATTAGCATATGTAAAAACAAGACTTTGACAAACAATAATAAATGCTCCTGAACACCGAAAGCGAGGGATTGTAAAATGGATAATGAGAGACGCAAAAATGACAGCGTTAATCAAGATCTTCAAAATATAGACATCTATAATGACTATATCAATGTAAATGACAATCCGGAAGTTGAAGTGGTTCGCGACAAGTATAACGAGGAAACTGCAGCAGAGCTTACAACTCCAATGGCACTCGGAAGCGATTTTGAAAGGGATGCGGTTGAAGAAACCAGTACATCAGGAAGGATTCTGGGATATGCAGCTTTAGCACTTTCGATTTTGTCGCTCTTCATCGTACCTGTCCTCTTCGGGGCAGCGGGAATAGTGCTGGGTTTTGTAGCCAGACGCAGAGGATCGGATGCACTGGGAGCCTGGGCCATCGGCATAGGAGCAGTCTCCATCATCGTCGGGATCTTCGTCCTGCCGTTTTTCTAACCAATTGTAATGCCGGGATTGGGAGCATCCCGGCAGCAAGGAAAAGAGCATGGCTGATTTTCAGCCATGCTCTTTTCCGTAAGCCTTATACAGCTTTTCTTACACTTCCTGCTTTTCTTCTTCTTCCCTCTGTTTTCTGTAATGCTCTTCAGCAAGAATATCGATTTCCTTCTTTAGTTCTTCGACCATAGTTTCTTCCGGAACTTTTCTGACTGTCTTTCCGTGACGGAATAGAAGGCCCTCTCCGCGTGCACCTGCTATTCCAATGTCCGCCTCTCTAGCTTCCCCGGGTCCGTTTACCGCACAGCCAAGTACGGCAACTTTGATAGGGGCTTTGATTTTGGAGATATACTCCTCAACCTCATTGGCGATACTGATTAAATCGATTTCGATTCTTCCGCAGGTTGGGCACGAGATCAAAGTAGCCGCATTGGAAGCAAGCCCAAATGACTTAAGCAATTCCCTGGCAACCTTCACTTCTTCGACAGGGTCTGCACTCAAGGAGATCCTGAGAGTATTTCCGATTCCTTTGCTGAGCAGTGCACCAAGACCTGCCGCGCTTTTGACTGTGCCCGCAAACAGGGTGCCGGATTCTGTAATTCCTAAATGAAGCGGATAATCAAATGTCTGGGCTGCCTTGGTATACGCTTCGATAGCAAGGTTAACATCTGATGCTTTCATGGAGACGATGATATCATGGAAATCAAGGTCCTCAAGGATTTTGATATGGTGAAGGGCACTTTCAACCATTCCGTCTGCTGTAGGATAACCGTATTTCTGGATGATCTTTCTCTCAAGGCTTCCAGCATTAACCCCGATGCGGATCGGAATCCCTTTTTCTTTCGCCGCTTTTACAACCGCTTCTACTTTTTCCCTTCGGCCGATGTTGCCAGGGTTGATCCGGATTTTATCAGCTCCGCCTTCAATTGCTTTCAAAGCCAGTTTGTAATCAAAGTGGATATCAACAACCAGCGGGATGTTGATCTGTTTTTTAATATCAGCGATCGCGTTCGCTGCTCTTTCATCAGGACAAGCGACACGGACGACTTGGCATCCTGCTTCTTCCAGGCGGTGGATTTCTTTGACAGTCGCCTCAACATCATGCGTCTTTGTCGTTGTCATACTTTGTATAATAAGCTCATCGTTGCCGCCGATTGTCAGGTTGCCGACTTTGACGGGACGAGTTTTAGAACGATGGATTATTTCACTCAAGGGTCATTCGCTCCTTTTGGAAAATTTCATTTTTAGTGAAACAAAATATAAGCGTACGAAAGTATTGTAACAATGTTTGCTTGGAATTGACAAGAAATAGATGCTGGCAAAAGCTGTTTTCAGGCAGAGTCAATAGACGGGGAGTTTGTAATCCTTCCCGACCTGTATTTCATGGGGGGATTGTCCTTCATTGAGAAATTTGAAATCCTCTATTAATTGATCAATCGAAACAGGAAGTGGTCCATCCAGTGCTTCTTCCATTATTGATAAGATGGTATCGCCCGATTTTATTTCAACCGTCACAAAATCAATTTTGCTTTCATTTGTTTCCTCAGGAGTAATTTCCAGGGGCTGTTGTTCATTAACATTGACTGTAACGGCAGCTTCTTCAGACCTGGGCAGTGTACCTGCTTTTAAATCATAATATATACTGTAGGTAATGATCATAAACAGTAAAAAAACATACAACCTTTTCAAATGCGCCGCCCCCGATTAATCAATGTATGAATTGATAAACATGCTTATCTTAGTATTCGGCACTGATAGTGTTGTTTCCTACTACTAATCGGTTTAAGCGAGGTTCTTCATTTGTCGGATGATGCATCAGGCACCTGGATAATATGAGAAGCATCGCCAATTTTATACAACTATTACAAACCCTTTACATTCCCTTAATACTTATCTGTGAAAATGAAATAGGTATGAAGTCGAACTATGAGTGAATTTGTCTGGAATAGGCAGACGGATTTTTTGCAGGAGGAATTAAGGTTGAGACAGACATTAGAAAAGAATTTCAAAAAAATATCTGAATGGATAACTTTGAGAAAAAAGAGCAGGAAAAATGGAAAGGGACAAGCTAAGTGGAACAGTTTCCTTTCTAAAGTCAGCTTGCAGAACAGGCTGCTGGCATTATTCATATTCTTGTCCACTATCTCGATTATTTTAGTGGGCGCCAGCTCCTATATTAAAGCGAAGGAAGCAACAGTGAATACAATAGAAAACAGGCTGGGCCGTGAAGCCGATTTAATATCATCTGTAGCTGAAAACCTTAAATTCCTTTATGTCAGTGACGATGAATACTTCTTTCAGCAGCTCGAAAGCAGTATCAAGGATCAGAAAGAAAAGTTGAAAGCGGATGGGATAGAGTCAGAAATTTATTATCTGAAGGATAAAGAGGTCATTCCATTTAAAGTGAGTTCCGGTGCAAATCTTACATTTTCAAAAGACCAGGCTGCAAAAATGGGTCAGGAAACTAAAGCAGTGTTGCATACAAGCATCAATGGAGAAGGATACACTTTGTCTATTTCTAAAATAGATGAAATCAGCGGACGGTACATATTGGCTGTGCCGCAAAAATCTTATTTGGGGCCGGTTAATGATATGGCCATGTTCACCTTTATCACCATCCTGGTCAGCCTGGCGGTTTCGACTGCTGTGATTACACTGTTTGTCCGTACATTCACTAAGCCGCTCGTCCTGCTTCAGAACGTGATGAGAGAAGTGCGGGAAGGGCGTTTAAATGGAACGTCCGGCATCAAGACGAATCTTCCTGAAATCCAATCTCTGGAGAAAAGCTTTAACATGATGATCGGGCAAATGCGTGGAGTTATAAACGAGCTGAACGACACAACAGGTGAACTTGAGGCAACCGGTAACAGGCTGGCTGATTCTTCTTCAGGAGCACTGACCTACAGCAGGGAACTGGTGGAAGCAATCAATGTTGTTAAATATGGAGCACGCCAGACAGCAAGCAGCTCTGAACAAAGTGTCGACGGCTTCATCACGATGAATCAGAAAGTAAGTCTTTTGAATGCCAGCATGGATGCGGTTCAGAAGAGTTCAATGGACATGAACGTCTCCGCCAAAAAGGGGGAGAGAACCAATAGTGATTTAATTAAAGCCATTCACTCGTTTGAAAGTGAATTTGGGCATATGGCTTCAACTGTACAGGAAGTCAGGAACCATGCCTTCTCGATAGCAAATCTGGTAGGACTCATCAAAGGGGTAGCGGAACAAACAAAGCTGCTTGCCCTCAACGCAGCTATCGAAGCGGCACGAGCTGGAGAGTCGGGTAAAGGGTTTGCAGTCGTTGCTGAAGAAGTAAGAAAGCTTGCTGACCAATCTGCCATAGCTGCAGAAGATATAACCGGCTCGATAGCTGAGATGGAAGATATAACCATTAGAGCTTCAGAGGAATTCGATGAAATGCTTCTTAAGATTAAAGGCAACCTGATTACAGCGAGTGAGGCTGGCCTTTCTTTTGAAGAACTAATGCATGAGGTGGACACTGTGAGCATCAACCTTGGAAAGATGCAGGAAGCACTGCATGAGCTGAGAGTCGAACTTCCTCAATTGGAACTAGCAGCTGAGAGCTTTTCATCCGTATCACAAGAAACACTGGCAAGCACGGAGGAAATGCTTTCCACAAGCGGTTTACAAATCATTGAAATGGAGACGACACACCAAATTGGAACGAAACTGCAGACTTTATCAGAGTCACTTGCTTCCTTAACAAAAAAATTCACCGTCAAGTAATAGAAAGGAGACCTGCGGACAATTAGCAGGTCTCCTTTTTTTACTGAGTTCAATTTTCGCTTTGCGGTATTTCTTTGACGGCCAGGTACAGGACGATCGAAGTGACAATCCAATCAAGAAAAAAACTGGCAGGAATAAAAGTGTTTAGCCCTTCCATAATAGTGAAAAAGATGGTTGAAAGCGTTACACTGTAGGCCGTTATTCTCCAGGAATGCCTGTATGCAAGTTTTCTGTTCAGCACATTGGCATACAGCCTGCCGATAAGTGCAAAGATGCTGACTTTGATGAACGTTATGCCGGCTGATAAAAGGTACAGAATGGCCAGGAAAACAGCCAGGATAATACCCTTATAAGAATCCAGTGAAGATAGGAAGCTTGATATATCAGTGTTATCAGCATGCAATCCATTGAACATGGCATAAGGATAGCTTTGGACTTGCCCGGCGGCCGCTATGGCAAATTCATCCTTCAAAAGTGCAGCAGCATTCATTTCCTCACTAAGCTTGGAAGGTGGAAATGACCCTGTACTGTCGAATACAAAAGTCAGCGCACCTTGGTCAATTACCAGTGGCTCTTGTGTTTCTGAAGTAAGTGTTCCATCTTCTATAGTAAAGGACGGCAGGTCTTTTTCCACTGTTTCAATGCTTCTGTCTATAGCATCGTTAGCAAATATTGCAAGATTATAAGCGGCCGGCAGGATAGACACTAGTACCAGGAGAAAAATGTATAAAATCGTCCTGCCGATTCCTTGATGCCGGAAAGAAGCTATATCCTTGGGAGAATACAGACTTTTGTATAACTGTTTGAATATATTCATCAGCTTATTACGCTCCCTAATTTATTTGTTCCTTTCTCATTTTAGGCTTGCAGCGGCTTAAACTTCAAGAGGATTATCAGTAAGAAATAGTAAGGAATTAAGGTTTACTGTTTTAGAAAAAAGGGTAAATTAAAAAATTTTAAAAAAGACTTTACATTAGAATGAATATGCCTTAATAATTGAAAGGGGTTTTTGTTGTTTAATGTCGAAATCTTATTTTTAGGGGTTGAAATCTTTTGGAATTAAATTGGCAGGAAATGTTATTTCAATTTTTTGGCGGTCTTGGAATTTTCCTTTTTGGAATCAAGTATCTTGGAGACGGATTGCAGAAGTCTGCAGGTGACCGTTTACGGGATATCCTTGATAGATTCACGACCAATCCATTCATGGGTGTTCTTGCTGGTGTTATTGTAACCGTCCTGATTCAATCGAGCAGTGGTACGACCGTCATTACGGTTGGTCTGGTGAGTGCAGGATTCATGACACTTCGGCAGGCGATTGGTGTCATCATGGGTGCCAATATTGGAACGACTGTTACAGCCTTCATCATTGGAATCGATCTTGGAGAATATGCACTTCCTATCATTGCAGTCGGTGCAGTGATGTTATTCTTCTTTAAAAATAAAAAAGTCCAATACCTTGGACAAATTGTATTTGGGTTTGGCGGCCTTTTCTATGGTCTGGAATTAATGAGCGGCGGAATGAAGCCGTTGAGATCATTGGAAGCTTTCCATGATCTGACTGTCAGCATGAGTTCAAACCCGATTCTCGGAGTCGTTATCGGTACAGTGTTCACGGTGATTGTACAAAGCTCTTCTGCTACAATTGGTATTCTTCAGGGATTATATTCTGAAGGGCTTGTCGACATCAATGCTTCATTGCCAATTCTGTTTGGCGATAATATCGGTACGACGATTACAGCGGTGCTGGCTGCTATCGGTGCATCCGTAGCTGCGCGCAGAGCTGCTGCAACACATGTATTGTTTAATCTGATCGGAACGACGATCTTTCTGATCATCCTGCCGATTTATCACAGGCTGGTCTCATTTCTTCAGGAAGTCTTCAATCTTAATCCTGAAATGACGATTGCATTTGCTCACGGTACCTTCAACTTGACTAATACAATCATTCAGTTCCCTTTCATAGGTCTGCTTGCACTTGTTGTAACCAAGCTGATTCCTGGAGAGGATGCCCTGGTGGATTATAAAGCAAAACATCTTGATCCCATGTTCATTGAGCAGTCACCTTCCATTGCATTGGGACAAGCAAAAGAAGAAGTCCTCCGAATGGGTGAATTTGCCGTGAAGGGTATGGAAGAGTCGCTTTGTTTCCTTAAAACAAAGCAAAATAAGCATTCTGATGTAGCGTACCAAATCGAAGATGCAATCAATAATCTTGATAAGAAGATTACAAATTACTTAGTCGATGTCTCTTCTGTGTCTTTGACGGAAGCTGAATCAGAGAAGCATTCAATCCTGATGGATACAGTCAGGGATATTGAGCGTATAGGTGACCATTTTGAAAATATTCTTGAGCTTGTAGAGTATCAGCAAGCGAACAAAGTTAAGGTCACTGAGGATGCAATGGCTGACCTGGATGGAATGTTTGAATTGACAATTGAAACGGTGAAAAAGGCTGTTTCCTCATTGGATAATAATGATCATGAACTTGCCCGCGAAGTGGCAGAGAAAGAAGATATGATCGATAAAATGGAACGTAAACTGCGCAAGAAACATATACTGCGCCTAAACGAAGGGCTTTGCTCGGGCCAGGCGGGGATTGTATTCGTTGATATCATCAGCAACTTGGAGCGTATTGGAGATCATGCTGTTAATATTGCGGAAGCAGTGCTTGGTGAAAATAACGATTGATAAGGTATAATAGGACTGACCTGGGGCATTAGTCTCACGGTCAGTCCTTTTTTGCATTTTTTATAACCTCAAAAGAGGCTTATTTGAAGTACCTTATGTACAAGAAAGTAAAAATCCGTTCCCGCGGCTGCGGGGGGATATGAAAAATTACGGTTTTAGTGATTTTTAAAATGAATGGAGGAGAGAGAAAATGGAGATTGTTTACTGGGGGATTATTATTATTTTGATAGCAGCTTCTTTTATCGGGCTGGTTTATCCGATTATTCCAAGCGTGCTGGTCCTATTGGGGGCATTTCTCCTTTATGGAGTGTTTTTCACCTTTGAGCCATTCAGCTTGCTGTTTTGGAGCATCCAGGGGTTGTTCGTCATTTTGTTATTTGGTGCAGATTACGCCGCTAACCTTATTGGAATCAAAAAATACGGCGGTTCCAAAGCGGGAATCTGGGGAAGTACAATCGGTTTATTGATCGGACCTTTTGTGATTCCCGTCATCGGCATCCTTGCCGGTCCGTTTCTTGGAGCAGTGCTGGGGGAAATGGCCGTAAACCGGACAGGGTTTAAGCAGTCATTGAAAGTTGGTGCCGGTTCGCTTGTTGGATTTATCTCAAGCGCTTTAACTAAAGGCCTTATTCAAATCATAATGGTCATTTATTTTTTCATCGTCATATAGGCTGCCAAGGGAGTTAGTGGGTTTCACTTAGGGCGGATAAGGGAAAAGGTGTATATACCGTTCAGGAATAGAAACGTTCATTTTGGTGATGATAATGTTGTCATCAAACTTTTTCTCCAGACGAGCGTTTCGTTTGAAGGAATAAGCTAAATTTGGTAATCTTAAAAATGAATACAGTGGAATCGTTCAACGATTCCAAATATTACATAGGGAGGAATATAATCATGGCATTTGAATTACCGCAACTACCGTATGCTTACGATGCATTAGAACCTCATATCGACAAGGAAACGATGAATATCCACCATACGAAGCACCATAACGCTTACGTAACAAAATTGAATGATGCACTTCAGGGGAATGACGAACTTCTCAGCAAATCTGTAGAAGAAGTAGTGGCAAACCTTGATGCTGTTCCAGAAGGCGCCCGCACTGCGGTCCGCAATAATGGAGGGGGACATGCCAACCACTCATTATTCTGGACAATCCTGTCTCCAAATGGCGGCGGAAACCCTGATGGTGAACTTGCGAGCGCAATCGAGAGCAAATTCGGCAGCTTTGAAAAATTCAAAGAAGAATTCGCAGCAGCAGCAGCAGGCCGGTTCGGTTCCGGCTGGGCTTGGCTGGTTGTAAACAACGGTGAGCTTGAAGTAACAAGCACGCTTAACCAGGACTCTCCACTGATGGATGGCAAGACGCCTGTCCTTGGCCTTGATGTTTGGGAGCATGCTTACTACCTTAACTACCAAAACCGCCGTCCTGACTACATCAATGCATTCTGGAATGTAGTTAACTGGGATGAGGTTTCCAAGCGCTACAGCGCAGCAAAATAATACGTATGTAAGGAAGAAGGTCCCAATTCCGGGACCTTCTTTTTTTAATGGGTATAACTTGCCCCCCTTTTTCAAAAAATAAGTGTACGAAAAAGGGGAGTATTAAAATGATAAGGTTTAACAGGCTTTTAGGCGATATCGAATTAAAAAAAGACATTGTGTTCCTATTGTTGATAGGCGGCTTATATTCAATGAGTGTAGCTTTATCCAACACCTTTGTGAATATTTATTTATGGAAGCAGTCAGGCGAGTATCTGGACCTCGGCATCTATAACTTGACAGTTGTCATTTTTCAGCCGCTGACCTTTATATTGGCGGGAAGGTGGGCGAAGAAAATTGACAGGGTCATCGTTTTGAGGATAGGGGTCATCTTTTTGGCATGTTTCTATTTATCGGTTTTGTTTTTTGGTGAGAATGCCGGAAGCAATCTAGTAATATTGGGTGCATTGCTGGGAATCGGTTACGGCTTTTATTGGCTGGCGTTCAATGTACTCACCTTTGAGATTACTGAGCCGGAGACAAGGGATTTTTTTAATGGATTTCTAGGGACGCTTACTTCCGCGGGAGGTATGGTCGGCCCTATTCTGGCGGGGTATATCATTTCAAGATTTACTTCATACCAGGGGTATACGATTGTTTTCGGACTTTCCCTCGGCTTGTTTTCACTGGCTGTGATTTTAAGTTTCTTTCTTAAGAGGCGACCTGCACACGGCAGATATTTCTTCATGAGGATACTTAAAGAAAGAAAAAATGACGAAAACTGGCGTCTGATAACAAATGCGCACTTCTTCCAGGGGCTGAGAGAGGGTACATTTGTATTCATCATATCGGTTTTCGTATTCATCAGTACCGGAAGTGAATTTGCCATCGGTAAGTTTGGACTGATCAATTCTGGAATTGCTTTTGTCGGTTATTTCCTGACATCAAGATTGATTAAGAAGGAGTATCGAAAAAGATCGATATTGGCTGGGGGTGTATTATTGTATCTGGCCATCTTTTTGATTGTTTTCGACTTAACCTACGGAAAGCTGCTGATATATGCCGGTACCATTGCGATTGCGTACCCGCTTCTGCTCGTCCCCTATATATCCATGACCTATGATGTAATCGGGAAAGGATGGAAGGCTGCCGAAATGAGAATAGAATATATTGTCGTCAGAGAAATCTTCATCAACATGGGCAGGATTGTTTCCATTCTGGCATTCATATTCACCATCACATTCTTTAATCAGGAAAAGAGCATACCCATATTGCTTCTGATCCTTGGTTCGGGCCATACCTTCATTTACTTGTTCATACGGAAAGTGAACCTTTCTGCTACTTGATCATCTTAAGCGGGGAAGATTCTTTCTTCCCCGCTTATTAAAATGGAAAATATTTATTTAGTATCCAGTAGATGTTATGGGTGGAAATAGGCCATTATTTTCTATAATATAAAGAGTATGAGAATTGTTTCTGTCATTACTAGGAATATATATATAGGAAGGACTTGAAGAGCTTGAAAAAGAACAAAAATAAGA
This sequence comes from Bacillus salacetis, assembly GCF_003581585.1. Lineage (GTDB taxonomy): Bacteria > Bacillota > Bacilli > Bacillales > Bacillaceae_B > Rossellomorea > Rossellomorea salacetis. The sequence goes on from NZ_QXIR01000023.1 coordinate 19,967, forward strand.
AAAAGACACATGTCCCCATTCGCATGAACATCTTGTTCTTTGCGGTCTTTTTATTATTTTCTTTATTGATCCTGCGCCTTGGTGTGGTGCAGATAGTATCAGGGGAAGAATATAAACGGGAAGTCGAAAGAACAGAAGATGTGCTTGTCAATAACAGTGTTCCCAGAGGGAAGATCTATGATCGCGTTGGGAATGTCATTGTCGACAATACCCCTATGAACGCCATCACTTATACACGGACGCAGTCTACCAAAACGGATGAAATAATGGATGTTGCCCGCAAACTTGCACAACTGATTGAAATGGACACAGATGCAGTAAGGGACCGTGACAAAAAAGATTATTGGATATTGAATAACAAAGATGAGGCTGATGAAAAAGTTTCGAAAAAAGAGAAAGCTAAAATCAGCAGCAATGAAGACCTTTCCGAAGACGAAATCAACTCCAAAATTTATCAGCTAACACTGGACAGAATAACGGAAAAAGACCTGGAGTCCTTAACAAACCAGGATATGGAAGACCTGGCCATTTTCCGGGAAATGAACAGCGGATATGCTCTATCTCCGCAAATGGTCAAGAATAAAGGAGTTTCACAGGAGGAGTTCGCCAGGGTGAGCGAACATCTTTCCGAACTGCCTGGTGTAAATACTACAACAGACTGGGAAAGAACTTATGTGTTTGATAAAACGTTACGCTCCATTCTGGGTAATGTATCCTCTTCAAGGGAAGGCCTTCCGAGTGAAATGGTAGATTACTATTTAGCAAGGGATTATAACCGTAATGACCGGGTCGGAAAGACCTACCTTGAGTTACAATATGAGGATGTCCTCAAAGGACAGAAAGAAAAGATCAAGAACATCACGAAAGACGGCAGCGTACTGGAATCAGTATTGATCCAGGAAGGTCAGCGCGGGAAAGATGTCGTCCTGACCATTGATATGGAACTTCAGCAGGAAGTGGAGAAAATTGTAACAGAAGAGCTTCTGAAGAATGTTCATAAGTCAGAATCCAGATATTTAGACCGCGCTTTTGTCGTTATGATGGATCCTAACACAGGAGAAGTTTTGGCAATGGTCGGCAAAAAATATGCCAAAGATCCAAATACAGGTGAATACAGAATTGAAGATTATGCCCTCGGCACTTATACGAGCTTCTATGAAGTGGGCTCGGTTGTAAAGGGTGCGACTGTATTGACCGGCTATATGACGGGTGTTTTAAATCAAGGTGAAGTAATTCGCGATGAACCAATTAAAATTAAAGATACGCCTATAAAGAAATCCTGGTATGGCGGGAGTAGAACATTGACGGATCAGCAGGCCCTGGAGGTATCTTCCAATGGATACATGTGGAAGGTTGCTATGAGGATTGCCGGAAATCCGTACTATGTGCGGGATGCCCCTATCAGCGGTTCTGCAAAAGATCTTGATACCATGAGAAATCACTTCGCTCAATTCGGCCTTGGGGTCAAAACGGGAATTGACTTGCCTGGTGAAGTAGATGGGTATAAAGGAACGTTTGATCAGCCTGGTAATATGATGGACTTTGCCATCGGCCAGTTTGATACGTATACACCTTTACAGTTGGCACAATATGTTTCAACTATTGCGAATGACGGTTATCGGGTCCAGCCGCATATCCTGAAGGAAATCCGAAAGCCCAGCGGTGAAAAGGAAAGCATGGGCCCTGTTGAAACAGTCAAACAGCCTCAAATCATGAATAAAGTAGATGTGACTCAGAATCAAATTGAGCATGTTCAAGGCGGGTTCTATAGGGTGTACCATAATTATCCCAGCGGGACTGCATCCAAGGAATTCCATGATGCCCCATATGTCGCAGCTGGTAAATCAGGAACAGCTGAAGCCCGTTACAGGGATCCTGTCAGTGGAAATTATTATGATACTTATAACACTACACTGATTGGCTATGCCCCTTATAGTCAACCTGAAGTTGCGTTTTCCACAGTTGTTCCTTGGTCGCATGTAAAGGATGATCCTTATATCAACAAAATCATCTCAAGAAAAATCATGGATGCCTATTATGATTTGAAGAAAAAACGTGAAAAGGAAGGCATGAACTCATCAGAAGTCGAAAGCAAGGTAGAGAATGTAGATGATGCCTCCCAGCTTCAGGAGGAAACTCGTGAAGAGAATGCCGAGGAAAATGGCGGCGACAGCTCGACAGAAGAATAATGTAATAAAAACGGGACCTTCCAAAAGTGGAAGGTCCCGTTTTTCATGTCAATCGTTGTACAACCCGAGCAATCCATAGCCCGCTCACTAGTCAAATAAACAAGAAAAAAGTCGAATTTACAAAACCTTTACATTCGATTAAAACCGCATTAACACTTCTCTATTATTCTATTACTCGTAGGCAAGATAAAAACAAAATTTGCTTTAGGGGGAATTTAGGAATGAAGAACTTCAAAGGACTGCTTCTATTAGTAGTAATGGCGGCTGTAGTAATGTTCACTGCTGCTTGCGGATCCAACAACGGTAACAACACTGCCAACAATGGCGGAGACAATGCTGAAGGTGGAGACGAAGCTTCAGTCGAAGGAAGCGTAGTAATCGACGGTTCTGGTACAGTATATCCGTTCATGGCTCAAATGGCTGAGAATTACATGACTGAAAATGAAAATGTTTCTGTAGAAGTAAGCCGTGCAGGTACATCTGCAGGATTTAAGAAGTTCTTAGTTGAAGAAGGCGGAACAGACTTCAACGATGCATCCCGACAAATCAAGGACGAAGAAAAAGCTCAAGCTGAAGAGCTTGGTATAGATCCAATGGAATTCCAAGTTGCTCTTGATGGTTTGACTTTCGTCATCAACCCTGAAAATGACTGGGCAACCGAAATGACTCAAGAAGAAGTAGTGAACATCTTCCTTGCTGAAGGCGGAGTAACTAAATGGTCTGATATCAACCCTGAATGGCCGGATGAAGAAATCAAGCCGATGGGTCCAAATGAAAACCATGGAACCAACGAATTCATGTACGAAACAATCATGGAAGAAAAAGACTTTGTAGACAGCATCAACTTGCAGCAAGAGTACTCTACTCTGGTTGACCTAGTATCAAAAGACAAGAACGCCATTGCATTCTTCGGTTACGGTTACTATGAAAACAACAAAGATAAACTAGGTGCAGTAGCAGTAGACTTTGGCAACGGACCGGTTGAACCAAGCCTTGAAACCATCGGACTTGACGATGCACCATATGCACCATTTACCCGCCCTGTATTCACTTACTTGAATGTGAACTTGGCGAAGGAAAAGGCGCAAGTTCTTGATTATGCTAAATACATTATGAACAATGCTCAAGACGTTGCTGCTGAAACTGGTTTTGCTCCACTTTCAGACGAAACAATTGAAGAGAACCTATCTAAGTTAGAAGAAATTAAATAATTCATTGAGTTATTTTCTGAAAAACTCGGAAGATGAGAAGTGAAATCCTTCTCATCTTCTTGTGTGTTAATAATATACAGGAATTTTATTCCTGCATGGATGAAGGATGAAAGGGGTTATCATCATGAAGGATCTAGGAACCCAGGATAAATTGAATGTTCGTGAGATGATTGAAGAAAAAAAGAGCACTGTGAACATCAATTCTGTCATGGAAAAATTCGTTCCGAAATTTTTGTTTGCCATAGCGGCAATTTCCATATTTACGACAATCGGAATTGTCATTACTTTATTGACAGAAACGGTCAATTTCTTTAGGGATGTTCCTTTTCTTGACTTTTTTACAGGGACTGAATTAAATCCAATCGGAAGAGAACCGCAGTTTGGGGTACTGCCGTTGCTGACAGGAACAATCATATCTTCTGTCATAGCCATGTTTGTTGCAATTCCGATAGGCTTGATGTCAGCTGTATATCTGAGTGAATATGCTACTGAAAGAGTAAGAAGAACACTTAAGCCTATTCTTGAAATCCTTGCGGGAATTCCGACAATCGTATACGGATTCTTTGCATTCACATTTGTGACTCCTCTATTAAGATCATTTATTCCTGCTCTTGAGCCCACGAATATCCTCAGTCCAGGAATAGTAATGGGAATCATGATCATCCCGATGGTGGCATCTCTTTCTGAGGATGCTATGAGTTCTGTACCCAACTCGATGAGAGAAGGAGCACTGGCACTTGGTGCAACAAAGCTCGAAGTGACTTGGAAAGTAGTAATTCCTGCTGCTATTTCCGGCATAATATCTTCCTTTGTATTAGGTATATCCCGTGCGATTGGGGAAACGATGATTGTTACGATTGCTTCTGGAAGCAACAAGAACTTCACGTTTGATATCACCCAGTCCATGCAGACGATGACGGCGTATATCGTAGAAGTGACCGGCGGTGAAGCTGCAGCCGGAACAACTATTTACTACAGTCTTTACGCAGTAGCTATGACACTATTTGTTTTTACATTAATAATGAACTTGATTGCACAATATATTTCTCGTAGATTCAGGGAGGAATATTGATATGAAATATGTAGACGCACAACAAGTACAGAAAAATATGGGACAGCGCTTATTCAAAAATAAGCTGGCCAAAGCGGTTTTCTTATTATCCATTTTATTCGGATTAGCTGTTTTGATCACGTTAATCTATCGTGTGGTCAACGACAGTCTTGGCTGGATCGATTTAAATTTCCTTTCCGGGAAACTTTCTGTGAATCCTGAAAAAGCCGGAATATTTGGTGCCATTCTCGGGACATTATGGCTCATGCTGGTTGTGGCGCCAGTGACGATGTTCCTTGGCGTCGGCACAGCTATATATCTTGAAGAATATGCAAAAGAAGGCAAGCTGAAGAGCATCATCCAAACCAATATCAGTAACCTTGCAGGTGTACCTTCAGTCGTTTTCGGAATCCTTGGTTTAACTGTTTTTGTCCGCATGGCTGATCTGGGGAATATTGTATTGGCTGGTGGATTGACCATGTCCTTGCTCGTTCTTCCTATCGTTGTTGTGGCAAGCCAGGAAGCTTTAAGAGCTGTTCCTCAATTTTTGAGAGAAGCATCATATGGAATGGGAGCGACGAAGTGGCAGACCGTCAAGAATATTGTTCTGCCAACTGCCATTCCGGGAATCCTGACGGGTGTAATCCTTGCACTATCACGCGCAATTGGTGAAACGGCACCACTTGTAGTTATCGGTATTCCGGCATTGTTAATTCCTCTGCCTGAAGGTGTTTTCGATAAATTCACGGTTATGCCGATGCAGATTTATTACTGGACAGTCGATTCTGCATTGACAGATGAATATGCCTTTTTAGCGGCGGCTACGATCGTTGTATTGTTGATTGTGTTGTTTGCTATGAACTCAATCGCGATTATCATCAGAAACAAATTTCAAAAGAGATTTTAATTTAATCTTGGGAGGTTTTCACAATGGCAGTACTATCTGATAATGAAAGAAAAAGCAAGGTTACTTTAAATGACGATATAAACAGAAGCCAAAAGCAAAACATTGTCTACGAAACGAAAGATCTTAATCTTTGGTATGGTGAAGATAAGGCATTGAAGAATATCAACCTTGCGATTAATGAAAATGAAGTCACAGCCATCATCGGACCTTCAGGGTGCGGTAAATCGACTTTTATTAAAACGTTGAACAGGATGGTCGAACTGATTCCTGTAGTCCGTATTTCCGGGGATATTGCCTACCGGAACCAAAGCATACTCAATAAATCATTTACAGTTGAAGATTTAAGGACAAGAGTCGGGATGGTATTCCAAAAGCCGAATCCATTTCCAAAATCAATCTATGATAATGTTGCTTACGGTCCAAGGATCCATGGCATCAAAAATAAAAAGGTCCTTGACGAGATAGTGGAGAAAAGCCTTAGAGGTGCAGCAATCTGGGATGAAGTCAAAGACCGTTTAAAAGAAAATGCTTACGGCCTCTCAGGCGGTCAGCAGCAGCGTTTGTGCATTGCACGCTGCCTTGCGATCGAACCGGATGTCATCCTTATGGATGAACCGACTTCGGCACTTGATCCAATCTCTACTTTAAAGGTGGAAGAACTGGTACAAGACCTGAAAAAAGACTACAGCATCATCATTGTAACGCATAACATGCAGCAGGCTGCACGTATTTCTGATAAGACGGCATTCTTCTTGAACGGTGAGGTCATCGAGTTCGACAAAACAGACACAATTTTCTCTACACCTAGTGATAAGAGAACAGAAGATTATATCTCAGGAAGATTTGGTTGAAATTTGGTCAATTTGAACATACGGAGGGGTATTCATGGCTAGAGGACAATTTGATGAAAGTCTGCAGGATTTGCAATCCAAATTAATGGAGCTGGGCAGACTTGCCAATACAGCACTTGATGCAAGTGTTAAAGCGCTGGAAGAACAAGATATTGAAAAAGCATTGGAAATCATAGAAGATGATACACATGCAGATTTACTTGAAGAAGAAATAAATGATATTGCAATTCTCCTGATTGCTAAACAGCAGCCGGTCGCTACTGACCTTCGCAGGATCATTGTTACGATTAAGGTCGCTTCCGATATTGAAAGGATCGCAGATTTTGCAGTGAATATTGCAAAATCCACCATAAGGATTGGCAAGGAGCCGTTGATAAAGCCAATTCAGAACATTAAAAAGATGTATTCCCTGACATCAAACATGATTAATTTGACACTAGAATCCTTTGTAGAGGAAGATGTTGTCAAAGCGAAAAAAATAGCTGATTTAGATGACGAAGTTGATGATTTATATGGTGAAACGATCAAGGAATTGTTGTCATTAAATAAGCAAAAGCCGGAGTTCACTGACCAGATCACGCAGTTGTCCTTTATCTGCCGTTATCTTGAGCGTGCTGCAGATCATGCGACAAATGTAGCTGAAGGTGTATTCTATCTGGTTAAAGGGAGACGCTTTGATTTAAATGCATAGAAATCAGAAAAGGCAGCCTGAGGCTGCCTTTTTACTCTGTTAAAAGGGTGGATATTTCTTCCAGTGTCATTTCCGAATCGAGCATATATTCTCCGATTTGTATTTTATCGGCCAAGCCGCTGTTTATCAGATAGCTGTTCAAATCACTGGAGTTCCGAATGATCCCGTTTTTCTCCAGCTCATTTGAAATTTCTTTTGGTGTCATGCCTGGTGATACAGTCAGCGTCATTTTCGTCAGATTCTTTGTATCACCGCTATTTTGTTTCTCTTCTTTGTCTTCTGCGTGAAGACTACTAGATAATGTATCTACCTGATCTTGCAAGTCGTTTACCTCTTGGGAGCGTTCCTTTGCTTCTTCCTGTGTAAGGATGACATACCCTTGTGCTTCCAATAAGCTTTCAGGGTCCTCATGATTTTTCATAAAGAAAGAATAGATAGCCAATATAATGGCAGAAAGAAAAATCCCTGCTGCAAAAGCTCTTGTACTTTGCTTATTCATGAAAACTCCTTTCAGACACTTCTATCTTTGATAATATCCTGTACGTCCCTGATCGGCAGTGCAGATTGGTTGGCGATTTGCTCCAGCCCCATACCTTGGGCGTGAAGGGCAAGCACTTGATTTCTTACAATTTCATGCACTTTCTTTTTAGGGCTGTTTCCCTGCGGTGCTTGAAAAACCGGCGTTTCATCCATTAACAGTTCTTCCTCGAGCACCTTGAGCCTCTTCTTTACCGTATAATTCTCCTGCAGAAATTTCATGGACAGCTCCTCCACATCTTTCTCCAATGTCTTATACCTGTCTTTCTGAAAGAAAGAAAGAATAAATAGCAAGGCAGCAAGTGAAAGCAGGCTGATGATTAGGATTGTCATAAATTCACCTCTTATGAGTTTGCTACCTATTATTTATAGCATAGATTTCTTCTTTTCACTAGATGGGATCTGTTTCGCATTGCAGGAAACAAGAATTCTAAGAGTTCATCAGTCCTGTGAGATTTTCTGCTTAAGTTGATTTCATAACTTCCGGGTTACTGGTGTGAGATCAGGATTCTTTGGTTGCTCGGGTCCATAGGTAAACAGTCAATATTATAGAAGAAACTTGTCGTTTTCCGTTGATGAAGGGATAAATAATTCAGTAAAACACAAAAAAAAGAATTTTTTTTGCACTTCTTTCTTTGTCTTGGTGCAGGCCAGCAAAATGCGACAAAATGCGTTTATTGTAGGTTTTTGCCCTTGGTGATACGATTAAATAGAAGAATGAATAGTGTAATAAATGCATATAAACATAAATTTTTTTCCAAGAGGTGAAAAAGATGCTCGAGCAAATTATTGAGTACCGTAGACAAGGTTTGTCATTTAGGAAAATTGCTAAAGAAATGAGTACTACAGTTGGAAAGGTACAGTATCAATGGGTGAAATACCAAAGAACGCTTGGAAATGCAGCAGCTGTCACAGCGGCCGCCTCGGAGGAAACAAAAATACAGACTAAACCGGTGCGCAGGGGGAGATATAAAGGCAGGGTTTCCTTGGCAAAGGAGAAAGCAAGGCCGTTAAAAACGGAAATGACTGTCATGTTTTCACATCCAACAAGAATATTCTGCTGCTGGGATATTCCCCATTCTATTATAAGGCAGGTAAGAGAGTTTCATGGACTAAGGGAGGACCAGTTCCATTACTGCCTGAGGGTATTTGATGTCACTTCAATTTCCTTTGATGGACATAATCACCATGGCCAAACGGATATCATCATTCCTCCACAAGCTGCTCATTGGTTCATCAACAGCCTTAAACCTAACCGGGCATATTGTATAGAGTATGGGGTAGTCGATGAGAGCGGTCGATTCACTGGTATAACCCGCTCAAACGTGATCCACACGCCGAGAACCGGCCATGATCAGGAATATCATCATCTCAATGAACTGCAGGCTTATGAATCGGGAAAATCGAAAAAGCCTCAATGGGTAGAGCATGTCAGTACATACTCATACTATTTGAAAAATTAGGAGGAAGTCATGGAAAAGAAATCTCTCTCTCTTTTGGTCCTGTCAAATACGATTTCCCGGTTCCCTTCAGATTTAAAGAAGAATACTGATTTCATCTATCAATTAATGGATGAATGTCTGCTGCTGATTCAGCGCGGCCGGAAAGAAAGTGCTGGAATTGCATATGTAATGAATCCTCTTGTTGTCGATTGGCTCTCAACAGAGGAGGCAAAAGTGCAGATTGAACGGCTCTTTATGGTGTCCATGCAAGAAAACAGAATTAAGAAACAGGAAAATATTGAAGAGTTATATACTATTTGGATGAAAATTAATTGTGATATCCCTTCCGCCCTGAATAAACTTCAAGAAGATAAAAAGATGACCGTCATTCCTTCGCTGCTGGTCAACTTCCCGGTCACTCACCTGATTACTGGTTGGGCAATTGAAATGCTGCTCACGCAATCGTTATATCTTTATAATAAGCATTTTGAAAAACAGGCCAGGGGAATTTGGCTTCCGCACTGTGCATACAGCCCAGGAATCGACCTTTTCTTGAAAGAACAGGGCTTGGACTATACTTTCGTATCTCATACTACCTATGAGTACAGCGAGAAAGATGATAGAAGATCTGCTGTCCTCAGGACCCCGAGAGGTCTTAGCCTTATACCAGTAGATATCAGAACGAAAGACTTTCACATGCACACTGTAGATGGACTTAGCAGCAGGGCAGATGAATTGATTGAAGAGCTCATTGACAAAGGGTATTCTATCGAACCGTTTATAGAGCAGACGATGTTGAATCAGCAAGACAGCCTCACTCGAGCAGGATTCGGGTACCTGGGGATGGATGAGGGGAAGGCGATACTTTCTGACGGCGTACTTGTACTCATGAGGGAATTGCATACCTTGGAACAAAAAATCAAAGAGTGGAAAACACCTCAGAAAAGTCAGCCGAGAGTTTATAAACAATTGATAAGGGAATGGATGGCTTGCCTGCATTACTTGATCACATACGAAGAACTCGATTCAACTTGTTTACAGGCTTTTATGGAGCTCTCTCAGCAAAAGCAAATATCGGAAAACATCCACCTCCTTGAGTATAGGGAAGGTTTGGAATATCTGCCTCTGCAGATTGGAGAAAGCCGGCCATCGGAAGAGAAGGTCCTTTCACCGAATAGGCAGCCGACAGTGTTGATGCTTTCTTGGGAATACCCCCCCAATATCGTAGGAGGCCTTTCCAGACACGTACATGACCTTTCCAAATCCCTGGTCAAGAAAGGATGCAGGGTCATTGTGGTCACTGCTTCTGCCGAAAGTGCTCCTGAATTTGAAGAAGACGAAGGCGTGCAGGTCTACAGGACCGGTCCTCTTCACCCTATTGAAGAAGATTTTCTTCACTGGGTCATGCAGCTGAATTTGTCCTTTATCGAGAAAACTGCTGAAATTTTCGTGAAAGAAAATATTGATCTGGTTCATGCACATGATTGGATTGTTGGAAAGGCAGCTGAAATGGTGAAGAGGCATTACCATATCCCTCTATTAACAACGATCCATGCCACTGAGTCTGGCAGGAACCAAGGGATTTTCACTGAATTGCAGAAGCGGATCCATGAAGAAGAGAAGAATCTGGTTGCGTTATCCGATCAAGTGATCATTTGCAGCGACCATATGAAAGAAGAGCTGTTACAGCTTGAGCCAAAAGATCAGCTGCCAATATCCGTAATCCCAAATGGGGTTTACTTAAATAGTGTATTTCAGGATGATAGATATCCCTTAAACGAGGCATTGCTCGGCAAAAATTATTACTTCTCCATCGGAAGGACCGTCCATGAGAAAGGCTTCGAGACGATTATCGAGACATCCCTGCTAATCAGCAAGGAGAAAAATATCCATTTTGTCATAGCTGGTAAAGGCCCTCTTCTTGAGGAATACCGCCGCCGCGTAAAGGAGAAAGGGCTGGACGATTTCGTACACTTTGTCGGATATGTAAGTGATGCGGAGCGAAACACTCTCCTGTTCCATAGCGAGGCAGTTATATTCCCAAGTATTTATGAACCTTTTGGAATTGTCGCATTGGAGGCGATGGCTGCCAGGAAAGCCGTCATAGCCTCCAAAACAGGCGGCCTGAAATCATTGGTGGAACATGGGAATGCCGGACTGCTTTTTGATCCTGGCAATGCGGAAAGCCTGAAATCATGTATCCTGGAATTGAACCAATCCAATTCATTGAAAACCAAGATGGGTGATAACGGGTATAAAATGGCTGAGATGATGTTCAGCTGGGAACGGATTTCAAAACAAACCATGGAGATATATGAGGAACTCACTCTTCAGCATAGAGTCGAAGGGTCCCTCTTATGAAAGGGGTCATTCTGGCAGGCGGCAAAGGGACCCGCTTAAAGCCCTATACCTTATCTGTTCCAAAGCCAATGATCACAATCATGAACAAACCAATCCTTGAATATAATATTGCTTTGCTAAAGGCGAGCGGCATCACCTCCATTATGATTACTACTTGCTATAAAGCTGAAAAGATATCTGACTATTTCGGGGACGGAAGTGAGTTTGGAGTAGATATCACCTATTTTCAAGAAGATCAGCCTCTCGGTACTGCCGGAGGGATTTTTGACTCAGGCAGCTACCTCAGTGAGCCGTTTGTGGTCATCAGCGGAGATGCTTTTACCAGCCTTGCGCTGAGTGAAGCAGCAGCGTTTCATCAGGAAAAAGGATCACTGCTGACAATTGTCGGAAAGGATATACCTGATCCATGGGGATACGGTGTATGCAAGACAGACTCTGAGGGAAGGTTGATAGAGTTTGTGGAAAAACCAGGTTCAGAAGGAATCATAAGCAATATTGTCAACACGGGGATCTATGTCATTCAGCCTGAGTTACTGCAGATGTATCCGTTTAAAGGTTTCACGGATTTCAGCAGGGATGTTTTCCCCCGGCTGCTTCTTGAAGAGGAAGATATATACGTGTTTCAAACGAAAGACTATTGGCGTGATATCGGTACTCCTGAACAATATAAGATGGCAAGGGAGGATTTCCTGAACGGCAAAATGAAACAAAAGGAAGAGAAGATAAGTGCAGGGTTTATTGAAGACGTTGAGTCACCAAAAGAAGGTTTGGAAAGTACTCTTAACTATTTGACCAGGATGATGGTGGCTTGTCCAGACCACCAAAAACAGCAAATCATCAATAATCTGGTCGCGGAGCAAAGAGAAACTCCACTATTGAACCTTGACGGAATATTGATTCCGCACAGCCTCGGAGGATGGACCCGTATCGTCGACCTGCCGAGCAATGGATTTATCATTTATTCAAAGGCCGAGCGGAGGAACCTCGCCAAGGAGTTTGCGGGTTATTACTTTAACAAAATAAAACAATGGCAAAAGGTGTAGAGATGAAGATGAAAACAAATTTATCACATGCTCAGACGATTAGTTGCCCTGTGAATCGTTTCAACTATGAAATTTTTGCCTGGTCAAATGAGAAGAATAGGATAGAGTCTCAGCAGCTTACCAACTTTTCAAATTGGAAGGACTTCAACTTGATCCTCCATGAAGAGTCTCCGCCAGAAGGCAGCATTCTCAGCTTTACAGTTGAAAACCGCAAAAAAACTCACCGCCGTTTAAAACTCTTCTTTCTTCTTGATTGGAGAACCGACGGTACTGAGAGGCTCAGTTTTATATCGCCTGACAACCATCTGGTATATCATTACTCTTCGAACAGCTATGCTCTAGTGGACTATCAGGTAAATAACAGGACCGGGATGGCCAGAAGGTCTGTGTATCCACTGACGGAAAGAGGGATCTTACACTGGAAAGAAACATTGAAAACCGGTTCGATTCCTTATCAGCCGCTTCTTAGGGGACCCGCTTTGACAGTGGTAGCCTTTGACTTAATCTTTAGTCCATTGGAGAAGATTCAAGGCCGTGTCTTCGGTATTGAAGGAGAATCAAGGGAAGAATTAAGAAATTTACACAAACACTTGAAAAACAGACTAGCATTTCATCTGAAAAAGTGATATTATAGAAAAGTCGTATGGATAGATGAAGATAGCTAAGTTTGGAGGGAAATAAACAATGCGTGTAAACATTACTTTAGCTTGCACTGATTGCGGTGAGCGTAACTATATTTCTACAAAAAACAAACGTAACAACCCAGACCGTTTAGAGCTAAAAAAATATTGCCCTAGAGAAAAACGCACTACAGTGCATCGTGAAACAAAGTAAGCAGCCGGGATTTTCCTGCTGCTTTTTTTGTGCCTGAAAATGACAATTAGGAGTGTTTGTAAATGGACAAGAAAGAGCTCAGGAAGAAACAGAAGGCTTTGCTCTCTACCTTGGAGAGGCATATCCATGAACATAAATCCTTTCTAATAGCCAGCCGGCTTTTTGACACAGAAGAGTGGAAATCTGCCCGTACGGTTGCTGTCACTGTTTCAAACTTTCCCGAAGTGGATACCTGGCAGATTATCCGGAAGGGGTGGGAAGAAGGAAAGAGGATAGCGGTTCCAAAATGCAGGCCAAAAGAAAAACAACTGGATTTTTATTATCTTACTTCATTTGCCGATTTGGAAAAAGTTTTCTATGGTCTCCTGGAACCTTCCCCAGAGAAGAATAAACCGGCACATCCGAGGGATATCGACGTGGTCATTGTTCCTGGCCTGGCTTTTATGGCAACCGGTTACAGGCTGGGGTTCGGCGGCGGCTACTATGACCGCTTCCTGGAAACCTTTCAAGGAAGGACTGTTTCACTTGCTTTTCAGGAACAATTGGCGGAAAACATACCTGTTGAATATTTTGATATTCCAGTTGAGAAAATCGTCAGTGAGGACTCGGTAATGAAATGTGAATGACCAGTTTGTTTTTCAATTATTCATCATATTGGCGGTAAGCTTGGCTGGATGGAGTACCAATAACTTAAACCGCAGCGGCGCCCTTGCTGCAGTCGTTACAGGAACAGCGATTTCGTGGGCTTTCGGCTGGAAGGGCCTGCTCGTGCTGGGGGTATTCTTCGGTACATCCAGTTTCTGGTCAAAATACAAAAGCAGCAGTAAGTCAGGAATAGAAAAGAAGCTTGCAAAGACTTCTAAAAGAGATTGGCAGCAAGTTTTGGCTAACGGAGGCAGTGCAGTCATATTTTCTCTTCTATATATAGGGACTAATGAAGTCATTTTCCTTGCAGGGATGTGCGCGTCTTTATCGGCAGCCAATGCTGATACATGGGCATCTGAGATTGGAACATTAAGCAAAAGGAATCCAGTTTCTGTAAGGACATGGAAAAGTGTAGAAAGAGGAACGTCCGGAGCAGTTTCTTTCCTTGGATTGATTGCGAGCCTGGGTGGTGCTGCAATCATCGGATGGATATCGTCTTGGGTTTTTCACGAATTGGATTGGCAGAGTGTGCTTCTGATCATTTCTGCAGGTTTCTTTGGCAGTCTTATCGATACCCTGCTTGGTGCTTTTATTCAAATGGAATATAAATGCATAAAGTGCGATATTACAACAGAAGCTTCCAGCCACTGTGGAGTGAAATGTAAAAAAGAGAAAGGCGCCTATCTGGTGAACAATGAATTTGTGAATTTTGCGGCTAGCCTGCTTGCCGGTTCAGCGGCAGCCATTTTAATGTAAGAATGTTTGGGGATGCCCCAGTATAGCAGCGAACTTTAAGAAAAACCCAAAATGAAGGATAAAATAGATTTGAGTTACACAACATAGAACGAGGAGGCTGATGACTATGAACGGCATTATTAAATGGATTATCATTGCCAGCTTTGTTTCTGTGTTATACCAAAATCGTTATAAGCTTTTGAATGTGGTTCTCGGTAATTTCACAATCCGCAGACTGGTAGTCAGGGCAATGATGAGTATGCCTTGGCTGCGATCAAAGTTTCTCAACACTGCATTTCGTTAACATGAAATAGAATTAAAGAAGGTGTTCGGCCAACATAACAGTTTTGTTTCAGGAGGGTTTGCTCCCTGAACATGGACTGCCCATTGGAGAACATCTTTTTTATTGGCTGTTTTCGCATACATTGTTGCTTTCGGAAAAATCCCAGGTGCCGGATTTTTCCCCAGCACCTTTCTTTCCTGCTTACAGGGGTTTTTTACGACGATTTACCAGGATATTATTTTTGAAAAAGCCTTTTTATTTTGTATTGAAATAATCGGGATATTGATCAAAATCATATGCCTTTACTTTTGACCCGGATGGTGATTTAGTAGAAGAAAGTCAAAAATAACCGAAAAGGCAGAGGAGAATTTTTGAATACCAACCTTAATTATATGTTCTGGAAAATCGCACACTATTTAATAGTAGATAAAGGATTTCGGATTATAAATATGTCACAGGACCAACAACAGCTCTGGCTAGAAAATGCTTCTTATAAGCAGGCTCCGGTCATCAGGCTCCTTCGTCAAGATTTGGATTGGGGAAGCAAGATGAAGCGGGATGTCCATCTGACGGCCATGAATGGTGAAAAAATAAGAAAGGCCCTGAAGAAGAACAAAATGGACATCAAAAATATTTATATAAGCAGCTATCCACCTGTTGACGATTATGAAGGATTGACCTCCGAACCTTACACATTGCCCCAGTCACCGAAAATATCAGTTCAGTCCTCAATCCTTACTTTGGAAAATGATGAAATCAATGATATATCATCAATATTTGGGGATGAGATGAACTGGGTGATCAAGGAAGACGCAGAGGATTTGGAAGTTCATGCTCTGAAAGAAAGTGTATTATCGTTCGCTGCACACTCTGCAAAAAAAGAACAGTCTCTTTTCACAAGGGGCAAGCCGTTTTTTACTTATATTTTCATAGCCCTGCAGCTCGTAATTTTCTTTATCATGGAGATGGCAGGTGGAACGCAGAATACGGAGAATTTAATTAAGTTCGGAGCAAAGTATAATCCACTTATTACTGAGGGGGAATGGTGGAGATTTTTCACCCCGATCGTCATCCATATAGGATTTCTGCACCTGTTGATGAATACATTTGCCCTTTATTTCTTGGGAACCGCTGTTGAGCGGATATTTGGAAGTGGAAGATTCCTTTTCATCTATCTATTTGCAGGCTTCAGCGGCACACTGGCGAGTTTTGTCTTTTCCAATTCTTTATCGGCAGGAGCAAGCGGTGCGATTTTCGGCTGCTTCGGAGCCCTGTTGTATTTCGGAACTGCCCACCCCAAGGTTTTCTTCCGGACGATGGGCACCAATATCCTGGTGGTCATCGGGATCAACCTTGCATTCGGTTTCACGATTCCTGGAATTGATAACGCAGGCCACATAGGGGGATTGGCAGGAGGTGCGCTTTCAGCCGCTGTTGTTCATTTACCTCGTGCAAGAAGGCCGGTGGTACAGTCGATTGCAGTGCTGGCGGGAATAGTATTGATTCCTGCTATGCTTTGGTATGGTTTTGAAAAAGGACCAGTGTTTGCAGATCCTTCAATAAGTAATGCGGAAGCACAGGAACTGTTGAATGCCGGCGATGTTCAAGGAGCCTCTTCCATTCTGGAGGAACTTATAGAAAGTGACCAGGGTGACGCCCACACTTACTTTTTATCTTCCATTGTAAAGATAAAAAATGAACAATACAGTGAAGCTGAATCACTGCTGCATGAAGCATTGGAACGCGATAAGGAATTTCCTGAGGCTCACTATAACCTTGCGGTGCTCCTTGCCGAGAGGGGAAAAGAAGCTGAAGCAAAGCCCCACGCTGAACGTGCTTACAGGCTTCAGGAAAGTAATGAGCAATTTAAAGACCTGTACGAAAAGCTGAAGAGTTATTGAACAGGGAACGTTTGCTTGAGCAAAGCAGGTTCTCCTCCTTTTGTTGTCAGGAGGACGAGCACGACTCCTTTTTGGGGGTCAATCAGAATAAGCGGCATGGAACTGTCTTCAGGGTCCACGACTGTTCCGGATTTGGTTCTTATTCCCAAAAAGTAATTCTTATAAAGTCCCTCCCATAAATTCCCCACTATCATCTTCCATTGTTCAGTCCGGAAGCCCCTGGGAGGGGTTGAATTGTATCGAGGCAATTCAGCCAATGGCATTTGGAAATATTCCTTTCCATTAATATTGAATGCTTCCATGGTTTTCTCCCAATTATATTCAAGCTGCTGTGTTGTCACTTTTTCTAATATTGCCTTCCATTCTTCCTCAGCATCAGTATCGGGCTTTCTGAAGGAACTTAAAGGGCTGAAGTTGGAATCTATTACATACAGTCCATCTTCGGACATCGTTTGCGCACTTGTATATTTCTCTTCATCATCGTGGATTTCTGCGTAATGAAAAGAAATGGCCTGCAGAAGGCTGCTCTCTTTCCCACGGAATATGTCTTCCTCGACTATCCTGTCCGTATTCTGCTCCCATTCACTCATCTTGGCCTTCAAGCGGCCGTTCACAAATAAGAATCCTATATCCTGCCTTAAATAAGCATCTTGATTCAATACTGAAGATATCTTCCAGTTCACTTCGTACAAGTTGTTGACCTTATTATCGTTCAAAGTAAGAAGTGTATCGGCTGACTGATATTGAGCATTTTCATTCAAGGGGAAAAAGATGATGCTTTCTTCTGCCGGCGGATCAAAAACAATATACAGTCCCCATGCAAGAAGGATGGCAGCTGTGCCCCAAATGATATATATTATCGATTTCCGCTTCACAATTTCACCCACTTAATCATGTTTGTCCCTTTTGTGCCATTCTATGTGAAAAGCAAAAATATTATGTTCTCAATGTATGAACTTAGCAGTCAATGTCTAGGATGGTAAATATGATTCATACATAGAACTGTGCCAATCTATGTCAGTTGATATAGATAGGTTTTTGTCATAAAGAATGGGGTGACTGTCTCATGACTGATAAAAAGAAACCGGTGTCTTCTTCACTGAAGGAGAATACGGATTACCTAAAAGATTATCTTGCAGTGGATAAAAGCTTTGATGTAATCCAGCTGGATTTATCTTATGCAGGAAGAAATATGGCCATGTATCTGGTCGATGGTTTTGTCAAAGACGATATTATGCATTACCTGATGAAGCTTCTTGCTGACTTGGATGAAGGGCAGCTGGATGGAGATACACTTAAAAAGTTAATGAAAACTTACATCCCGTATGTGGAAGTGGAAGAAACAGACGATCTGAACAAAGTTGCCGACATGGTCCTTGCTGGTCCCACAGCGCTGGTGGTTGATGGGATTGATAAAGTCATCCTGATCGATGCCAGGACCTATCCGGTCAGGGGACCTCAAGAGCCGGATATGGAGCGGGTAGTAAGGGGGTCAAGGGATGGATACGTTGAAACACTGGTGTTCAATACTGCCTTAACCCGAAGAAGGATAAGGGACCGCTCCTTAAGGATGGAATATTTGCAAATCGGAAGAAGATCCAAGACAGATATCGTCGTTTGTTATTTAGAGGATATCGCCGATCCGGAATTGGTGGACCGCATTAAATCTGATTTGTCGAAAGTGGATACGGATGGACTTCCCATGGGGGAGAAGACCCTTGAGGAATTCATTTCAGGAAGGCACTGGAATCCTTATCCGATGGTCAGGTATACAGAGAGGCCGGATACAGCGGCAGCCCATTTATTTGAGGGGCATGTCTGTATTATCGTTGACGGCTCCCCGAGTGTCTTGATAACTCCGACCACCTTTTGGCACCATCTGCAGCATGCGGAGGAATACCGGAACAAGCCGATGGTAGGCGCTTATTTGAAATTTGTCCGGTTTATAGCGGTTTGGGCTTCCATCTTTTTGCTTCCGCTCTATTATTTGTTCGCTGTACAGCCTGATCTTCTTCCGCCGGCTTTTGCTTACATCGGCCCTGATGATGTTGGAGAGGTGCCTTTGATCTTCCAATTTTTGATTGTGGAGATCGGCATAGATATGCTCAGGATGGCCGCCATCCATACCCCCACCTCGCTGGCAACAGCGCTCGGACTGGTAGCAGCGTTGATGATCGGCCAGGTGGCGGTGGAAGTGGGATTGTTTGTCAATGAAGTCGTCCTGTATCTTGCAGTGGCTGCCATAGGGACTTTCTCTACACCAAGTTATGAATTAAGTCTGGCCAATAGAATAGTCAGGATAGCCCTGCTGATTGTGACAGCCATCTTCGGGGTATATGGGCTGGTCATCAGCCTGGCAGTATGGATTCTGCTGTTGTCAAGAATCAAGTCATTTGGTGTTCCTTATATGTGGCCGTTCATTCCGTTTAATCTCAGGGCCATGAGGGATGTGCTGCTTAGGTCGCCGATGCCTTTAAAGAATAGAAGGCCGAGGTTCCTCAACCCGCAAGATCCTGATCGTTGACTTAAAACGAATTCGAAGACAGTCTTTACAAAGCACCGGATTATAGAAGATATAAACAGCCAGGGCGGAATCAATAATGATTTCGCCCTTTTAATATGGAATGATAATTGGGAACGTTTAAATGAGGTAGGAATTCTGAAGTTGGTATTTATATGGGAGAAAGTGTTGATGGAGAGCTTCCATAAGGTATGGATGCAGAGAAAATCGGCAAAAGTGGCGAAAGAGGGCACTATGTTTTATGAAGAGCATCGAAAGTCATATCAAAATATGACTGGAATACATCAACACCAACAGGTTACAGCGTTTCAACAGTTGTGAACCACCAAGGTGAAGAGCTTTCTCATTTTTACAAGAGTCAGTTTTCGCATATATACAGGGGGAATATCCTGCACCAGGGATTTTTCCAAAAGCAACTACTCTCGAAAAAGAATGAGCAGCTCTTTTCTTTCCTGCTCACCAGGGTTACTACGACGATTTACCAGGATATTAGTTGAAATTTATATTGAGTTGCAGCAAAGTTTACGAGAAGAGCCTTACAACAAGAGTGGTTCTTGTGAAGAAAGTGACTTTATCTTATACTGAAAGGGTTAGCAAAGCTTGAAAGACGGTGCTTCAAATGAAAAATATGTACGACGTACAGCAATTATTAAAAAAGTATGGAATCTTCGTTTACTTAGGAGACAGGATGGCTGATTTGGAAATGATGCAGGAAGAAGTGAGAGAGCTTTATCAATCGGGCTTGATCACTCCGAATGAATTCCAAACCTCCATGCTGATTCTCAGAAGTGAACTTTCAAAAGAAAACAATAAGTAGAACAGGGTGAAGGAAATGGCAGAGCAATGGCTTGTTGGCGTAGATTTAGGTGGGACCACCACAAAGTTAGCCTTTATTAGTTTATATGGGGAAATCATACATAAATGGGAAATTCCTACGGACACCTCGGAGAACGGCAAGAATATCATCGTGGATATTGCAAAATCGATCGATCTTCATTTAGAAGAACTGGGAGAATCCAAACTGAAATTAAGAGGGATAGGAATGGGGGCACCCGGTCCGGTTGATATGGTAAACGGCATCATCTATGAAGCAGTCAATCTTGGCTGGGAGAAGAATACACCCCTGAAAGACCTTCTGGAAGTGGAAACAGGGCTTCCCTCTGTGATAGATAATGACGCAAATTGTGCTGCCTTGGGTGAAATGTGGAAAGGCGCAGGTAACGGTGCTAAAGATATTGTAGCTGTTACACTGGGAACCGGGGTAGGCGGCGGTGTCATAACCAATGGTGACATTGTTCATGGAAAAAAAGGAGCCGCTGGTGAAATCGGACACATCACAGTTGTCCCTGAAGGCGGGTTTCAATGCAACTGTGGAAAGAAAGGGTGTCTGGAAACGGTTGCTTCTGCAACTGGAGTTGTCAGGCTGGCTATAAAAGCATTGAAAAAAAGCAAGGAGGCATCAGCCCTCCGCTCAGCTCTGGAAACAGCAGGTTCCATCAGCGCCAAGGAAATCTTTGATGCGGCGCGCGAAGGGGATGTCCTTGCTGTCTCGATTGTCGATCAACTATCGTTTTACTTAGGGCTGGCAGCAGCAAACCTTGGCAATGCTTTAAATCCCGACAAAATAGTCTTTGGCGGAGGAGTTTCCAAAGCCGGGGAAGTACTGCTCAATCCTGTAAATAAATACTTCCATTCTTTTGCTTTCCCTACTGTTGCTGCATCCACCTCCCTGTCCATAGCCACCCTTGGCAATGATGCAGGCGTTATTGGGGCAGCATGGCTTGTAAAGAACAAACTTGCTTGAAACTGAACTGAACTTAAATCCATCAGACCAAAAAGAAGCTGGGCATCCTCAGCTTCTTTTTTGATGCCTTTTTTTGTGAACTTTGTTGCTACCCAATATAATTTTCGACTAATGTCCTGGTAAATCGCCTGGATTTTTCCGGAAGCAAGAATATATGCCAAAACAGCCTTTTTATTTTCAACATAAGGCTGCTCAGCAAATATAGGGACAAAGAGAGATTTCTTAGTAATGGGAAGGTTTGCATAATGGATGGAATAAATTTGTTATAGATTATTACGGAATAAAGGAGTATCATGTTGAACATCGTTTATTTAATGGTGGAGCCGGGATAAATGATTACTTAAACGGACACAATATTCGTTATATATGTACATGAGGTTGAAACCTTTGAATATGTACAATGGCTTCACTGAATTGAATTGGGCCAAAGGTAACGTTTTAAGAAAAAACAGGATAAATTGAAACTTTTACCGGTTTGGCTCGTCTTATATAAGGGAAATGTTAATCAGCTTATTCAATCCAGTATACATTGACATAATTAACTGACGATTGACGGAATGTAAAAAAAGTATTAAGATATTGAATGTTATCGGATAACGCTGCCTGATAATGTAAAAACAAACCAATATCTTCCAACAGAATCGCTGCTGTGCACCATCAAGCAGCAAGGAGGTAAAGAGATGAATAACATGAAACTGCCTAGGATTTCACTGGTCATCATTGCTACAGTGTTACTTTGGCTAAAAACGTATATAGTCTATCAAACTAGTTTTGATATTAAAATTGAAAATGTAATGCAGCAATTTATATTGTTTATCAACCCTTTAAGCTTTTTGCTGTTCATCTTTGGCATCAGCCTATTCATGAAAAAAGAGAAGTCCAGGGTGAGGTACATTCTGATTACAAGTTTCATCTTGTCGTTTGTCCTTTATGGAAATGTAGCCTTTTACCGTTTCTTCGATGATTTCCTGACGCTGCCTGTGTTGATGCAGACGAGCAACTTCGCGGATCTGGGCACAAGTGCAGGGGAAATTGTCAGTTGGTCTGATTCCCTTTATTTCATCGATACAATCATTTTGGCCCTGCTTATTAAATTCAAGCCTTCGGTATTTGAAGTGAATGCTTTCAGCAGAGTGAACAGACGGGCATACTTTTTTGTAGCGATTGCCCTTACTTTCTTCAATTTGGGTCTTGCTGAAGCTGAGAGACCGCAATTGCTGACACGTACTTTCGACCGTGAAATCCTTGTTAAGAATATCGGAACATATAATTATCATATCTACGACGCATTCCTGCAGTCCAAATCTTCTGCCCAGCGCGCACTTGCGGATGGCAGTGAGCTTGCTGACATTGATAATTACGTCAGGGCGAATGAAATAGAGCCGAATAAGGAATTATTCGGAGCTGCAAAAGGAAAGAACCTTATTGTCATTTCGTTGGAATCACTGCAATCCTTCCCGATAAATAACACCATGAATGGTGAGGAAGTGACGCCATTCTTAAATGACTTTATAAAAGACAGCTACTATTTTGAGAACTTTTACCATCAGACCCAGCAAGGTAAAACATCTGACTCTGAATTCATCCTGGATAACTCGCTTTATCCGTTGAACCGCGGAGCTGTATTCTTTACTCATGCTGGAAATGAGTATCAGTCAATGACAGAACGCTTGAACGAAGAAGGTTATTTCACTTCGGTCATGCATGCAAACAACAAAAGCTTCTGGAATCGCGATATCATGTATGATTCCCTTGGCTACAAGAAGTTTTATTCCATGACTGATTATGAAATTACAGATGAAAACTCTGTTAACTGGGGAATGAAGGATACACCTTTCTTCCTTCAGTCAGTGGATCACATGAAAGAAATGGAGAAGCCGTTCTTTACGAAGATGATCACTTTGACAAACCACTATCCTTTCTATCTTGATGAAGAAGATAAATATATCGATGAGTTCGATTCCAATTCCGGTACATTGAACCGCTACTTCCAAACCGTACGGTACATGGATGAAGCAGTAAAGGAATTTATACAAGAATTAAAAGACAGTGGTCTATATGAGGACTCTGTTATTGTAATGTATGGTGACCACTATGGTATTTCGGAAAACCATAATGCAGCCATGAGTCAATACCTTGGAAAGGAAGTGGATCCATTTGTGCACACTCAATTGCAGCGTGTACCATTGATCATCCACATTCCGGGCCAGGAAGGAAAGACAATGACTGAAATTGGTGGGCAGATTGACCTTCGCCCTACACTCCTTAACCTTCTTGGGATCGACTCGAAAGGAGATATTCAGTTCGGTTCTGACTTGTTCTCCAAAGAACATGAAGATTTAGCCATCCTTAGGGACGGAAGCTTTATCACGAAGGACCATGTATATACTGAGGGTGTATGCTATAACAAAGAAACGGAACAACCTGATGAGGATAAATTCTGTGATCCATATATTGACAGGACACAAGAAGAACTAAACTATTCAGATGAAGTAATCTACGGAGACTTGCTTCGATTTTATGAACAAAAGAATGGTAAGATCTCCCTGGAAAAAGAATAATTCACAAACAAAAAAACCTGCGGATCTTCCGCAGGTTTTTTTGTGCGGTTTGGCAAAGTCTTTCCTGTCATTAAACAATTTTTTAAACATACATGTAGTAAGAGAGTTGAATACAGGAGGGATGAATATGGAAGTAAAAGTAAGAAGAGGTGACACCTTATACTATTACAGTCAATTGTTTTATTTGCCCCTTCCATTAATTTCTGATTCAAACCCGGGAACGGACAGCAGTTATTTACAGGTGGGCCAGACTGTAAGGATCCCTGGTTTCTATATTGAACAATATACCATTAAAACCGGTGATACTTTTTGGGGGATTGCACGTAGAAGGAACCTTGCCCTGGATGCGCTGCTGCTTCTCAATCAGGATCTCAATCCTAACACTCTTCAAACAGGAAGTGTCATCAGCGTGCCATTAAGGATTACCCAGCCGCTGGTGAATGGCAGGCAGGCCTATTCCTTTGAAAAAATGGAGGAAGATATTAACCGTTTGAAATACGGTTTTCCTTTCGTAAGGGTCAATCAAATAGGAGAGAGTGTTTTGGGGAAGCCGATTTATGAAATCCTTATTGGCAATGGAGAGAAAAAGGTTCATATCGATGCATCTTTTCATGCCAATGAATGGATCACGACTCCAATTCTAATGAGGTTTATGAATGATTATCTTTTATCCCTCGTTAATCGGGGAGCCATCAGGGGGGTTATGATGGAACCATTATATAATAATGTCACACTTTCCTTAGTGCCCATGGTAAATCCTGATGGAGTGGATTTGGTGATCTCCGGTCCGCCTGCTTCTTTGAGAGAAAAGCTGATCAGTATGAATAAAGGAAGTACAGATTTCTCAGGCTGGAAGGCAAACATTAATGGAGTGGACCTGAACAACCAGTTCCCTGCAAAGTGGGAACTGGAAAAGGAAAGAAAAGAGGAGAAGAGTCCAGCTCCTCGTGATTTCCCAGGCTATAAGCCGTTATCTGAACCAGAATCAACAGCCATGGCTGATCTTGCAAGTAGTGGAGACCTGGATAGGGTACTTGCCCTTCACACTCAAGGTGAAGAGTTTTATTGGGGGTATGAAGGACAGGAACCTCCTGAATCGGAAATGCTTGCTGAGGAGTTTGAGAGGGTGAGCGGATATCGATCTGTTCGATATATAGACAGCTATGCTGGTTATAAAGATTGGTTTATCAAGGAATTCCGGCGGCCAGGATTTACACTTGAACTGGGGAAAGGGATTAATCCTCTGCCATTATCTCAGTTTGATCAAATTTATGAGGACGTTCTGGGGATATTCTTAGTTGCGATTTACAGATGAGTGCAAGTGGTAAATACAAAAATAATTGTTAAAATGGAATTAGAGAGTTAAAATATAGTATAGTAATTTATTCATATGACAAAGGTTGTCCAGTGTGCTATACCCTGGCAGCCTTTTTTGGATATTAAAGTTCTTTTTAACCTTCCGCCTGTTTTCTGTGGTATTCCAATTGGAAATAAAAAGGTATAGAATAGGAAGAATAAAATGTTATTTTTCTTTAAATTTGAAACATTTTAATAACATATACGTACTAATTATAAGAACGCCATTTTAGGGGGAGGGGAGTACTTGAAGAAAGTAAATAGGCTTTTTTTTATATTGATATGCTTCTTTTTGCTTGCCTCCTGCAGTGGAAATCTCCCTGAAAATAATGGAAATGAACAATCCGAGTCAGCAGAAGAACAGCCGGTTGGTCAAGAAAAGGAAATTTTGCCGCTGATCATGAAAGAAGATGCTTTTATTAAAGTGATTGACTGGATTGATTCTGAGAAAATATTGATATTATCCAAAGGAGAAAATGGCAATCAACTTCTTCAATATAATTTATTTACTGGAGATCAAAAGGTGTTATATGAAGATCCTGAATACATAGTTGATGCCCAGGTAGGACCGGACAGAAATAGGATATTGGTGCATACTGCTCCGCTTACCTATTCTGCTGCTGTGACTGTAATTGATCTGAATGGGAAAGTCCTGTTTCAGGAGAGTATTGAATCTTATGAAATTGCTTTTGAATGGAATGAGGATAATGCAGACTTATTGTTTATAACAAGCTTTGCTGAAGATTGGAGCTTTAAGACGATGCTGGCTGATATATCAAAAGATACTTTGAATGAAGTGGCCGCTCCCCAGCCATTCATTAAATGGCAGAACGACAACAGTTTTCTGTATCAGGATTGGCCTGAAGAAAGCATCAGTTTGTCAGCTCCTCTATACTCCCGGAACTTGTATTCAGAAGAGTCGGCACTCGTTCAAGAGGGGACAATCCATTTTGATTCAATGACTCCCTATATACTATCCGTCTCTTTGGCAGAGGGAACTGAAGGTACTGGAATTTATGAGTTTATAACCAAGGATGGCACAATATCATCAAGCTTTTCCCAGCCGCTTCTTAGCAGCTATTCCAACTGGGTGATTCCTTACTATGATAAGATAGACACGGAAGCGGAATTTGTTTCTTTGTCTGCTGTGAAATCGGTGCCCGCTGATACCTATCAGGATAAGTTCACATTGGAGCGATGGAATATCAAAACAGGGGAACGTGAAGAATTAATGACAGGGATGGAGAATCAGCCTCTTCAATGTTCACCTAATGGCGAGTATTGCTTAACAGGATACGAATTGAAAACAGCGGTTGATTTAAGTTCTAAAGAAGCAAAAGACGTGATCATTTTAGAGTGAAAGGAGGAAGTGGATTTGGCGATTGTAGATGTAACCGTAATCCCGATTGGAACAGAAACACCCAGTGTAAGCGAATATGTTGCAGATGTTCAGAAGATTCTTCAGAAGCATCAGAAAGAGGGAACGATATCGTTTAAACTTACGCCTATGAGTACATTGATCGAAGGGGACCTATCTGACCTTTTTCGTGTTGTACAGGAGATACATGAGGCACCTTTCAACAAAGGAATCAGCAGAGTGGCGACAAACATCAGAGTTGATGACCGCAGGGATAAGAAGAGGAAGATGGAAGATAAACTGGCGTCTGTTCAGAATAAACTATAAGTCTCCTGAACAGCTGACGCTGATTAGATACTGGCAAATAAAAAATGGAGCCGAAGGGCTCCATTTTTTTAGTGTCCGCCAGGATAACCTGAATGAAGGACAGTCATGATTGTGAACCAGCCAAAAACGCCAAGTGTTCCCAATCCGAAAAGAATGCCTAGAGCATTTTTGTTTTTCAACGAACTTATGCTGGCGAATAGAGCAAGCAATGTCACTAGAGCGAAAATAATAACTAAACCCATCGGTCAAAACTCCTTTCAATAAATCCCCTTTTAATACAATTCCCAAAAGCGGGATAATGATAGTAGCATATGTAATAAATTGCACTTACATTTATTTTATATTTTTTTTAGGCGTTTGTACAGTTCAAAAATTTGACACTTCTTTGTCTAATTTAAGAAGAAGATAAATGTTTTTATAAATTTTATCTTTCCACACAGTACTCTTTCTAAACCTCTGGATTCAATATCTTTTTTAATATCATGTTCAGGAATGGTACAATAGGAAATAAATCACTTGGGAGGTGGCCGGATGAATTGGAAACGATTGCCCCTTGGCCCTTTACAGACAAATTGTTATTGTCTGTGGAATGAAAAAAAAGAATGTGTGCTATTTGATCCCGGCGAAGAAGCAGGGAAGCTGATTAAATGGTTGAAAGCCAATCAGCTGAATCCGCTGGCCATATTGCTGACACATGCACACTTTGATCACATAGGAGCGGTAGACAAAGTGAGGGAAGCATTTGAGATTCCTCTTTACGTACATGAGAAGGAAGCAAAATGGTTACTGGACCCATCCTTAAATGGATCCCAGCTTTTTGCGATGAGTGAAATGGTGAGGTTGAAACCGGCAGACCATGTTATAAAGAATGAAAAAACGCTTACTGTAGGGAGCTTCACTTTCGACTTATATGAAACGCCGGGTCATTCACCGGGAAGCGTCTCGTATTATCATGGAGGGGAACAGGTTGTATTCGCGGGTGATACCTTATTCATGGGAAGTATAGGCAGGACTGACCTTCCGGGGGGCAACCATAAGGAGTTAATAAAAAGCATCCATGACAATCTATTGACACTTCCAGAGGATACAATCGTGTTATCGGGTCATGGTCCTGAGACAACGATAGGTAATGAAATGGATTCCAACCCATTTTTGAACGGGTTTTGATCAAGTCCATAGTAAAAGGCTGTTTAGCATAATATAGTTGCTTTCGGAAAATACCCAGGTGCCGGATTTTTCCCCTGTATTCAAAGGTTTTACTCTCGACAAAGAATGAGCATGCCTTCTCTTTCCTTCTCACATGGGTTCTTACGGCGTTTTACCAGGATATTATTTGAAATTTTGAAATATATATTGAATAGCAACAAAGTTTACGAAAAGAGCCTAATAAAAAAACCTTAAAGCTGACAGCTTTAAGGTTTTTTTATTAGTGCGCTGCGCCAGGCGTCATCATGAACACTGTCCAATAAGTGAATCCGGCAAAGAAAACAGTTAAGTATCCGAAGAAAATATAAATATACATACGTTCAGATAATTTCAAGTAACCCAGCAGAATGAAGAATCCTGTTTGTCCTAAAAAGATCAGTGAAGTTGTTTTCATGTCACCAAGGAAAAAAAAGACTGCGAAAATTCCAGTCCAGAATCCCAATACTCTGTACATACGATCCATATGTATCCCTCCTTTGCACCCTCAGTCCATCAATAAACATTATAAAGGAAAAATCCATCAAAAGTAAATAATCTTTGTAACCAGTTTGTGACGAATACAGTAAATAGATGGCAGATGATAATAAATCATAAAACTACAGTTATAATATACCACCTTTTTAAAAGAATTACCCTTCTTTTTCCTCAGGCTGCAGGCTGTATCACCTGGCAAATAAATATTTTTTAAAAAACATAACAAATATGTGTACAATAGTTATACATGTGGTATACAATTAATATATAAAGTATATAAGTAACTTCCAAGGAGGGAGTAACAATGACAAATTTGACTTTTTTCACCTATCCCAGCTGTACATCATGCCGTAAAGCAAAGAAGTGGCTCAGCGCCAATTCTATTGAATTTGCAGAAAGACATATCTTCCGTGAAACTCCGTCAAAAGAAGAAATCATAAATCTATTATCAATGACGACAAATGGATTGGACGAAATCCTTGCAACCCGAAGCCAGAAGTATAAAGCTTTGAACATTAATATTGAGGAACTTAGTTTGTCCGAAGTTGTAGAGATGATATCCAAAGAACCGAAACTACTTAGAAGACCAATTGTAACGGATGGTAGCAAGCTGGTTGTTGGGTATGACCCTGAAGGACTCAGAAGCCTAACCAGTAAAAGGTCGGTATATCAGCTGACCGTCTGAGCCCTTCTGTGCCCCTCTTACGCACTCTCCACCTTGGTTTCTGACATACTTATCGTATGATTTCTAAATAAAGAGTCTGGGATACAACCTTAATAAATAGCTCTCTTCCCTAAGAGTGAATAAAAAGAATGGATTTCCGCTCCAGGTCCACGACTCCGCGGGGCGGGCGGGGAGCCTCCCCGGTTTTGCCTGGGGGGTTACGTTCCAGTGGGTACGTAACCTTGGTCTCACCTGTCCCGCTAATCCCGCAGGTTGTCGCACACCTTCCGCTCCAATCTGTCTCCGTTCAAGAAAAAGCGGTAAATAACCATAAAGGCAACAGCTTTCAAATGGCTGTTTCCGCATATATTGTTGTTTTCGGAAAAATCCCAGGTGCCGGATTTTTCCCCTGTATACAAAGGTTTTACTCTCGAAAAAGAACGAGCAGCTCTTTTCTTTCCTGCTCACAGGGGTTTTTACGACGATTTACCAGGATATTAATTGAAATTTATATTGAATAGCAACAAAGTTTACGAAAAGAGCCTTTCAAATAGAGCCTAATAACATGAATGAACCGTATGAAGTCAAGTATATAACCCTGACCTCATACGGTTTATTTTCATTTATTTCAGATTAAATACCATTCCCTTCGATAAGTCATCATTGAATCGCTGTTTCCTGTATCTTAGGGGTGGCCTCACCTGTTTGTACGGCGCCGATCGGCCGCTTCCGCTTTTCTTACTGGGCTAGCTGGATTCGAACCAACGCATGTCGCAGTCAAAGTGCGATGCCTTACCGCTTGGCTATAGCCCATCGATTAAATAGAAGCAGTGGTACATTACTAGTATGAAATAAAAATAAAAAATTATGCAAAGAAAGCAGGAGAATATATAAAATTGTCGAATTGGAGTATTAAATAACTGAAAGGTGGTGCAGCTTATATATTATTCAATTGAAGCTTTAGCCGATTCCATACTGAAAAAAGCAGTAACGAAGCATGTCACTGACATCCACTTGTTTCCCCGTAAAGATGATTACCTCATGCAGCATCGAAGCAAAGGCATCCTCACACCAAACGTAAGCATTCCCATTCCAGAAGGAGAAAGGTTAATTTCACATTTTAAGTTTATGGCCTCCATGGATATAGGTGAAAAAAGAAAGCCGCAAAGCGGGTCCTTCACCCTCAGCGTCTCCAGTAAACCACTCGACCTCAGGGTTTCTACATTGCCTACCACAAACTTGAAGGAAAGTCTTGTTATACGTATACTCCCTCAGCAGAAGAACCTCCCCATTGAAAAGTTAGCCCTTTATCCCGCATCTGCACGGAAACTTCTTGCGTTATTAATGAATTCCCATGGCTTGATTATCTTTACAGGACCAACTGGAAGCGGCAAGACGACCACACTCTATTCTTTGGTTGAGCATTGTTCTTCTATCTTGCAAAGGAATGTTGTGACATTGGAGGACCCTGTGGAAAAATTCAATGACTCTTTAGTCCAGGTCCAGGTGAATGAAAAAGCCGGGGTAACCTATTCTGCTGGGCTGCGTGCGATTCTGCGGCATGACCCGGATATTATAATGGTGGGGGAAATACGCGATGAAGAAACTGCCGCTGTTGCCATCAGGGCAGCCTTGACAGGGCATTTAGTGCTGTCGACACTTCATACCAAAGATGCCAAGGGGGCTGTGTACCGATTGATGGAATTAGGCATTCAATGGCATGAGATCCAGCAAAGTCTTATTGCAGTTTCTGCACAGCGGCTCATTAATCTGGTTTGTCCATATTGTGGAGAAACATGTATGGATACATGCATACGTGATCCAGAAGAAAAGAGGGCAACCATCTATGAGATCTTGCACGGAAAGGCACTGGAACAGGTTTTAAAGGAAGCAAAGGGAGAACTCGCTGATTATCAATATCCAACCCTGACTGATTTACTTAAAAAAGGATATGCTTTGGGGTATATCCCGACAAAGGAATTGCAAAGGTGGAAATTAGAATGAAAAGGGGCATTAAGAATCAAGGCACCTTTTTAAAACGGCTTGGTGAACTTCTTGCAAACGGTTATTCCTTAACAGAGGCTATTGAATTTGTCTTTATCGGCCACTACCCTAGAAAAGATTTTCTGAAGACAAAAATGCTTGCCCTTCTCCAGGATGGATCAAGTTTATCAGATACCCTTAAAAGTGCCGGGCTGCCTTTGCATGTATGCTCGCAAATATATTTTGCGGAGAGACATGGAAGTATGGCAGAAACTTTAATCAGTGCCGGGGATTACCTTGCGGCCAGGCAAAAGGACCGGCAAGCATTGATGAAAGTTATGACATATCCCATCATTTTAGTGTTGATCCTGACTGGTGTAATGGTTCTTTTGAAAAATGTACTGCTCCCTCAATTTCAGGTCCTCTATTCTTCGCTTGGCTATACACCTGGAAATGGAATAGGGAACTTCCTTCTTTTCATCGATAATCTTCCTATTCTGATAGTGGCATCTCTCGTTTTTATAGTACTGGCAGCCTGCACTTTCTTCTATCGCTACCAGTCTCATACCCCCATAAGAAAAGCACAGTTCCTTCTGCGTTTTCCACTGCTTTCCCATTATTTGAGAATATTTTATACCCAATTTTTTTCCCGTGAAATGAGTTATCTCCTTAACAGCGGAATGTCCATTAATCAGGCTTTGAAAGAAATCAGCAGCCAAACCTACAGGCCGCTCTTTAAAGAAATGGCTGAAAGGATGATGCAGGATTTAACGATCGGCAAAAGCTTCCCTGAATCAGTCGGGTATTTTGATTTATTCACAGATGGTTTACTGGAAGTGATTAAGCATGGAGAGAGACGCGGTGAGCTGCCCAGGGAACTTTTTACGTACAGTCAATTTTGTATGGAGACCCTCGAATTTGGCGGTAAGAAACTTTTGGCTGTCATCCAGCCGGCTGTCTTTTTCTTTATCGGAGCGTTTATCCTTATCATCTACTTTTCTATCATGATGCCATTATTTCAGGTCATGCAGTCTATCGGCTGATCAACTCAAAAAAACTAAAGGAGGAGTAATTTTGTTGAAAAATCAAAAAGGATTCACCTTGATTGAAATGATGATTGTCCTGCTTGTGATTTCCGTTCTGCTGTTCATCACCATTCCCAATGTGACTAAGCAAGGTTCTTCGATTAACAGCAAGGGGTGTAAGGCGTTCAAAAATATGGTGGAAGGGCAGGTCGAAGCATATCGAATGGAAGAAAAAACGATTCCCGAGGATCTGCAGGAGCTGGCGGATGCGGGGTACTTGAACGAAGAATATAAGCAATGTCCGGATGGAAGGGCGCTTGCTATCGACAGTGAAGGAGCCGTCACGATTGTGGATTAACCCGAGAGCTGCCCAAAGCGGCTACACTATGCTTGAAATGCTCATTGTACTTTCCATCTCAATCACTCTTCTATTCATCTCTTCACTCAGTATCCTGCCATTCTATGAGCATCTCACAAAAAAGAATTTTATTTCTCTGTTTAAAGCTGACCTATATTATCTTCAGAGTTATGCAATCAACAAGAAAGAAAGGGTGGAGCTGCGGTTTTACCCTTATGAAGCCAAGTATTCAGGGAAGGTTATGGGAGGGGAGAATCTAGTGGTGCGCTCTTTACCTGATGGGATTTCCCAGAGGCCCAGTTCACTGAACAGCATAACCTTCTATCCAAATGGAAATACCGACAGATTTGGGATTATATACTTTAAGGCCGGTGAAGATGAAATAAAAGTCTCGTTCCAGATAGGACAAGGAAGATTTCATGTTCAGGAGTAATGAAGGGTTCGGAACTGCCGAAGCCCTTGTAGCTGTCTCCACGATCTTTATGGTATTGGGACTGTTCATCCCCATGGCGGTTGGAATGATTTCTGCGATGGAAAAAAAGGAAAACGCTCTGATTGCTGCAAGAGTGCTCTATGAGCATTTGGAAGAAGAAACCTTTACCGGCAGTCCAGAAAGCAGCTTCTATCAGAGGCAGGGCCAAGTATATGAAATTGTGAAGAAAGAAGGGGCTGTCTGCATCCAATATAAAAATCACACCGGAGACGATCAAATCAACTGTTTGGAAGAAAGGGGAATAGAGTGAAAAGTCAAAAGGGATATACTCTTCTTCATGCTGTATTTACTCTGAGTATCTTTCTCGTTACAGCTTCCTGCATACCTGCAGTACTATCTGGAATCAACATGATAGAAAACAAGCTTGACCCATCCAAAGAATACGAATGGAACCTGTTCAGCCACCAGTTCAGGATGGAAATCAGAGGAGCAAAGAATATCGAGGTCACTGAATCCTCAATCAAGTTTATAAAGAACGATGAAGAAATTCTAATTGAGGAATTTGGAAACTATCTTCGCCGGAGGGTGAATAGGAAAGGGCATGAAATTGTACTGGGACCTTTGGATTCACTGGAGCTGAATTCTGCAAGCAATGGAGTCGAAATAAACGCAGGATTTGAAGGGGCAGTACAAACTGGAAGGTTCTTTACCTATGCGCAATGAAAAAGGATTCATACTCCCCTTTGCGATGATATTGGCAGCCGCAATATTGCTGTTTTCTATATCTGTTTCAGCAATATTTATTTCACGATATTCCTATCTTGATATTATGGAAGAGTCATACAGAAGGGAAAGCCTGATGCTCTTTTCGATTAAAAGGCTGTATTCAATCGACCAATCTTTAAATGGAGCTTTTACCTATCCTGAAGGTGTAGTACGATATGAGGTACAGAAAGAAGATGAACTGACAAGAGCGACGCTAACTCTTGTGACAGCAGAAAAGAAATATGAATCTGTTCATATCACATTTGAAAATGATACGAAAGAAATTGTGGATTGGGAGTAGGAATATTTATGATTTTCTTAATAGGATTCATGGGCTCGGGGAAGACCACTGTTGGAAAGAAGCTTGCAGAGGAACTCCACTGCAGGTATGCCGACACTGATGAGCTGATTGAAAATAAATACAATATGGAAGTTAAAGAGATCTTTGCTCTGTATGGGGAATCGAAATTCAGGGAGATGGAAACCGAGACCCTTAAAGAGCTGGAGGAAGAAGAAATGGTTATTATGACCGGCGGCGGATCAGCCGGCAAAAAAATCAACCGTGATCTTATGAAAGAAAAAGGGAAGGTCATTTGGCTGGATTGCCCTTTTGAAGAATTATTAATGAGGATAGCGAGTGATCCTAAAAGGCCGCTTGTTAAGCAAAAGGGATTGGAAGGAATAAAGAAACTTTTCACAGAAAGGGAACCTGTCTATTATTCCGCCGCGGACTATGTCATAAAAACTTCAGGCTTGACTATTGATGAAATTGTAAAAGAAATTCTTTCTTGTTTAAAGATCAAGCCTCCTGGTGAAACTAGATGATGAAGCCTTAAGGATGGTGTGGCCAATGTCAATCAATGATTATGTCAAATATATGACCCAGACCTTCGTCCGGCATTTTGAAAAATCGCCGCAAGAAAGAAAGACAATAAAAAAACGGCGGAAGAATGAAAGGCCGGGTTTTCTGTTTCGTTGGTTTGGCGTCATTCCATATGCATTGATGTTCTTATTTAAGAAGAAGTAAAATGGGAGGGGACTTTGCTGGTCCCATCCCGTTTTATTTTGCCCTGGTTTAAGGGGAAAGGTAAAATATTCCTCCGTTAATGATTTCCACATTAATTTTCGGCTCATATTGTTCGGCAAGAGCCTGTTTCTCCACAAAATAGGATTCAGGTAATTCTTCCATCCCATCATAGAATTGATCAAGCAAATCAAGATCCTCTTTCCATCTCTTTCGTGCAGATTCTGCCCACTCTGTCGGCTGGGAGTGTACCTCTTTTTCTATTACGGATTTAATTCTCGCAATCCCGCTTTTGGGCTTGATGATCGGGGTCAGGGTGAATGAAAAATCCGGTATTTTTGGCGTAAGCCTCCTCTCCATAAGTTCACGGTGAAATTCTTCCTTCATCATTCCATTGATTAGATTCAGGCCAATTGACTTAAGAAGATCTTTTTTCAGGTCGCATTGATAGGAGATTTTGATATTCAATCCAAGCCAGGGTTGCAAGGGTGTCTGCCTGCCGGGTACAGCAGCTTTACTCTCGAACAACCGGGTATAGCTGGCCAGCCTTCTTGCTGAGCTGAATATCTGGTGGAGTCTGGGCGAACCGAAATGCAGTACTTCCCCTTTTAAATTTTCAGGTGCCTTTTCCTGGTCGGTTATTAAACATAGCCGCATGGGATTCGGAATTCCTCCGGTTTTTTCAAGGTAATGCCAGTAAAATGGCCGGTTCATCAATTCTTTGTCCATATCGATTGTCAATTGGACATTCATATACCCGGGATGGTTTTCTACAATTCCACAATCATTGGCTGTGAAGTACCGCTCAAGAAATTGATGAATTTCGGCTTGCTGCATTCTGTTGTTCCTCCTTCATATTTTCGGCAAATTGAATCATTGCCGTCAGGTTATCCATTTTGATTTTCATTTCGCCTTCTGATCGTGAACTGGTGAAAATATCATCTAAGTGATCTTCAAATTTTCCAAAATCAAGCTTTGTAAGAATGTCATCCAGCTGCCCGATTACTTTTTCAAACAGATTTATTTTTTCATAGAGCAATTTAAGGATATGTTCTTCAACTGTGTCCCGAGTGGCAAAATTATAAATATGGACATCCTCGGTCTGGCCGAGTCTGTGAACCCTTCCTATTCGCTGTTCAAGCCTCATGGGATTCCAAGGAAGGTCGAAATTGATGATGTGATGGCAGAATTGCAGGTTGATTCCTTCCCCGCCAGCTTCAGTTGCAATCAATACCTGAGCATGATTCTTGAATAGTTCCCGCATCCAATCTTTTTTTCCTCGTTTAAATCCCCCGCGGAAAGGCACTGAAGTAATGCCATTTTGTTTCAGGAACCATTGCAGATACAGCTGTGTTGCCCTGTATTCTGTGAAAATGATGACTTTATCATTGACGGACTGTATGATTTTAAGGGCTTCTTGAGCTTTTGAATTAGACTGGACCTGTTCAACTTTTTTCATTATGGCGTTCACACTGTCAGTCAGAAGCGGGGAAGGTTCACCTGCCCGCTCGAGCATATTCTTCAAAGTATAAAATACGGCTTCACGGCTGCTGCAGGCTTCTCTTTGCAGAGTTAACAAGGAAAATGAACTTGACACCCATTCATCATAGGGTCCCTTCAAGATGGAGAAGCTGTCATACAGCTCCCTTTCTTCTTTGGTGAAGTCGATGAGTACCGTTTTGACATGCCGCTTTGTCCACTCAATGCCTGTATCGCTTCTGCGGTTCCGTATCATGACCTTATTGACCAATTCTTTCAGGTGGTCATCGTTCCCTGAAGAGCGGGAACCTTTCTTATACTTTTCGGAAAAGGCAGATTCGTTACCGAGATGCCCGGGTTTAAGAAGAGATACAAGGTGAAAAATTTCCTCCACTCGGTTTTGTATCGGAGTTGCTGTCAGCAGTAAACAAAACTTCTTCTTCAGGTTTTGGACAAACTCGTAATTCTTGGTCTTGTGGTTCTTCAGTTTATGTGCCTCGTCAATGATGACAAGGTCATAGTTTTGTTCATATACCTTTTCCCTATGGGGACTTCTTTTAGCTGTATCAATCGAAGAGATGACGATATCACACTGATCCCAGACATAACTTTTCCTTTGTGCAACCGCTGGTATGAAGAATTTTGAGTTCAATTCAATCGCCCATTGGGATACAAGGGATGCCGGGACAAGAATCAGCACTTTTTTAACAAGCCCCCTAATCATGTACTCTTTTAAAATCAGTCCGGCTTCTATTGTTTTCCCAAGTCCGACTTCATCCGCCAGTATCGCCTTGCCGTTCATAGACTCGACGACTTGTTTTGCCACCTCAAGCTGATGGGGAAGCGGTGTCAGGTTAGACAAATGTTTTGGGGCCTGGAGACCTTCAAAGTTCGGGATCACGGTATGTTCTTCCACCTCGACCGCAAGCTTGAACAGGTCCCAGTCACTCCATGGCCCGTCCTTCTCAATTCGGGAGTCCAGTTCTTCACTCCAGCTGTCATCAAACAATACTTCAACGTCCATGAAATCACTCCTTGTTTTTAATCATAAAAATATTGCCGGATATGTGTCATTAATGATAGGATGTAAGTAGATTTTTAAAGTTTAGAAATTTGTAAAAAAACGAACATTCTATTCGAGCAGAATTCTTTATATTGTTAGTATGACCAATTTATTCAATGAATATTGGCGAATGAAAGCAAGAGGAGAGACTGTTGGATGACAGCGCCGAAGGAGCAAGCAAATTCTTGTGAATCTCTCAGGCAAAAAGACTCTTGCCGGACGCATCTCTGGAGAGTGTTTCAGTTTTACGAAGCCACCCAAGAAGAAAGCCATCAGATGGTTAAACTTTCAGGTGAAAGGACAGAGGATCTCTTAACAAGGGGTTGCTCTGTCCTTTTTTGTGTGTTTGGATGACATCTCTTGTTTAACGGTCGGGACTAGTAAAGAAGGTTCATAGAATGAGGATATCAGCGAAGGGGGAAAAACAATGGCACAACTGAAACGAACGCCTTTATTCGATGCCTATAAAGAAAATGGCGGAAAGTGTATCGATTTTGGCGGCTGGGAACTCCCGGTTCAATTTTCAAGCATTAAAGAGGAGCATGAAGCGGTTCGCACCAAAGCAGGTTTATTTGATGTATCTCACATGGGGGAAGTTGAAGTTAAAGGCAGCGGATCTCTTGATTACTTGCAGAAGATGATGACAAATGACATTTCACGCATCAAAGATGGCGGTGCACAGTATACTGCGATGTGCTATGAAAATGGCGGAACAGTTGACGATCTGCTGGTCTACAAATTCGGGGTGAATCATTACCTTCTTGTGGTAAATGCAGCAAATATAGAAAAAGATTATCAATGGCTCCAGGAGCATGTTGATGAAAATGTTGAACTCAAGAATCTATCTGAAGATTATGCTCAGTTGGCCATTCAAGGTCCCCTTGCAGAACAGATCCTGCAAAAGCTTGCAAGTGAGACCGTTTTGAGTGATATCGGATTTTTCAAATTTCAAAATGACGTGGATTTAAATGGAGTTAAAGCCCTTGTATCCAGAACCGGCTACACAGGGGAGGATGGTTTCGAGATTTATTGTCCTGCTGAAAGCGCATCGGCCCTATGGACTGATATTTTAAAAGCAGGTCAGCCTGAGGGAATTCTTCCTTGCGGCCTGGGTGCCCGCGATACGCTGCGATTTGAAGCTAACCTTGCTCTTTATGGCCAGGAATTGTCAGCTGACATTACTCCAATCGAAGCGGGGATCGGCTTTGCTGTAAAAGTCGATAAGGAATCTGACTTCTACGGGAAAGAAACCCTGAAAGAGCAAAAGAAAGAGGGGGCACCAAGAAAACTGGTTGGTATCGAAATGCTTGAACGCGGCATTCCGCGCCATGGTTATAAGGTGTTTGTAAACGATGAAGAAATTGGTGAGGTGACGACTGGTACCCAGTCACCTACATTAAAGAAAAATATCGGCCTTGTACTAATCAAATCGGAATTCAGCAGCCTTGATACGGAACTATCTGTAGAGATCCGCAATAAGAAGCTGAAAGCGAAAGTTGTGCCTACACCATTTTATAAAAGACCAAAGAAGTAGCAGGGAGGGGATTCCTAATGAAGCATCGTTATTTACCAATGACAGAACAAGATCAGAAAGAAATGCTGGAAACCATCGGAGTCAGCTCTGTAGATGAGCTGTTTGAAGATATTCCCGAGAAAGTAAGATTCAAAGGTGAATACAACATCAAGAAAGCAAAAGCTGAAACAACTTTGATGAAGGAACTAAGTCAGATGGCTGCCAAAAATGCCGACTTGCGCTCAAATTCATCTTTCATTGGAGCGGGAGTTTACGACCATTACATGCCAGTCATTGTAGATCATGTATTATCCCGTTCTGAATTTTATACAGCATATACACCATATCAGCCTGAAATCTCCCAAGGCGAGCTTCAGGCGATCTTCGAATTCCAAACAATGATTTGTGAATTGACAGGTATGGATGTTGCCAACTCTTCAATGTATGACGGCGGTACAGCGCTTGCCGAGGCTGCAATGCTGAGTGCAGGACAGACAAAAAGGAAGAAAGTTCTTGTTTCCAGCACTGTCCATCCTGAATCGCGTGAGGTTTTACGCTCTTATGCGAAAGGACAGTATATAGAAGTTGTGGAGATTCCTCATAATAACGGTGTGACAGATGAGAAGGCGCTGGAAGAATTGATGTCTGATGAAATCGCTGCCGTCATCGTGCAATACCCTAACTTCTTTGGAAGAATTGAAGAACTTGCCAAGCTGGAAAGCATTGTCCATGACAAGAAAGCGATGTTTGTCGTTTCTTCCAATCCTTTAGCTCTTGGAGTATTGACACCTCCTGGAAAGCTGGGAGCCGATATTGTCATCGGGGATGCACAGCCGTTCGGAATCCCGTCAGCATTCGGCGGCCCTCACTGCGGTTATTTCGCCGTAACGAAAAAACTGATGCGTAAAGTACCGGGACGACTTGTCGGCCAGACGGTCGATGAGGAAGGGCAGCGCGGCTTCGTATTGACACTTCAAGCCCGTGAACAGCATATCCGCCGTGACAAAGCCACTTCCAATATCTGTTCCAACCAGGCACTGAATGCCCTGGCGGCTTCTGTTGCCGTGACAGCTTTAGGGAAGAACGGTGTCAAGGAAATGGCTGTCCAGAATATCCAAAAAGCGCACTATGCAAAAGAAGCCCTTAAGCAAAACGGTATAGAGGTGGCGTTTGAAGGACCTTCCTTCAATGAGTTTGTCGTTAAAACTGCACGTCCTGTAAAAGAGATCAATTCAGGATTATTGGAAAAAGGAATCATCGGAGGATTCGATCTTGGCCTTGTGGATTCTGATTTAAATCATCATATGCTTGTAGCGGTTACAGAACTTCGCACAAAAGAAGAAATCGATACATTTGCTAAAGAATTGGGGGATTATCATGCTTAAGAACGATCAGCCTCTCATTTTTGAACTATCAAGAGAAGGACGTACCGGCTACAGCCTGCCTGAAATGGATGTTCCGCAGGTTGACTTATCAGAATTGATACCGGCAGAGTACACTCGTGAGGAAGCGCCGGAACTCCCAGAGGTATCGGAATTGGATATCATGCGCCATTACACCGCATTGTCCAAGCGTAACCATGGAGTGGATTCAGGATTCTATCCACTGGGTTCATGTACAATGAAATACAATCCGAAAATCAATGAAAATGTTGCAAGATTCAATGGTTTTGCGCATCTTCACCCTCTTCAGGAAACAGAAGGTGTCCAGGGTGCACTGGAGTTGATGTATGACTTACAGGAACACCTGAAGGAAATCACAGGTATGGATGAAGTGACTCTTCAGCCCGCTGCAGGTGCTCACGGTGAGTGGACTGGTTTGATGATGATCCGTGCATACCATGAAGCAAATGGCGATACCAAACGTACAAAAGTCATCGTTCCCGATTCTGCACATGGAACCAACCCTGCGTCTGCGACGGTTGCCGGTTTCGAAACCGTGACAGTGAAGTCGGATGAAAACGGTTTGGTAGATATGGAAGATTTGAAGCGAGTAGTGGGTGATGATACAGCAGCACTTATGCTGACCAATCCTAACACACTTGGCCTTTTTGAAGAGAATATCCTTGAAATGGCTTCCATTATCCACCAGGCAGGCGGAAAACTTTACTATGACGGCGCCAACTTGAATGCCGTCATGTCAAAAGCCCGTCCAGGGGACATGGGGTTTGATGTGGTTCACCTTAACCTTCACAAAACATTTACAGGCCCTCACGGTGGAGGCGGACCGGGAAGCGGTCCTGTCGGAGTCAAATCGGATTTGATTCCTTACCTTCCTAAGCCTGTACTTATAAAGCGGGATGAGGAGTATCTATTTGAGTACGACCGTCCGCAATCCATTGGCCGCGTTAAGCCTTACTATGGCAACTTCGGCATCAATGTCCGGGCTTACACATATATCCGTACGATGGGTCCAGACGGATTAAAAGCGGTAACGGAAAATGCAGTCATCAATGCAAACT
The DNA here is from genome assembly GCF_003581585.1 of Bacillus salacetis. Classification (GTDB taxonomy): domain Bacteria; phylum Bacillota; class Bacilli; order Bacillales; family Bacillaceae_B; genus Rossellomorea; species Rossellomorea salacetis. Next base: position 61,022 of record NZ_QXIR01000023.1, read on the forward strand.
ACATGATGAGAAGGCTGGCTCCTCATTTTGACCTGCCGTATGACCGCCACTGCAAACATGAATTTGTAATAAGCGGCAAACGCCAGAAAAAATTGGGTGTCCGTACATTGGATATCGCGAAGCGACTGCTTGATTTCGGCTATCATCCGCCAACCATCTACTTCCCGCTGAATGTAGAAGAGTGCATGATGATCGAGCCGACTGAGACGGAATCAAAGGAAACGATCGATGCATTCATCGATGCCATGATTCAGATTGCTAAAGAAACGGAAGAGAATCCTGAGATCGTTCAGGAAGCTCCACATACCACTGTCATCAAGCGTCTTGATGAAACATTGGCTGCGCGTAAGCCAGTGCTGCGTTATACGAAAGAAGATTAATTTTCGAAAGGATGTCCTGCGAGGGGCATCTTTTTTTTGTACTGGCTGACTTTGTGAGGAAGCAGGAGAAAAAACGGTGGAAGATTTGCGGCGGAGCGGAATTCATCAGGCATTGGTTGTGACATGTTCATTTTAGTCTCAGATGGCGTAATGGGGTAGGAGAGAGTTAGAATTTGGGGATTGTTCATACAAACATCGGGATGAAACTTTAAGATTGTCCGAATCCGGAGGTGATTCGGACAAAAGGCCGGAAAAACTTCAAAAAATGTCCGAATCCGGGCCTGATTCGGACAAAAACCAGAAAATCCTCTCAAAAATGTCCGAATCCCGCCCGATTCCATAGAACATTCAAAGAAATAACTCCCTGCAAATCCCTGAATCCAACAACAACCTTGCCAAAACACGGAACAAGCAGAGGCAGAGTCGGAATTAAGCAGCGAATCGAAAAAAGAAAACCAACCAAACAAAAAATCCAAATGTTCCTCCAAGTCCTTAGAAACAAATAAGCCGAATCTGAAAAAGATCCGGCTCACAAAATCATTTCTTCTTTTTAACTTTTCCAGACCACTTCTTGAAACCGCCCTGCAGTTGATGAAGATCCCTGTAGCCTTTGCGGCGGAGCATTTGAGCGGCTCTCCCGCTGCGCATGCCGCTTTGGCAGTAGAGGTAAACAGGCTTGTCATTGCGGATTTCCTGTTGACGCTGTTTCATCTGTGATAACGGGATATTTCTTGCACCGAGGATGTGTCCTGCATCAAATTCGTTCGGCTCCCTGACATCAATCAACTGGGCTTTGCGGTATCCTGCACGGAATTCATCCTCCGTCAGGTTATTGACAATACGTTTCTGCATGAAAAACGTAAGGATTGAATACACAACGATGGCACCTAGAACAATCAATAAAAAATATAAACCTGTCAAAACTATTAAACCCCTTTCAAACTTCACTAATCTCTATTATATTCTCTCTCTTTTGCAGAATCAAAAGAAATCTAATCTTATTATATAGTTCAAAAATGGGCAGGACAAGAATTCTTTTTCATTGGGAAGGAAGATTTGTGGAAGGTGTTTCTTCTTTGTTTTTTTGAGAGACTTTGATAGACTAGAAATCGACTTAAAAAGAGTAAAAGAGGGTATGCAGTATGACGAAGGAAGTATGGCGGTATATTGACTCGGGGAACTGTTCTCCGTCTTATAACATGGCCTTGGATGAAGCGCTGCTGGATTGGCACAGCGAGGGAAAGATCCCGCCGGTGATCCGATTTTATGGATGGGATCCTGCAACACTATCGGTAGGCTACTTTCAAAAAGTTGAAAAAGAAATCAATATGGATGCGGTGAAGGAACACGGACTTGGGTTTGTGCGGCGTCCGACGGGCGGAAGAGGTGTCCTGCATGAACATGAACTTACATACAGTGTCATTGTCACTGAAGAGCATCCTGAAATGCCCAAAACCGTCACGGAAGCTTACCGGGTGATATCAGAAGGCATCTTGAAGGGGTTCAGGGCACTTGGGCTTGAAGCCTACTTTGCGGTTCCAAGGACTGATGAAGAGAAACAGGGCTTGAAAAATCCTCGTTCAGCAGTTTGTTTTGATGCTCCAAGCTGGTATGAGCTGGTGGTGGAAGGCCGAAAGGTAGCCGGCAGTGCACAGACAAGACAGAAAGGTGTCATTTTACAGCATGGCTCAATCTTGCTTGATTTGGACGAAGATAAATTATTCAGCTTGTTCAAATATCCCAGCGACAGAGTGAAAGAGCGGATGCAGCGTGCTTTTAAAAGCAAGGCGGTCGCGGTGAACGAAATCAGTAAAGATAAAGTCACCCTTGAAATGGCAAAAGCCGCTTTCAAGGAAGGATTTGAGCAGGGACTGGATATTGAACTGGAGCCATATGTATTGTCAGAAGAAGAAACACAATATGTAGAGGAACTGGCGAAAAAAAGATATGAATCCGATGAATGGAATTATAAAAGATAAGAAAGTTAATAGGTTTTTTTGTTTTTAAAAAGCGATGAAAGTCGCTTTTTTGCTTTTTACCAATACTTGAGGAAGGTTGTCTTTTTTTCAACCTTGAAAAATGTCGTGTTTTGTTGATTACTGGCGGGTAATCTATTATTCCCTTCTGATTTCTCCTTTTTCCAGCTTATTTTCAGTTTGACAAAAAAGATTTATCATGAACTAAACACTATATATAGTGTGTCGAAAAATATTTTATACACTATATATAGTGTATATTGGTTGATTTTCATTTTTGGCTGTGATAAGTTTATTTTGCGAACAACTAATAGATAAACATAAAAAATAATAATTCAATATAGTAGTTTAAGGAGTTGTAATTATGTCTGTCGTATCGAAACAAGAAATGAAAGTGAACCAAGAGAGTCTGAATAAAGCAATCGGTTTATTTCCGCAGGTGCATCCAATTACCCCGGATATGCACATCACGCATAAAGGTGTGTCACGCCTCGTAATGCTTGACCGCTACTCTTTTAAAGACACCGAAAAGATCACCCTCACTGAAGGAGACTTCGTGGTATTGACCATAAAGGAAGATCCAAAGTTCCCTGCAAGGGGCCTTGGCTTCATCAAGAGCCTTGACTGGGAGAATAAGCAGGCAGAGGTATTGATCGATGAGGAATACAGAAGCTCGATCGATAACCCTGAGGAAGCAGAGGCTTCGGTAGTCAAACGTTCATTGGATGTTATTGAAAAACCGCTTGAGGTCTACTATGAGCAAATTGCAAAAAGAAATGCTGCAGGGCTTGCAAGTGTCGAGACGACAGAAGAAAAACGACAGGAATGGTTCGAAAAGTTCTACCATGAACTTGTCAATATGAATTTCGTTCCGGCTGGACGTGTACTGTATGGAGCTGGAGCAGATACAGATGTTACTTATTTCAACTGTTATGTAATGCCGTTTGTCAAAGATTCAAGGGACGGAATATCCGACCACCGCAAGCAAGTGATGGAAATCATGAGCCGCGGCGGGGGAGTCGGGACAAATGGATCGACCCTGAGACCTAGAAATACTTTGGCGAGGGGTGTTAACGGTAAATCATCAGGTTCAGTATCCTGGCTTGATGATATTGCGAAATTGACTCACCTTGTTGAACAGGGCGGTTCAAGACGCGGAGCCCAAATGATCATGCTGGCAGATTGGCACCCGGATATCATCGAATTCATCATCTCGAAGATGCAAAATCCGCGGATTCTGCGTTATCTTCTTGAAAATACACAAGATGAGCAAATAAAAAAAGCAGCAAAAGATAAATTGAAATTCACGCCGCTTACCGAACAGGAAAAGGATATGTATCAAGGAATCATTAACTACAAGCAGATTCCCGGCCTGGGCGGTTTCTCTGATAAAATCATTAAAGAAGCGGAAGAAAAGTTAAGGACCGGCGGCACCTACTCGGTTCATAATTCGGAGTTCCTTACAGGCGCCAACATTTCCGTCTGCCTGACAAGTGACTTCATGGAAGCGGTAGAAAAAGATGAAGAATACAGCTTACGTTTCCCTGATGTAGAGAAGTATGATGAAGAGGAAATGAAGTTTTATAATGAAAACTGGCACGAAGTCGGTGACGTCCGTGAGTGGGAAGAAATGGGGTACAAAGTCCGGACTTATAGAAAAATGCGTGCGAAAGAGTTGTGGAACCTGATCAATGTCTGCGCAACATACTCTGCAGAACCAGGCATTTTCTTTATCGACAATGCCAATGACCAGACGAATGCTAAAGCGTATGGACAAAAAGTGGTCGCGACAAACCCTTGCGGTGAACAGCCGTTGGCACCATTCTCCGTCTGCAACCTTGCAGCGGTGAACCTTGCGGAGTTCGCGGACAAAGAGAACAAGACCGTGGACTTTGAAAAATTGAAGAAGACGGTTGAAGTCGGAGTTCGTATGCAGGATAACGTTATCGATGCAACTCCTTACTTCCTCGAACAGAATAAAAAGCAGGCACTTGGTGAACGCCGTGTGGGTCTGGGTGTCATGGGGCTTGCAGACTTATTGATTTACTGTGAAAAAGAATACGGATCAGAAGAAGGCAGCAAGCTGGTTGATGAAGTGTTCGAAACCATTGCAGTGACTGCTTATCGTGCATCTGTTGAATTGTCTAAGGAAAAAGGAAGCTTCCCGTTTCTTCAAGGAGACAGCCAGGAAGAGACAAACCGCTTGAGGGAAGCATTCATAAACACAGGCTATATGAGCAAAATGCCTGAAGATGTAAGGCAGTCCATTTTGGCGGACGGGATCCGCAATTCCCACTTGCTTACAGTGGCACCAACAGGAAGCACCGGGACAATGGTAGGAGTGGCTACAGGGCTTGAGCCATACTTCTCCTTTACTTACTATAGAAGCGGGCGTCTTGGTAAATTTATCGAGGTAAAGGCTGAAATTGTTCAAGAATACCTTGATCGCAACCCGGATGCCGATGCTGATGCTCTTCCGGAATGGTTCGTATCATCGATGGAACTTGCTCCTGAGGCGCATGCTGATGTCCAATGTGTCATCCAGCGCTGGATCGACAGTTCTATTTCCAAAACCGTCAATGCTCCCAGAGGCTATACGGTAGACCAGGTGCAAGGCGTTTATGAAAGATTATATAAAGGCGGTGCGAAAGGCGGTACTGTTTATGTAGATGGAAGCCGTGATTCTCAAGTACTGACGCTGAAAGCTGAAGAAAACAGCTTCGATGAAGAAGAAACTGAACAGCCTGTGGCATCAGGCAAGAAGCCGGTAGTACTGGTCGACACCATCCAGGACGTAAGGTCGACTGATGTTACGATTGGTTCCGAAGTAGGAAACACTTGTCCTGTATGCCGAAAAGGTACGGTCAAGGATATGGGCGGATGCAACACATGTACAAACTGCGGTGCCCAGCTTAAATGCGGACTATAAGCCAGTGAAGAAGGAGAATTTTCTCCTTCTTTTTTTGAAGTGACTACTTTAGTACGTTAAAGGATGAAAAGGGACAGTCCCTCTTCATCCTTTAATGCACTAAAAGGATAAGGACAAACCCTGAAAAAACATTTTTCTATTCTAAAACCCTTCAAATGAAATTAAAGATGTAAAAAAGGAATTTTTGAAGGGAATGGTTCCATGAACATCGATGGTGTATTCTCAGGTGGTGGAATCAGGGGGCTCGCAATGATCGGGGCCTGCAAGGCAATAGAAGAAAATGGGTTTAGGTTCAAAAGGCTTGCTGGAACAAGTGCCGGGGCAATCATTGCCGGATTTATTGCAGCGGGCTATAAAAGTGATGACCTTCTCAAGATAATGGATGAAATTGAACTGACGCAGCTGCTGGATAAAAAGACTCCTCTGTCGTCCATTCCTTTTGTCCGCTGGATAAAGGTTTATTGGAAGCTAGGCCTCTATAAAGGAGATACTTTGGAAGCTTGGCTGGAAGAGAAGTTGCGGGTAAGGGGCATTTATACGTTTGCAGACCTTGCTCCAGGAGCATTGAGGGTCATCGCTTCTGATTTATCCAATGGCCGTCTCATGGTGCTTCCGGATGACCTCGATAAATATGGGGTGCCGAAGGAAACATTCCCTGTAGCAAGGGCAATTCGAATGAGTGCAAGCCTTCCGTATTTCTTTGAACCTGTAAGGCTGAAGTCATTGGACGGTTTAAGCGTTATCGTAGATGGTGGAGTATTAAGCAATTTCCCAATGTGGCTGTTTGATAAGGAAAACACCAAGAAGGTTAGGCCGGTTCTGGGGATAAAGCTGAGCCCGAATATGCAGGAACGACCAAAGAATGTAATCCATAATGCCGTCAATATGTATGAAGCGTTGTTTCAAACAATGAAGGACGCGCATGATTCACGGTATATTTCAAGGAAACATGCGAACAACATCATTTTCATCCCGACAGAAGGGGTGCTTACTACAGAATTTGAGCTCACCGATCTTAAGAAGAGCGAGCTTGCAGAATATGGGTACGTAAAGGCTCGGGAGTTTTTGCAGAGCTGGAGTTTTGGGTAAGGAACGAGTCGGGAGCAACCTGTATACAAAAGGGGCTATTTGCAAATGTTGTTGCTTTCGGAAAATCCAAAAGCCGGATTTCCTCCTGTATTCCAAAAAGCATTGCTCTTAAAAATATGGAGTCCTGCTTACCGGTTGTTTACGGGGGAAATACAGGATAATAGTTGGAATAATTATTTGAAAGGCAGCGAATTTCACCAAAAGATCCATAACTGGAAATAAAAAAATCGAGCCTTAGAGAGATGCTCGATTTTTTCCGTTTTTCCTATTCTTCTTGCCTTCAATGACAGTAAGGTTTGCCTGTGATTTCTTTCGATGAGATTTTTTTCGGAACGGATTTGGCGCATTTGTTTTTGCTTTTACAGCAGTTGTTTTCTTGTTATACCGCTTTTTGGATTGTTTTGCTGCCTTCAGGAAGGCCTTTTGATCTTTGTTTTTACCTTTACCGCCCATCATCACTTTTCGGAAAACAAAATAAATGATCACGGCTATGGCTGCGTATACGAGAATCCGTTGAAGAAGAGCAAGAGGGTCTCCTATAAGAGTGGATACCAATCCAATAGAGGCTAAAAGAATAACAGCTCCTGCAATTACGAAACGAGCATTCAAGAAGGTCACCTCCTTTGGAACCAAGTTTATAGCATAATAGGCCTTTATCTATATTTTAGACTAAATCCGTCCATCTTAACCGTATTTCTGATTTATTTTACATATTTGTCTCTTTCTGGACAGCCCCATGTGTTACGTTCATGTAAGTATTTTCATTTTACTAAAATCCCCTGAAATTTAGCAATCCTGTATATTGATGAAATACTTTTTTCGAAATGGACAATACTACACATAGGAGGTGTTTTAGCATGTCTGCAAGAGAGCAAGAGCCATCAAGCGATAAGAATCTGGAACAGAATAAACAGGAAAAACCCCTGTCGTTCATTGGCATGGTGATTGCCACAGGGTTTACAGGCGGGATCCTTTGGAGCGGCTTTGCGTATATCTGCTATATGTTCTCATTTACTAAAATCGAACCGAACATCATCCTTGAACCTTGGGCTGTGGGGAATTGGAAAGAAACCTGGCTGGGAATCGTGATTTCCATACTGGCTTATGGATTGATCTCCATAGGGGTTGCACTGATTTACTATGCAGCTTTAAGAAAACTCAAATCAATGTGGGTGGGAGCCGGATATGGCATCGCCCTGATGCTTGCCGTTTTTGTAGTCCTGAACCCGTTGTTTCCAGGTATGAAGGGGATCACAGAAACAGACTACATCACATTGATAACGATAGCATGCATTTATATTCTCTATGGAGTGTTCATCGGTTACTCGATTTCATATGAAGAAAACGAACTTCAGCATCACTTTGAAAAAGAAGAGCAGCCAAGTCAATAATATTCAGACAATGTAGTAGGTTTGTCAATTTGTTTGTGTTAGAATGTTCATGTTGAACATTCTATTTTTATGGGTGAATACATATGAAAAAGATTCTTCTGTTGAATGGACCGAATCTCAATCGTTTAGGTAAGCGTGAACCGCATGTATACGGTACAGCCACGCTGTTTGAACTTGAAAAGAAAATGAAGGAAGCTGCCCTGTCGGAGGGATATGGACTGACCGCGGTACAATCAAACCATGAAGGTGTCCTTATCGATTTACTGCATCAGGCTGAAGATGAAGGAATCGCCGGTATCATCTTTAATCCAGGTGCCTTCACACACTACAGCTATGCATTACGGGACGCCATCGCCGGTATTGAGGTCCCCGTGATCGAAGTGCATATTTCCAATGTTCATAGAAGAGAGGCCTTCAGGCATCATTCTGTCCTCGCAGAAGTCTCAGAAGGACAGATCGTCGGTCTTGGGTTCTTTGGCTATGAACTTGCCCTGCAGGCTCTTATAAAAATGCATAAGGGAGATGAAGAGGTTGAGTAAACTTGATAAATTGAGAGAGAAATTTTCCGAAAATAACATTGATGGGATATTAATTACCAGTACATACAACCGTCGTTACATGACAGGTTTCACTGGTTCCTCAGGGGTTGCTTTGATTACTGCTGATAGTGCAGTTTTCATCACTGACTTCCGTTACACTGAACAGGCTGCAGAACAGGCTCAAGGATATGAGATCGTGCAGCACAAGGGGCCGATTCCTGCTGAAGTAGCGGTCCAGGCGGAGAAGCTTGGCATCAAAAGGTTGGGTTTTGAAAAGAATTATCTCACCTATTCAGCATTCGAGAGCTATAGAAGCAAAGTTGAAGCTGAATTGGTTCCTGTAAGCGGGATGATAGAAGATATCCGTTTAATCAAAACAGAAGCAGAATTGAAAATCATCAAAGATGCTGCAGATATAGCTGATGCTGCATTCAAGCATATCCTTGATTTCATCAAACCAGGTAAAACGGAATTGGAAGTATCCAATGAACTGGAATTCTTTATGAGAAAAGCGGGAGCTGCATCTTCTTCATTTGATATCATTGTTGCTTCAGGCACACGTTCAGCGCTTCCTCATGGGGTAGCCAGCGACAAAGTCATTGAAACAGGGGATTTCATTACTCTTGACTACGGTGCATACTATAAAGGATATTGCTCGGATATGACAAGAACGATTTCGGTGGGTGAGCCTTCTGAGAAGCTGAAGGAGATCTATGATGTTGTCCTTCAATCACAGCTGAAAGCAATGGAAGAAATCAAGCCTGGCATGACAGGTGCGCAGGCGGATGCCATCGCAAGGGATTATATAAAAGAAAAAGGTTACGGCGATAACTTCGGACACTCGCTCGGCCACGGAATCGGACTGGAAGTACATGAAGGACCGGGGTTATCCCACCTTTCCGAAACTGTTTTAAAACCTGGCATGATTGTCACGGTTGAACCGGGAGTATATGTCCAGGGAGTAGGTGGGGTGCGTATCGAAGACGATACAATCATCACTGAAAATGGAAACGAAACACTCACACACTCGACGAAAGAACTCATCATTCTTTAATAAAGGATCAATCGAATTAATTGCTGATTCCGGAGAAATCCCAAAAGCCAGGGGTACAAGGAAGCACCCGCGTTGAACAGGCAGGGAAATCTTTAAAGTCAACAGGATTCTTCAATTGAATCTTAGGGGTGTTTTTAGGATTTTTTCAAACCAGCAATTAAGATTAGAAAAGAGTTCTTAATAAAACTATTGCCATAGGAAAAGAATATGGCATAATAGACATGCAATAAATAGTCGCTTCACGGCTATTCAATTTAGGAGGAACACTCATGATTTCAGTAAATGATTTTCGTACAGGCCTTACGATCGAAGTAGATAACGGAATTTGGCGCGTTATGGATTTCCAGCATGTTAAGCCTGGTAAAGGGGCAGCATTTGTACGCTCCAAATTAAGGAACCTTCGTACTGGTGCAATCCAGGAAAAGACATTCCGTGCAGGTGAAAAGGTCGCTAAAGCACAGATCGATAACCGCAGAATGCAGTACCTTTATGCAAACGGGGATATGCATGTTTTCATGGATACCGATTCATACGAGCAAATTGAACTTAATGCATCTCAAATCGAGTATGAGCTGAAGTTCTTAAAGGAAAACATGGAAGTTCAAATCATGATGTACCAAGGGGAAACTCTTGGGGTCGAACTGCCAAACACAGTTGAATTGACTGTTACTGAAACTGAACCCGGCATCAAAGGGGACACAGCTTCCGGCGGTTCAAAACCAGCAACTGTCGAAACTGGCCTGACTGTAAACGTTCCTTTCTTTGTAAACGAAGGGGATGTTCTGGTCATCAACACAACAGACAGTTCCTATGTATCCAGAGCGTAGAAACACCACAATCCAAGAAGCTGAAGGGCTGAAATCCTTCAGCTTTTTC
>NZ_QXIR01000024.1 GCF_003581585.1 Bacillus salacetis
TTTTTTAAACACCACATAGTTCTTATTGTGCAGTATTGTTTTTCTTCTCATGAATCCTTTGTCCATTTCATATATTGAAGTATGACCAATCAGGAGCCGAGGGTGCAAATTCTATTGGGGGGAACTGGGATGAGAGAAGAGGAACAGAAACAATTACAATATGCCATTGCAGAAATAACTGAAATTGCAAAAGGATTTGGACTGGATTTTTACCCAATGCGATATGAAGTCTGTCCTGCAGATATTATCTATACATTTGGTGCATATGGGATGCCGACTCGATTTTCCCATTGGAGTTTTGGAAAGCAGTACCACAAAATGAAGCTTCATTATGATCTTGGCTTAAGTAAAATTTACGAGCTTGTCATCAATTCGAACCCTTGCTATGCATTTCTGCTGGATTCCAACTCACTCATACAAAATAAATTGATTGTGGCACACGTGCTTGCTCACTGTGACTTTTTTAAAAATAATGTCAGATTTCAAAATACCAAGAGAGATATGGTTGAAAGCATGGCAGCAACCGCAGACAGAATCAGGCAGTATGAAATCGAATATGGAAAAAAAGAAGTGGAAACCTTCCTTGATGCTGTGCTGGCCATCGATGAGCACATCGATCCGTCCCTGATGCGTCCCAAGCTTTCATGGAGTATGGATGACGTTGAATGGGAGGAGGAAGAAATTTCAGCAGCAACTCCTTATGATGATCTATGGTCACTTGATGAAGGACCGAGGAAAGATAAGAAAGAGCGAAGAAAGGTCAAAAAAAAATTTCCGCCGCAGCCGGAAAAAGATATCCTGCTTTTCATTGAACAATTCAGCCGCGAGCTTGCGGACTGGCAGCGTGATATCCTGACAATGATGAGGGAAGAAATGCTCTACTTCTGGCCTCAGCTTGAAACGAAGATTATGAATGAAGGCTGGGCTTCCTACTGGCATCAAAGGATCATCAGGGAAATGGATTTGACGAGCGGTGAATCCATTGAATTTGCCAAGTTAAACGCTGGGGTCGTACAGCCTTCAAAAACAAGCATCAACCCTTATTATCTTGGCCTGAAAATATTTGAGGACATTGAAGAACGTTATGACAATCCGTCAGATGAGATGATTAAGCGAGGGGAAAAGCCAGGTTCAGGCAGGGAGAAAATGTTTGAGGTCAGGGAGATCGAGTCGGATATATCCTTCCTTCGCAATTACCTGACAAAGGATTTGGTGACCAGAGAGGATATGTACTTGTTCCAAAAACAAGGCAAGGATTATAAGATTGTTGACAAAGAATGGAAAGAGGTAAGGGATCAACTGGTAAGCATGCGTGTCAACGGAGGATTTCCATTCATCACTGTTAATGACGGCGACTATATGAAGAATGGGGAGCTGTACCTTAAGCACTGGTATGAGGGAATCGAGCTGGACATAAAATATTTGGAAAAGGTTCTTCCATATGTCCATCAGCTTTGGGGCCGTCCTGTCCATATTGAAACACAAGTGGAAAACCGGCAGGTCCTGTTTACTTATGAGGGACGAAGTGTGCAGCGGAAATATTTATAGAGTCAGGACATAAGCACTGCACCCGTCCGGGTGCAGTGCATTCCTGTTTTTCTGGAACTATGTGAACAAGCCAACAGGATTATAACAGGACCATATGGAATACATATAGTAGCTTGCCGGTCTACGGATGCGTATTAATTGAAAATGGGGTGAAACCTTGTACAAGAGAATTCTTCTGGCAGCAGATGGTTCTGAGCATTCAAAACGGGCTGCAGAGAATGCCGTAATTATCGCTCGGTGTTCTGAAGGTTCAGTCATTACAGTTGTTTATGTGGCAGATTCAAGTCGAGCAAAGGCAGATGTCCTTGAGAATTGGAATTCAACGGAAGTCAATGATTTCAGAAAAGCAAGGTTGAAAGATATAGAAGTACTTGCGAAGGAAGCAGGCGTCCGGTATGAAATCATGATCCTTCATGGAGAACCCGGCCCTGCTATTGTAGAGTTTGCAAATAAACATTCCTTTGATATTGCGGTGGTCGGCAGCAGGGGACTCAATGGTCTTCAGGAGTTTGTATTAGGAAGTGTCAGCCATAAAGTTGCGAAAAGGGCAAATTGCCCTGTGCTGATTGTGAAATGATTTTCATTCCTCCTCATATTGAGGAGGTTTTTTCTTCGAGTGCATCCTTTCATTAAGGAATAAAATGGGACAATCCCCTGCTCCGTTAACGCATTAACACAGCTGAGGACTGTCCCCCGTTGTGTTAAAGGGGGACAGCAGCCCTTTTTTCAATCGAAGTTTTGACAGATCCTTTCTTCTCTCATATACTAATATTCAAATGAACGTTTGAATGTAATGGGTAGGAGGACGGTCTGTGAAACAGCAGGATGTGTGCGAGGTCAATTGCCAAGAAGATGAGAAGGCTGCACTGATTCAAGAGGAACTTTCTTCAACAAATACAAATGGTGCTGCCAAAATATTTAAAGCGTTATCGGATGATACTAGAATGAAGATTGCTTATGCTCTCAGTCTTGAAGAGGAACTGTGCGTGTGCGATGTGGCCCATATTGTCGGAGCCACCACAGCGACAGCTTCCCATCACTTAAGGCTGCTTCGTAATATGGGGCTTGCGAAATATCGGAAGGAAGGGAAATTGGTGTATTACTCCCTGGATGATGAACATGTCAGAAGCCTGATCAAAATCGCAATCGCTCATCATAAGGAGGTGGAACAACGTGGCTGAAGAATTGCAGCAGTCTGCATCCAAAACGACATACCGTGTTCAGGGCTTTTCCTGAGCAGGCTGTGCCCAAAAGTTCGAAAAGAACGTGAAGCACCTGGATGGTGTTTCGGAAGCGAATGTAAATTTTGGAGCATCAAAACTCACAGTCTTTGGAGATGCAACAATACAAGAGCTTGAAAAAGCAGGAGCCTTTGAAGGGCTTAGGATCATACCGGAAAATCAAAAATTCACTGAAGAAGGACAGCCGTTCTTAAAGAAATATGCCAACGTACTGTTGTCCGCCATCCTCCTTGCTGTTGGATGGTCAGTTGGACAATTCTACGGAGAGGGAAGCATCCTTTTCATTCTCGCCTATATTGCCTCTATCCTGGCCGGGGGCTACAGGCTCTTCATCACCGGTTTGAAGAATCTGGCAAGGCTGGAGTTCGATATGAGGACACTGATGACAATCGCGATCATCGGAGCTGCTTTTATAGGAGAATGGGGAGAAGGAGCGACCGTAGTCATCCTTTTTGCGATAAGTGAGGTCTTGGAAGCTTATTCCATGGACAAAGCCAGGCAGTCGATCCGTTCGCTCATGGACATAGCTCCAAAGGAGGCGCTGATCAGGCGGAACGGCAGGGAATTGGTTGTGGATATTGAAGAAATCCAAGTAGGCGACACCATGATTGTTAAACCAGGCCAAAAATTAGCCATGGATGGAGTTGTTGAAAAAGGGGTATCGGCAGTCAACCAGGCTGCCATAACGGGAGAATCCATACCAGTTACCAAACAAAGGGATGATGAAGTTTTTGCAGGGACTTTGAATGAAGAAGGATTGCTGGAAGTGAAAGTCACCAAATTGGCAGAAGACACTACCATTGCAAAGATCATCCACCTGGTAGAGGAAGCTCAGGCAGAAAGGGCTCCTTCGCAGGCATTTGTGGACCGTTTTGCTAAATATTATACTCCTGCTGTCATTTTTGTGGCCATCCTCGTTGCCGTTGTGCCGCCGTTACTCTTCGCTGCCGACTGGAGCACATGGGTTTATCAGGGATTAGCGGTACTTGTTGTCGGTTGTCCATGTGCACTTGTTATTTCCACACCTGTTTCCATAGTCACGGCTATTGGCAATGCAGCAAGGAACGGTGTTTTGATCAAGGGCGGCATATATTTGGAAGAGGCAGGAGCTTTGAAGGCCATCGCCTTTGACAAAACCGGCACCCTTACTAAAGGAGTGCCCGAAGTCACAGATTTTATTTCGTTAACAGAGGATAGAGAGCTAAATCTCAGGCTGATTGCAGCCCTTGAAAATAGCTCCCAGCATCCATTGGCCTCTGCTATCATAAAAAAAGCAGAATCTCAAACCATTGATTACAAATCACTGGGGATTTCGGGATTTACTTCTGTGACAGGAAAAGGGATCAAAGGCATTATTAATAACACTGTCTATTATGCTGGAAGCCCTCCTTACCTGGAAGAAGTAATGGGGAAACCTCTGCAGGATGACTTGAGGTACAGGATATTGGAACTTCAAAAAGAAGGTAAAACCGTCATTGCACTAGGGACGGATACACGAATTCTGTCCTTGACAGCAGTTGCAGATGAAATAAGGGAGAGCAGTGCTGGTGTCATTGAAAAGCTTCATAAACTGGGGATCGAGAAAACCATCATGTTGACCGGCGATAACCAGGGAACAGCAGAAGCGATTGCCAAGCGTACAAACGTAACAGATATCGCATCAGAACTACTGCCTCAGGATAAATTGTCCTTTATTAAGACGCTTCGAAAGCGTTATGAAAAGGTTGCGATGGTAGGAGATGGAGTGAATGACGCACCTGCTCTGGCTGCATCATCGGTAGGGATAGCGATGGGAGGGGCAGGAACAGATACAGCATTGGAAACAGCTGATATCGCTCTGATGGGGGATGATTTGAGGAAACTTCCTTTCACAATAAAGTTAAGTAGGAAGGCCCTGATGATCATAAAGCAGAATATAGTTTTTTCATTAGGAATCAAGCTTCTAGCCCTCCTTCTGGTGATCCCCGGCTGGCTCACACTTTGGATTGCGATTTTTGCAGATATGGGTGCTACATTGATAGTCACCTTGAACGGCCTGCGTCTGCTCAGGGTAAAAGATAAATAAGGCTGTTATTGTATAAAAATCAGCCTGAATAAAAGAAGAAGCCGGCAGCGGCTTCTTCTTTCTTATCCTATGATGACTCTCTCTTTTGGATAATTATATAACGTTTCTTTTTGCTTAATCCCTAATATGACAAGGGTGGTAAGCAGCCCAATCCTTCCGATGAACATCAAGGCCATTATGATGATTTTTCCATAAACACTTAAATCAGGTGTGATCCCCATGGAAAGACCGACAGTTCCGAAAGCTGAACATACTTCAAAAAGAATCTCAATCATCGAGAATGACTCGGTGATCGAAAGAAATATCACCGAGCCGGCACACATGAAACTGGCTAATAACGTAACTGCAAGTGATTTAATCACATCAGAATTGTCGAGCTCTCTTCTGAAAACCTTGATTGTGGAACGTCCCCTGGCAAAGTTGATCAGAAATAATACGTTAATGGCGAAAGTGGTGGTCCTGATTCCGCCGCCTACAGAACTGGGGGATGCCCCGATGAACATCAACATACAGATGATAATAAGGGCAGGCTCTGAAAACTGGCTCACGTCCATTGTAGCCAATCCCCCGCTCCTGGTAGTGGTGGACTGGAAAAAGGCATAGAAAAATGACTTATGCCATGACATCCCATCAAAGAAGCGATTGAACTCAATAACGAGAATCAGGAGCGTTCCCGCCAGCAGCAGCCCGAAGAACGTCACGCTTGTTAACTTCGAATAGAGGGAAAAATGAAACCTGCCGCGCTGATTATTATGCAGCAGGAAATCCTTTAACTCAATCAAGACAGGAAATCCTATTGCGCCCAAGGTAATTAAGATGATGTTCACAATTTGAACAAAGTAATCATCCGCATATGGGATGAGTGACTGCCCTGTAATGTCAAATCCGCCGTTTGTGGTCGCACTGACACTTGCAAAGATGCCATGCAAGTAGGCATCCTGCCAAGTTGGGTAGTATTTCAGGAAGTATGTACCTAATATGAGGGCACCAACCAATTCAATCAAAAGAATGATATACATAATCTGTTTCATCAAGTTGACCAGACCTGAAAGATTGGATTGATTTTGGTCCGTCATGATGAGGCGCCGTTCTTTCAACCCGATTTTCTTTCCTAATACTAACCAAAGAAACGTCCCGAGTGTCATAATGCCGATACCGCCGATCTGCAGGATGAAAATCAAAATTAAAATCCCTGCAGTGCTGAAGGAATCAGCGAGTTGAATGACCGTCAATCCTGTAACACTGATCGCACTGACCGCAGTAAACATGATATCGAGAAAACTCAAATCAACACCAGGTTTGGCTGTAATTGGGAGACTTAATAAGAGTATAGAAAATCCAACTGCCGCAACATAGAAAGAAACGATAATCTGGGCAGGAGATAACTGGTCGATTCCTTTTTTGAAGCTGGACATAAAATAATCCCCTTTATGGATAATAGCTACTAAAACTATACCACACGGTGTACTTAGGTAACATGCAAAAAATGTTTTTCAAACTTGCAAATGGTAAGTAATTCCTACTCATGACCAGCATACTTATGGTACAATCTTAAAAGATGAAAGTCTCGTTATGTATTGAAAGGAGCATTGAAAATGGCAAATGTTTTCAACAACTCAACGATAGTTGCTATTATTATTGCTTTTTCCGCGTATTTTATCATCAGGGGAATTGCGATCTTCTTTGGAAAAGCCGGTAAAGGATATATGGAGCAAAGAAACTTGACGACAGAAAAACTTTTCTTCCATTTAATTGGAGGTTACTATATTTTAACCGGTATCCTGGGACTCTTTGTTCCAAAACTGGACTGGAAAACTGAAGATATCTACAACTCAATTGGAATTTATGCTCTGGTTTCTGTTTTCTTCTGGCTTGCAATCGACTTTTTAATGAAGCGGAACAGTAATATGGAGCAAGAATTAGCAGAAAAATGAAGGCCCTCACGAGGGTCTTTTTTATTTAGGTCTCATACTTGATTTCTTCTTAAAATCAGTACTTTAGACCCCTTTTGGTGCTTCTCGCCAAACTTTTCGAAATCCTGCCCGATATAAAGAAGAGTCCATCTAGCTATAACGATTTAAACATTGGCAGACATTCATATAGTCATTACTCTTCATGCGGAAGTAAAGACGATAAATCCAAAACTTCTTGTCAAATAAGGAAAATAAACTATTTTCTTGATAGGACTTTTGCTATAGAATTAGAAATGTCGAATGTTGGCAGATGAAGATTTTATAGTAGAAGAAGACAATTTCAGCAAGTGAGGGCAGCCATGTTAAAAAATATAAAAGATTCAACATTGATTCATGAAGAAAAACGGACATTAAAGTGGTTTTTAGTGCTGTTTTTTGCTATATCTATTTTGTATGAAGTATTCTATTACTTTATAATTCCCGGATTTGTCCAAGATAAGCAAGTAGGCATGCCTTCTAGTTTTGGGTATACCCTCTACATTCTTATATTTTTGCTGACAGGCCTCAGTTATTATATTTATAGTAAAAGAGATATTACTAAAATTAAATACATTGTAGTACTGGGATATATTGCTCTTATGTGTATAAATGAAATTATTGTTCATATTAAAAATCCCAGTTTAACTGGTGGAGGAAATATAGTAGAAATCTTCTTGATTGTATTTTCCCCAATCTTTGTAAGTGAATCGTTTTTTCTCGTTGTGAGCGGCAGCATTATTTTGAAATATGCCTTGGTTGGAATCATTATCCAAGATATTATTGTCCTGTTGATACCCTCACTAATGGTCATATTAATTGCATCTATAGCTTACCTTTTGCTGAAGCGTATTTTAGGCTACGTCGAGGGCATTAAAGGTTCATATAATAAACAGCTTGAAGGAATAGTAAAGGGAATTATCGCCACGCTGGAGCTTAAAGATCCTTATACAAGAGGGCATAGCGAACGTGTTGCTTATTATGCGCTATCGCTGGCAAAGGAACTTGATATCTATTCTGAAGATGAACTAGAAGCATTTTACTATGCTTGCTTATTACATGATATTGGGAAAATTCACATACCGGACAGGATTTTAATGAAACCGGATAAACTTACCAAGGAAGAGTTTGAAATCATTAAAACCCATCCTGCTGTTGGCGCAGAGGCTGTTGAAAAGGTAGAAGTACTCAGTGACAGCTTAAATGTCATTCTTTCTCATCATGAAAGATGGGATGGCAATGGGTATCCTCATGGTTTAAAAGGAAAAGACATCCCTCTTGCAGCAAGGATAACAGCAATTGCTGATGCGTTTGATGCAATGACTTCCACTCGTTCCTACAGGGAAGCCTTATCGACAGAAACCGCTTATCAACGAATTCTTGAAGGTCAAGGAACGCAGTTTGATCCGGATCTTATTCATAAATTTAAAGTTGTTTTTCCTGAATGGATTGAATTAAAGAAAAAATCAAACCGTTCAACATCTTATGAACCTGCCCCGCCTCAAGAAGAATATTTCCAATAGGGAGAAGGTGAAAAAATGAAAATCAAAAAGCTTAGCAAAATCAAAACGACTTGCTGGTGGTGTGAGTGGCTAAGGATATAAAATTTGGGATGCTAGCTGCTGCTTGCATCCCTTTTTTATAAGACTCTTTTCGTAAACTTTGTTGCTACTGCTACTCAATATAATTTTCATATAACATCCTCGTAAATCGTCGCAAAAACCCCGGTGAGCAGGAAAGAAAAGAGCTGCTCTTTTTTATCGAGAGTAAAACCTTCGAACAAGGGGGAAATCCGGCACCTGGGATTTTTCCGAAAGCAACAATTTATGAGACAACAGCCTTTTATAAAGAAAGGAAGAGAAAAGCATGTGGAATAATGATAGCAGGGTAGTATTTGTTGCTCATGAATTACACTTCGAT
Organism: Bacillus salacetis; assembly: GCF_003581585.1. Classification (GTDB taxonomy): domain Bacteria; phylum Bacillota; class Bacilli; order Bacillales; family Bacillaceae_B; genus Rossellomorea; species Rossellomorea salacetis. The sequence goes on from NZ_QXIR01000024.1 coordinate 8,724, forward strand.
AAAAAGAAAAGTATCTTTGAGGACAAAGTTTCGGGGGATTTTTATGAGATGCCTCCCCCAGCAATTGATGCCATAATAAATCTAACTAAAAGAAGGACAGTTAGTGAGACGGAAGAACTTCTGAATGAAAAGTATCCCGAAGAAGAAATAGATATGGGCGAATTTATGGAACAATTAATCGAGATGAAATTGTTAAGTCAAATCGATGACCAGGTTCTTCATGTTGTATCTGATAATAAGCCTAAAAAAGGGTTCCTATGGATAGAAAAAGCTTTTGCTGAAAAGTTTTTTGGCAGAGTGAGCAGGGGAATTTATTTAATTTCTTTTATCAGTGCAATTGTATTAATGATGACAAGCCCTTCCCTAATTCCACATTATCAGGATTTCTTTTTGTCTGAAATCATTCTGGTAAACGTATTGCTGTTTTCTTTTCTGAGTTTTGTCCTTGTAATGGTTCATGAGGGAGGTCATGTACTGGCTGCCCGTTCTCTGGGGATCCCAGTCAAAATAAGTTTTGGCCACAGACTATTTTTTCCGGTACTGGAATCTGATGTGAGTGAAGTGTGGAGGCTGCCAGCGAGAGATAGAAACAGGGTTTATCTTGCAGGGGTTAATTTTGATATTGTTATTTTATTTCTGAGCCTCTTGGTTCAAAGGTTTATATTGATTGAACCAGAAGGGTTGCTATATGGCGTTACTGCAATGATCAATTTCAATATTGTTTTGAGGTTAATCTATCAATGTTGTTTTTATATGAAAACTGATTTGTATTTTGTAGTGGAGAATTTAACCGGATGTTACAACCTTATGGAAGAAGCTAAAGAGTTTTTGAAAATGAAAGTAATAAGGAAAATCGAAAATGAATATGGAAAGGTCATTAAAGCTTACAGCCTTTTCTATATAATAGGTACTTTAATCTCTCTCGGTCTTTTTTTATTTTTCTACTTACCTCAATTATTTTACGCAATTGAGCAATCCATTCCAAATCTTCGAAATCCCATTAGTTCTATACATTTCTGGGACGGATCTATCTTCCTTTTGCAGCTTATGGTTATTGTTTCCCTGCTGTTTTATTCATGGATGAAAGGCTTGAACCAATTTTTAATAAAATCAAAAAAATAAACCCATTTTCGATTCTCACAAGAAAATACAACAATATTCTACAAAGTTTTACAAAATGAGTGTTTTTCAATTATTATTAAGTGAATAGTCCTATTTAAAAAGTTGATAAGATTTAAAAAGGAGCTGCAAATGGCTAATCTAAAACTTAATAATATCCAATTGAAAAAAGAAGAGATAAAAACCCTTAAATTATTTCTGTCATTATTTTATTTTTTATTGATAGCTTATGATGTATTTTATTATTATGTATTCAGGTATTATGAAGGTACAGAAATGGGGCTGCCTGATGGAGGGCTTGGATTCTGGTTTCATGTTTTCCTGATATTATTTCTCCCTGCATCAATCTATATAGCTAAAAAAGGAAAGGTTTATATTATTAAATATATTTACTTAATTGGCTATATTTTTTTAGATATTGTTAATAATCTCTTGATTTATCTAGGCAGCGATTTAGTATTTAATTCAGGAAACGCAGTAGAGATCTTCTTTATTTTGTTTTCCCCAATATTTATTAATAAACGATTCTTCTGGTTTTCTTTAACAGGCATGATTCTTAAATATGTTTTATTGGGAATTATTTTAAGTGCAGTTCAAGTACTCATACCTATTGTTCTTTATGTGGTCCTTTCGGCGGTAGCTTACATTTTCCTAAGTCGATTCAACTCAAATCTTGAAACTCGCCTTAGAATGAACGACGAGCTCCGCCATACAGAAAAATTGGCGGCAGTCGGAAGGTTCGCCACATCTATCAGCCATGAAGTAAGGAATCCTTTAGCTTCCCTGAAGGGATTTACACAGCTGCAGCATGAGAAGCATCCCGAGGATAGTGAATACTATACGATCATGATCAATGAAATAGAAAGGATTTCTTCTTTGCTGGACGATCTTTTAGTCATCGGAAAGCCTAAAGGAATGAATTTTGAAAGCCTGGACATCCAGGAAATAATAGAGTATGTGGCCAAAGTGATGGAAAATGATGCAAGGAACCTTAATGTTTCCATCAATTTGAAAATAGAAGATACTCTTTCCCTGATTGAATGCGATGGAAAGCATTTAAAGCAAGTGCTGATCAATTTGGTCAAAAATGGGATGGAGGCCATGCCTGAGGGTGGAGAAATTACCATTAAGGCAGAAATGGAAGGCAGTGACAGGATATTGCTTTCTGTAAGGGATGAGGGCTTGGGAATAGCTGAAAAAGACTTGGAAATGCTCGGAACTGCCTTCCATACGACCAAGTCAGATGGTACCGGACTTGGTTTGATGGTCAGCTTCAAGATCATTGAAGAACACCATGGAGCAATTCACTATGAGAGTGTTGAAGGGGATGGCACGACGGTTTCCATTCAGCTTCCGGTCACACAGCCTAATTTGTAGTTGGAGTGCTCCGGACTTAGGTTAGAAATCTTGAAAAGCGGGTATACTCTTTTCGGAGGGATAAACCGTGCAGCAAAGAAATAAAACAGTAACCGAAGATTTCTATATTAAACAGTTATTAAGAATAGGAATTTATAAAATTTCCGATAAACAGCTATATGAATTGAGTAAGGATGAACTTCAAAACGAGTACCTTGTCCATTATGTGGATAATTCACTGCCAAAAGTCTTCAAAACAACTGATATAAATGAAGAAAGGTATGTTTAGCAAAAAAAGAATCCTGGTTAGCGCAGGATTCTTTTTTTGTGATATATTATGGCACATCATGGCCCATGGAGCTTTGGAGTATTTCAAACCATTGGTCATGATCCAGTTTAATTTCAAGAGAATCAACAGCTGTGCGGATTCTTTCTATTTTTCCTGAACCGACAATGGGCATGATACGGGACGGGTGAGCCAATAACCAGGCATAGATGATCTGATCAATGCCGTCTGCATTCATTTCTTCACGGATTTTCTCTAATGTATGACGAAGGTGCACAGCTTTTTCATCCTCGCTGGAGAAGATTTTACCTCCTGCCAAAGGGGACCAGGCCATAGGCGGGATCCTGTTTTGAAGGGCGTGATTCAAAGTTCCGTCTTCAATGTTCTCCAGTTCATATGGTGACAGTTCTATTTGATTTGTGACCAGCGGGAGGTCCATATAGGATTGCAGCATGCTGAATTGGTGGTCCTTAAAGTTGGAAACACCAAAATGACGAACTTTGCCTTCCTTATAAAGCTGGTTGAAAGCTTCGGCTGTCTGCTCTGGATTCATGAAAGGGTCCGGACGGTGAATGAGCAGTACATCCACATAGTCTGTTTTCAAGTTTGATAGAGAGTGTTCGACCGATTTGATGATATGTTCTTTGCTTGTATTATAATGATGGGTTTTGTGTTCCGGGCGGTATTTGGAAGGCAGTACTATCCCGCATTTAGTGACGATCTCCATCTTTTCCCTCAAAGAGGGTTTCAGTGCCAATGCGTCGCCAAATAAAGCCTCGCACGTATAACTTCCATAGATGTCCGCATGATCAAAGGTAGTAATGCCGTTGTCCAGGACATCTTCTATTAAGTTCAACGTTTCCTCATTTGACTGGTTCCAGTCGCTCAATCGCCACAGGCCGTGAACCAACCTTGAGAATGTAAGGTCCTCTGCAAGCTGAATTCTTTCCATATGTATCCTCCTCATCGTTTCTCTTTCAACAATTATAGCCTGTATTTGCTTAACTTCAAAATGAGAGGCCTTCAAGTGAATTTTCTTGAAATACGAGGTTGTTTATGTCAAAGTAAAGAATGGAAATCAATTAAATAAGCGAGAATAGTGGGGGGACCAGTGAAGCTGGTTGAGATTGTATCCTTTTAGATACCGACCCTTGGAACCTGATCTGGATGAGACCAGCGTAGGGAACATATTCTAAACGGAAATTCTGTTTTCAATATGCGTCCCGGATTCACGCCGGGGCGCATTTATTTTGTGGTTAGGAAATGACAGAGTCAGGACGTATGCTCGCTGCTGTAATACGTACGTCCGGTTCCTTGCCATTTGGGAGGCCGGTTGCAGACTGATCGATCAGGAAGGTGAAGGCTGTCTCCCGGACGGCTTATATCGACTGGCTGAGGACGGGTGTTTGTTCTGATGGCGGAGTACAGCAAGGCTCATATGAACAGGTTCTAATATATACTCGCAGACTAATTGACAATCAGGGAGGAACCTAGGATGAAAAAATCACTTTTAGCATTATTTTCTGCTGTATTAATTACCGGCTGCAGCGGACAGAACAACAATGCCGGCCAGGACGAAGATGGCAAGGGAAATGAAACAAAGGAATTGAAAGAGGTTTCAGTTGTATTGGATTGGACTCCTAATACCAATCATACTGGTTTATATGCAGCCAAAGAAAAAGGCTATTTTGAGGAAGAAGGCCTTGATGTGGAAATTATCATGCCGGGGGAAGCAGGAGCTGATTCCATCGTTGCTGCCGGCAGGGCCGAATTCGGAGTCGGCTATCAGGAAGGAGTCACACAGGCGAGGGTCCAGGACGTTCCACTCGTTTCCATCGCAGCTGTCATTCAACATAATACTTCCGGATTTGCTTCGCCGGCAGGCAAGGATATCGAGTCCCCAAAGGATTTTGAAGGTAAGACATACGGAGGATGGGGGTCGCCAGTTGAAGAAGCTGTCATGGCATCGATCATGAAACAGGAAAATGCCGATGTATCAAAAGTGGACTTCGTCAATATGGGTGACAGTGATTTCTTCACCGCTGTCCAAAGAGATATCGATTTTGCCTGGATCTATTATGGTTGGACAGGCATAGAGGCAGAACTTAGAGACCAGGATATCGATATGATTTACCTTACTGATTATTCGGAGAAACTTGATTACTACACTCCTGTCTTAACTACAAACGAAGACATGATTGCTGATAACCCTGAAACTGTAGAGGCATTTGTGGCCGCTGCCTCCAAAGGTTACAATTTCACCATTGATAATCCAGAAGAAGCGGCACAGATCCTGATTGATGCAGCCCCTGATCTGGATCCTGAGCTGGTCAAGAAAAGCCAGGAATGGCTGGCTTCCAAGTATACCGATGATGCACCGAGATGGGGAGAGCAGAAACTTGAAGTCTGGAAAAACTATGCAGACTGGATGTTTGAAAACGAACTCTTAGAAGACGAATTGAATGCCGAGGAAGCGTTCACCAACGAATTTTTACCAGAATAACAATAGGGGGGACTCAGTATGGATAACAGTTTAGTCAGTATTCAAATATTGCCAAAGACCAAAAACGGAGAGGATGTCATTCCCTACGTTGATGCTGCGATTTCAGTGATTCAGGAGTCAGGGGTGAAGTATGAAGTACACCCTTTGGAAACAACAATGGAGGGTAACTTATCGCATTTGATGAAAGTGATTGAAGATATGAATAAGAAAATGATTGAAATGGGAAGCAGGAACGTCATTTCCCAAGTGAAAATCCTGTATCAGCCGAGCGGAATTTCGATGGATCAATTAACGGAGAAATATAAATGAGGAGTAGATTCCTTGCAAGGGGATGGCGGCCTGCCGTGGTCATCATCCTTTTGTTCATTATATGGGAGGCAGCCGTAAAGGTGGCTGATATTCCAGCATGGCTGCTGCCGGCCCCTTCCCGTATCGCCGGTGAAGCAGCTGCCGTGTGGCCCGCCTTTCAAGGTCACTTGGCTTCTACTGTTTCATTGACGCTGCTTGGTTTCCTGATTGGCTGCAGTATCGGTCTGCTGGTGGCAGTGGGACTGCATCTTATCCCGGTCTTGAGGGAGTCCGTGTATCCGCTTTTGATTCTGTCCCAAAATATCCCCATTATCGTCCTGGCCCCGCTTTTAGTGGTATGGTTCGGTTTTGGCTTGATGCCTAAGATGATTGTGATTACGCTGGTTTGTTTTTTTCCTGTTGCTGTGGCCGCATTGGACGGATTCAGGCAGACGGGAGATGAACTTAAGCACTATATGCAGATGGCGGGGGCGAGCAAGATGCAAATTTTTAGGAAGCTGGAATGGCCGCATTCCCTTCCATCCATTTTTTCCGGTGTGAAAATATCGGCGACATATAGTGTTATGGGTGCAGTCATTTCCGAATGGCTTGGAGCAAAGCAGGGCATCGGGGTATTCATGACATTGGCTTCCTCTTCCTTCCGGACAGACAGGGTGTTTGTGGCGATTTTTGCAATTATGTTATTAAGCTTGATCTTTTTTGCCCTGATCATCGGGCTGGAGAAGTTCCTCATTAAGTGGAGGCCGAAAGGAGATGAGAACAGTGGATAAATTGAAAATAGAGAATCTGAGCAAGTCCTTTGAAGATCAGCTCATCCTGGATAATCTCACTCTTTCAGTCGGGGATGGGGAATTCTTATCGGTCCTTGGTCCTTCGGGGAGCGGAAAGAGTACGTTGTTTCATTTAATCGGCGGCCTCTATGCCCCTGAAAAGGGAAGCATCCGAATAGATGGTGAAGACATCACCGGTCAGAGAGGCTATATAAGCTACATGCCCCAAGCCCCGTCACTTCTGCCTTGGCGGTCCGTCGAAGACAATGTTCTCCTCGGCCAGGAAATATCGGGGAAAAAAGACAGGGCCGGAGCACGCAAGATGATACAACGGGCAGGTCTGGCCGGGTATGAAAAAGCCTTTCCCCACGAATTGTCAGGCGGAATGAAACAGAGGGTGGCGTTTATTCGGGCATTACTTAGTCCGCAGCCGATCATTTGCCTTGATGAACCTTTTTCGGCTTTGGATGAATTCACCCGGCTTGAGATGCAGAAATGGCTTTTGTCCATTTGGGAGGAAAATAAAAAGAGTATCATTTTTGTTACACATAATATTGAAGAGGCTTTATTTCTCTCAGATAGATTGATTGTATTATCTCAAAGGCCGGCTGAAATCAAAAGTGAGTTCAAAGTTCCGTTTTCAAGGCCAAGGGATGAACAATTGGTTCTCAGCGAGGAATTCCTTCAATGTAAAAAAACGATCTATCAGGAGCTTGCTGACCATGAAAAATAGGGAAGAACGGCCCGTCATTGATTCTCATATCCATTTTGATCTTTATCCTCCTGATGAACAAGTGCAAATCCTGGCGGATCTCCAATACTATGAGGTCCAAGCATTGATATCGGTGTCCTTCCATTTAGAATCCTGTTTCAAAAATCTGCGGCTGTCCCAAATGGATGGCAGGATCAGGCCGGCATACGGATACCATCCTGAACAGCCTCTTCCTGCCGATGAAGAAATTAACGGAATCCTGTCATTCCTGAAAGAACACAGGCAGTCCATGGCAGCTGTGGGAGAGGTAGGATTGCCTTATTATTTGAAACAGGGAAATCCTGATATGGATCTTGCTCCTTATCAAGAGTTGCTGCATCTGTTTGTGCAGGAAGCAAAATCACTGGATAAGCCGATCATTCTTCATGCAATATATGAAGATGCTGATACAGCCATTTCAATATTAGAGCGGACTTCTGTTCATAAGGCGCATTTTCATTGGTTCAAGGGTTCCACTAAAACCTTGAAAAGGATGAAGGACAACGGCTATTTTATTTCCTTTACCCCTGACCTTTTATATGATGAAGAAATTATGAAAGCGGCAGTGGAATATCCTCTTGAAAAGATCCTTGTCGAAACAGATGGTCCATGGAAGTTTCAAGGTCCTTTTGAAGGGAAAATCACCCATCCTTCAATGATACACCAGACAATGAAAAAGCTGGCGGAACTCAAGAAGGAACCTCTGGAGGACGTATATGAAATCATCCTTTATAATACGAAAACCCTATACAACATCTAATCCTTTTCCTGACAGGAAAGGGTTTTTTTGAATTCACCAAAAAAACCCACCTATAATAATTCCTCTCTTTAGGAAAAATGATTACATACTGTCTTTAGGAAAGGGTGTAAAAAATGGAACTGAATAATGAATTGACTCCATACAGCGCCGGGGATGTTGTGTATGTGATTTACCGCAATCCCCATACGCAGAGTGTAGCGAATGTCCAGGAAGCTGCAGTAGTACACAACCCGGAGGATCCCTCACAGCTTGCCTTATTTTTATATGAAACCTACTATCCCTTGAATGACGAAATAGCTGTATACCAGACAGCCGATCAGGCTGAACAGGCATACATGAGTTATTTTGGCGGAATATAGGCGGTGGAAGAATGATCAAACCATTTGTCCCTCAACTAGTCTACATTGAACCGGGAGCACTTGAATATCCGCTTGGGAAACAATTGAAAGAAAAGTTCGAGAAGATGGATATTGAAATCCGGGAGACGACCTCCCATAATCAAGTACGCAACCTTCCCGGGGATAATCATTTTCAGAAATACCGCGTCGCCAAATCCACATTGGTCGTAGGTGTAAGAAAAACACTTAAGTTTGATACTTCCAAGCCGTCTGCTGAGTATGCAATCCCATTTGCAACAGGGTGCATGGGCCACTGCCATTACTGTTATCTTCAGACGACGATGGGGAGCAAGCCCTACATAAGGACCTATGTGAATGTCGATGAGATCCTTGATGCGGCGGATAACTACATGAAGGAAAGGGCTCCTGAATTCACAAGATTCGAGGCCGCCTGTACCTCGGATATAGTAGGTGTGGATCATCTGACCCATACATTGAAAAGGGCAATTGAGCATTTTGGTGAATCTGAGTACGGAAAGCTTCGATTTGTCACGAAGTTTCACCATGTGGATCACCTTCTTGATGCAAAGCACAATGGAAAGACGCGTTTCCGCTTTAGTGTAAATGCGGATTATGTCATTAAGAATTTTGAGCCAGGGACGTCTCCATTGGAGAAAAGGATTGAAGCTGCTGGAAAAGTAGCGAGGGCAGGGTATCCACTTGGCTTCATTGTTGCTCCGATTTACTTGCACGAAGGCTGGGAAGAAGGGTATTATCACATGTTTGAGCGGTTGGATGCTGAACTCCCTGATTATGCAAAGAAGGATTTGACGTTTGAATTCATTCAGCACCGCTTTACCAAGCCGGCGAAACGTGTAATAGAAAAAAATTACCCGATGACGAAGCTGGAACTGGATGAGAACCAAAGAAGATATAAATGGGGGAAATACGGGATCGGGAAATATATTTATCAAAAAGATGAAGAGCAGGGGATCAAAGACCATTTATATCAGTACATGGAAAAATTCTTCCCAAATGCAAAACTGGAATACTTCACTTAAGAATAAAGCAGATAAACAGCAAAAAAAACCACCTGAGTCATTACACTGACCAGGTGGTTATTTATGTGATCGTATCTAATACGTCCTGCAGACTTTTTACTTTTATAGCGAGCGAATCACACAATTCCTGATAGATGACCCATTGTTCAATAGGCGTCTTCGCTCTCTTTTCGGGATTGGGCAGATTCCAATGAACGACTTTTTTCTGGCAATGATGAGGAATCTCGAATTCCAGGTCTTCTTCAAAATCATGGATGGCAATAATAACAGAAGCATTGTCAAGTTTATGAAACTCTGCTTTTTTCTTTTTCTTCTTTGAAATATCGATGCAAAGTTCTTTCATGGCTTCCACACTGAAGATGTTGGTTCTGGCATCAACCCATCCGCCGCTGTCGAACTTCCATCCGGAGATTCCGGTTTTCTGTGCCCAACCTTCTGCCATTAGGCTTCTTTGATGACTTGGTGACAAGAAATATAACTCGTTTTGTGTCATTCTCATGAAGTCCTTTCTTATTAAGTTGGTTATTATTCATTACCCCGCTTCGGACCTTAATACTCATAAAATTTAATAAATATAGTTGCTGTGTGCTACTATTGGGACATAGAAAAAAATGGATGGAGCGATAGTGGTGAGCTGGAAATTACTAGAGGGAAAAAACTATAGTACTTTAGAATGGGATGCCATTGATCAACATGCAGGAGAGAAGGACATGGAGGCATTAAGAGAAATCTATCTTGGCATCCCCTCATCTCATAAGGTAACCGTTGTCATGCCAGCAGGGTACGGCCATTCAGGATCTGTGGAAGAGCTGGGGTTAACCAAGATAAAAGAGAGGGATGTCTTCCAAAAGGATATAAGAGGAATAACAGCATTTCCTGATAATTCCCTTGATATTATTGCTGAGCCTTCTATTGAAGAGGGATTGGAATGCATGAGCCGGGTGCTTGGCGGGTTGAACGAAGCAAAAAGACTCCGCGAATCACTGATGTCAGAGGTTGATGTAAATAAGTTCCGTATTTATCTGGTGAGAGAATAAAGGAAGGATGCAGGCTTCTTTATCCCTCACATCGAGGCATATACAGCCTCGGAAGGGAGGATTTTTTATATAGGCCTTTCACCTTCATTCAGAGGACAGGGTCTGGCAGCAGCGGTCCATCAGTATGCTGCAGCTTCGCTGAGACTTGAGCTTAATGCGGATATTTATATTGGAGTCACCGACAAGGACAACTTGCCGATGAAAAGGGTTTTTGTGAAAAACGGCTGCAGGAAGGTCCAGACGTTGGAGATATACTCCTCCAATAAATGAAAGTTTTCTGCTGGCTGCTTCCCATGAGCGCAGACCTACTATTATTCATGTAAGGTAATGACAAATGAGGTGTACTCATCAGTTGAAAGACATACTAACTTTCCATCATGTTTTTCCACAATTTCTTTACAGATAAAGAGTCCAAGGCCAGTGCCATGCTTCTTCGAAGTGACGAAAGGTTCAAAGATACTGTTCAGAATGTCATCAGGGATTTTTTCCCCATTGTTGCTGATGCTCAAGGTGAAGACGTCTTCCTGCAGTGTTGATTCAATCCAGATTCTTGGTTTGTCTGAACTCATACTGAGAACATCTATTGCATTGAAAATGATATTGATGATGACCTGACGGAACTCTTCTTTCCATCCTTGTATTTCCACATCCTTATCAAGCTGCTTATCAATCGTCACATTGACTTCCAGAATTCTTGGATACAAGAAAGTCAGTGCTTCCTCAATCAATTCATTCATGGAAAAAACGGTCTTCTCCATACTTACAGCTGATTTCTTGGATAAAAGCAGAAACTGTGAAATCCTGAAATTCAGCTGATCAAGTTCTGAAGAAATGATATCCAAATAGGATAAATCAGGGTTTTCCGCTTTTAAAAGCTGAATGAATCCATTAATTGATGTCAGAGGATTCCTGAATTCGTGGACAAAACTTGAGGTCATTTTACCAAGAAGGGAGAGTCTGTCTTCGTGATGTGAGTCAATATACTCTTCTTTTTCCTTGATGATTTGATCTTTCATGTGGGTGTAATGTAAAACTGTATAGTATGTAAATTTATCAAAGAAATAATTGATTTGATTGACGAAGAGCTGGAGTTCACCCCATTCACATTCCAGTCCATCCAGGTGCTTGAGGGCTTCTGAGCGGCCAAGGTTTAAATTATATACAAATTCACCTATATTGGTTTCCGATTCAAACCGCTGTTTGGCAACGCGGTATGCTTCAGTTTGGATAAAGTGATCGAGCTCGGGACTGGAAAAATGCAGACCCTGGATGAACATGTCAAATACTTGGTTTCCATTCTCGATAATGAGATTTCTTGAGAATTTTAAGTCAGCAGGCGATAGTTGATTGATCCAGCCTTTTATGATCTCTTCCTTATTGCTGTTGAAGAAATTAATAACTTTTTGCTTGACAGTAGACATCGTTTCACCTCTAATAACTATATTTATTTTTAGCAGGGGCTTGACATCTTATCTTTGAAGAAGGGTTTTACAAAGGCTCTTTTCGTAATCTTTGTTGCTATTCACTATAAATTTCAAATGAATTCCCGGTAAATTTCTGTAAAAAAAACAGGTGAGCAGGAAAGATAAGAGCGGCTATTCTTTTTCGATAGTAAAACCTTTGAATACAAGGGAAAAATTCTGCACCTTGGATTTTTCCGAAAGTAACAATATATGCGAAAACAGCCTTTACAAATACCTCTACTCTTAATATATCTTTAATAAAGGACTTTTTATAGGGGGAATTGGAAAAAACACCAAATTAAGTTGGAAATTAACTATAAAATACTAGAGCCCTTGGTAGATAAACCAGATTAACATATTAGTAAAAGGGCTATTAGTAAAGATATAGCCAAGATTAGTTCTTGCGTGAAATCACGTTTCTACTTTTTATTATATGAATAAAGTAAAATTGACGAAAAAATTAAACTAGGTGTAAAATTACACTATTAACATAAACGGAAGGTGTGTGCCATGACCAAAGAGGAAATGATTCTGCTGGTGTCAGAGAAACTAAAGGTGACCCGCGCAGAAGCTGGCTATACTCAAGACAGAATGGCATCAGTCATTGGGGTTTCAAAAAAGACACTAGTACAAATTGAAAAAGGCCGCATGGAGGCAGGATGGACAACCGTAGTGGCAGTATGCGCACTTTTTCGAAGCAGTGAAACACTGATGAACTCATTCGGAGGTGATCCTCTTGAAGTAATTGAAGTTGTTGCCAGAGAAGATATCGATTACCGTAAAGAGAAAACCCTCGGCGGCAAGGTATGGTGGAAGGAAGTCAACAAGGATGGGGGATATATCCTGCAGCAAAATATAATCAGCCACCATTTCCGCATCCTTGATGAAGACTATTACCGCATTTACAGCACTTTTGATGAAAAACATGCGAAGAAACGCATGAATGAATTGCTTGCTCAACAGGATATGGGACGATAAAGAGGCTGCCATAGGGATGAACAGCCGCTGTTAAAGCATTCAGCTTTGCCTGCCGGTGGTTTTTATCCTTAAGTGACAGCCTCTTTGCATGTATGTTTATTTAACGATCAATATACTGCTTGAACAATTGTGGGAGATCTTTTCACTGACGCTTCCCAGGAACCATTTCTTGATGCCTGTTTTGCTGCTGTTGCCGGCGACAATTATGTCGATATCATTATCACTGGCATAGCTGCAAATACTGTCAGCTTCAGATCCTGACAGCAATTCATAGTTTGCATGAATGCCTCTTGATTCAAGGTCCTCCCGGACGGACTGGAATTGGTCTGAGTTTGTACCCTTCCTGATTGGATGGCGTTCCTCGATTTTATTATCGTAACTGTGAGGAAGGTTCTGTGCCTCGAGTGAGCTTAATCCGGTATTCGTTACATCAAGTGAACGTGTGAACTGCTCCTGTCCATGCTCGTCAGTATACTCGCTGTCTTTGGTTACATGTACGACCGTTAACCGTGCCTCCCGGTTATGGGCAAGTAATTCCACGGTTTTTTCAAGGGCCTTTTTGCTTCCATCACTGTTATCATAAGCCAGTAAGATATTATTGAACATTTAATTCACCTCTGAATTTTTTTGTATTTGATAGTGACTGCGATATCTGATTTCTAAGTTGAAGGGATTGGTTTTAAAAAAGGAATGACGGGCAGTGCAATGCTGTCCATCATTCCTTGTGGAGATTAGATTATTGCGAGAATCGCTCCGATTACAACGATAGCCCCGATGATCATTAGAATTGTACGAATCATGAAAACTCACCTCTGCTTTAGTTTAATAAAATCATAATTTCAATATTTTAATTAGGTATTTAATAAAGTAGTACCCCGTCAAAAAATTCTCTAAACATTGTAAATCCCTGTAAAATCAACATCCTTTAGCCCTTTAAAGCGGTCGGGGACTGTCCCCGACCGCTTTAAAGGGCTAAAGTTCCTCATGGAAAGAGGAGGATTAATACAAATTCAGGCGAATATTCTTTAGGGTGTGCGTGAAGGAGGAATATGTATGAAATTGATTTTGGTTGAAGGGATTCCCGGGTCCGGGAAAACCTCTGCATGCGAGTCTATATTGAGAAAGCTGAAAAGTAAGGACTTGGATTCCAGGATATTTATGGAGGGAGACCCTGATCATCCTGCTGACTACGAATCTACAGCATTCATTCACAGCGGAAAACTGCAAGTCCTGGAGAAGGATTTTCCAGAATTGAATGACCTAAGATATCCAGAGCGATATAACGGCACTGTGGAAGGTGTGCTGATTCCATATGGAAAACTGCTTCAAGAAGGGAAGATCACCGAAAGCTGTGCTGCTGAACTCTCAAAATATGATGTTTATGAAATGCCTGTAGGATTATATAAAGAACTGATAGTAACCAAATTGAAAGCATTCGTGAAGGAGTCGGAATCTTCAGAGACAATCGTCATCACGGACTGCTGCTTTCTTCAGAACCCCCTGACAATGCTGATGGCAAAATATAATGAGCCGACTGAATCCATTATCGAGTTTGTTAAGAGCATTGAAGAAATCCTCCTGCAAATGGATCCGGTGTTGATCTACCTTGCTACCTTATCTGTCAGGGAAACCATTGAAGATGTAAGAAAAGCACGCCCTGCAGAATGGTTTCAGCACGTGGCCAGTTACTATACAGAACAGGAATATGGTAAATATCATGAGTTGCCGCAAGGACTGGAAGGAGTGATCCATCTACTTGAGGAACGGATGAAAATTGAAAAACATATCATCTCGCTCCTCGCTATGCCCTCACATATAATCCAGGTTTCAGCCGGGAACAGGGACAGGGCAGGAAAAACATTGGCTGAAATCATTGAAATAACGTTCAGAGGTAAAGGTGCGAAGCAGGAGGTGGATTGACAGAGGGACAAGACGGTCCTAAAGACAATCCGCCTTCAGACGGAGGCAGAAACCATCACAAGACTCTGACCATAATCCCGCCATTTTCTTACAATTAGGATAGATTAAATAATTGGATGGGAGTAATAAACAATGAAAAAATTCAAGGAGATTTTCCGGAATCCCACATTCACAAAATTGTTCTTTGCTAATTTCACCTCTCATTTGGGGAGTGTCATCGGACTTACTGCTTTCATGTTCTACCTGTTGGATCGTTTTTCAGAGCAGCCGGTTTATGCAACAATAACGGAAATGATGTACTCTATTCCAACATTAGCCGTATTCTTCCTTGTCGGGGTGCTGGCCGACCGGATGGACAGGAAGAATATTGCTTATTACTGTGACACCATCAGTGCATTTTTGTCAGTTATTCTCTTGGGAGCCATTGTCCTTGGCTGGATGCCTTTCATCTTCTTTGTCCTATTCTTGAGAAGTGCGGTACAGAAATTCTTTTTTCCTGCAGAACAAGGGATATTGCAGGGAGTTTTAGATAAAGAAGATTATTCCACAGCTGCAGGGTTGAACCAAATGGTAATGAGCTTGTTTATGCTCTTTGGAAACGGACTTGCGATCCTTATTTACTGGCTTGCAGGTATTTATGGAGCAGTCCTTGTCGATACAATCACATTTATCATCAGCGCGGTTTTGATCAAAAAGTGTCATGTGCCCGTTGAAGCAAGACTGCCGAATGGTCCGCATAAATTAAAAGATCTGAGCTTTTCTTTCATCATGAAGGACTTCAAACTGGGAATGCTGTACATTTTTAAACATAAGCTGTTGATGAGCCTTATTGGCGGATTCTTTGTCTTCGGTGTGGTAAACGGAGGATTTTCGGTCATGCCGATCTTTATTTTAAAATACAAACTGGCCCCTCAAACATATGAGGAATACTCCATCCTTCTGGGTGTAGCATTCGGTGCTGGGGTTCTCATAGGCAGTGTCATAGCATCAATGCTTACCCAGAAATTCAAGTTCCATCAGTTGATTGTAGCAGGGTTGATGATATCAGGAAGTTTCATTATATTATCTTCCTTTGCAACAACAACCTGGATGTTCCTGGGAGTGATTTTCTTTGCGGCACTGGGGCTTCCGCTGGTTAATATAGCCATCGGCGGTTGGATGCCTAGTATCATAGAACCGAAAATGATGGGGCGTGTCCAAGGCTGGATCAGCCCGCTCATGATGTTGTCTCAATCTTTAACATTGGGATTCATCGCGTTAAGCTTTCCGGCTATTCTCAGCATTGAAATGCTTTATTGGATTGTAGGAGGATGTCTGCTGTTTGTAGGGATTTTCTACACGTTCATCCTGCCGAAGTTCATGAAAGATACTGAGGGAATCGAGGCGGCTGCAGTTTCCTGATAGAAAGAGGATTTCTTTTGCGGAAGTCCTCTTTTTAATTGGCTCTTTTCGTAAACTTTGTTGCTATTCAATATAAATTTCAACTAATATCCTGGTATATCGTCGTAAATACCCCGGTGAGCAGAAAAGAGCTGCTCGTTCTTTTTCAAGAGTAAAACCTTTGAATACAGGGGGAAAATCCGGCACCTGGGATTTTTCCGAAAGCAACAATATATGCGAAAACAGCCTTTTAGTTTCATACATCGAACTTCAGCGAGGCAGGATACTAAGGAAGAAGCCGTGGTTGGCTAAGCTGATGATAATTTCTTACATAAAGAATGAACGAAATGGCTGTTAAATCGTCATATAGTTGAATCGGCTAAAGGTTGACCAAAAAGTGAGGAATTTAGCAATGGAAGAAAAAGAGTTGATAAATAAAGCAAAAAAAGGAGATCACAAAGCTTTTGCGGTTCTCTTTAAAGAGAATTATCCATTCCTTGTAAAATACCTGATCAAAGTTACAATGAATCAGGATTTGGCGGAAGAACTCGCTCAGGACACCATGGCGAGATGTGTGGAAAAGATTCATCTATATAACGGAAAATCAAAATTTTCTTCTTGGCTCATCACGATTGCAACAAACCGCTTGATCGATCTGAAAAGGAAGCGGAAGAGAGAACGGGACTGGCAGCAGGAAGAAGTCAACCTGCGAAAAATGAAGTGGGAAATGCAGTCGAGGAATGAGGAATGGAATGACCTTTTGGAAGCATTGTCCAAGCTTAAGGAAGAGGTAAGGCTGCCGATCGTATTGAAACACTATTACGGATTCTCCCATGAGGAGATAGCAGCAATGGCAAGCCTCCCGGAGGGGACAGTGAAATCACGCATACATCATGGAATAAAAACATTGAGAAAGGAGTTGAAAATCGATGAAACAAGAAAAGCATGAACCGCAAACTGAGTGGGAGGACCTTCACACCCTTTTCGATAAAAGCTTTGAAACCATAGATAAGGATATAGAAGAACAAACCCCTTCACTTGAATGGTTTGAACAATTCACAATGAACCAGCAAGAGGCATTAAAACAGAAATATCGAAAAGAACTCGCTGTTTTTTTGATTATTGCAGTCCTTGTTATCAGTGCTATTCTTTTTGCGTTGAACCAGAGCATCCTAATATTTGCTGTAATTCAGATCACTGCATTTGCCGCAGCTGTTGGGTATGGGGGAGTTTCCTATTTGAAGCGGGTGAGAAGAACATGACCGAAGATGAAATTTTGATGCTTCTCCTATTAGCACCTATACTGCTGACGCAAAGTCTGTTCTTGTTTACAGATGCCAGAAAACGTGGCCACAAGTATTGGTTCTGGGGAATCTGGGGGTTGATCCAAAGTCCGTTACCGATCATTTTCTACTTTATATTTGCCAGAAAAATCTTTAGAAAGAAGGAGGAACCAAGATGAGGATTGTAACAACGGGGACAGTACCAGAAAAAAATCAGGAGTTGAAAGATTTGTCAGGGGAAGTACGGTCCAGGCGAAGCATATCGGCAAGGATATCATCTAGGGGTTAAACAAATGCAGATGGGAAAATCATTGGCTGATGTAACAGGCAGCAGGCCATCGACCGGATGTGTAGGGGTGCTGAACAAAAAGGAGTGATGCGGTTGTGAAAGTTCGCTTTGAAACATCGGAAGTGATGCTGATGCTTCTGAAATAATTGCATATGGTGCTGCTGTAGTAGAGGCATAACAGGAAATTTATTGAATATATATAATAGCCCAGCCAAAATGACAGTTGAAAGAATACCATGAATAATCGGAAAATGACATTGACACTGTCTGCTCCCCATGGTAATGTTATTTTGAATTAAAAAGTTAATGAAAAAGGAGGGTTTCGTGATGAAGGAAATTGTTAAAGCCATTAGAATTCGTTATTCAACTTTAAAACAATATAATCACGTAACCTGTCTGGAGCTGCATCCAGCCTTTTAATGCCCTTTTTATCACTAAATGTGATACCTAAGGCACCGGTTACGTATGTAATCGGTGCCTTTTTATGTCCAAAGACATAACTGCCTGGCGCGGTGTGTCTTTTTTTTTTAGGCTCGTTTCGTAAACTTTGTTGCTATTCAAAATAAATTTCAAATAATATCCTGGTAGATCGCCGTAAAACCCCGGTGAGCAGGAAAGAAAAGAGCTGCTCGTTCTTTTTCGAGAGTTAAACCTTTGTATACAGGGGAAAAATGCGGTACTTGGGATTTTTCGGAAAGCAACATTACATGCGAAAAAAGCCTTTTTTATTTCTATATATGGAATAATATTTCAAGGTGTTAACAGGAATAACCTGTTCACATATACCAATATTTCAAGGAGGAATGAAAAATGCAGAAAGTGAGAGTTGAAATGCTTATGCCTATTGTGGAGAAAGAAGGCGGATAGCAAGCGGATAGTAAAGAAGGAGTGATGAATGATGTTTAGCGTTTTAGCGAAATTAAGCTGGTTTTTTAAAGAAAATTGGAAGAGGTATGTCGTTGCCATCGGCCTGTTGACATTTGTCGGCATCCTTGATGTCCTGCCGCCGAAACTGGTCGGCATGGCTATCGATGATATACAAATCGGCAGGATGACAATGAATAATTTAAGTCAATATATCATTTGGCTTTTGGTCATACTGGCTGTTTCATATGGACTGACATATATTTGGATGTACCAGCTGTTTGGCGGAGCCTTCCTTGTGGAAAGAAAACTTCGCTCAAGATTTATGGGGCATTTGCTGAAAATGACTCCCACATTTTTTGAAAAGAATAGAACAGGGGACTTGATGGCAAGGGCGACGAATGATTTGAAAGCCATCTCTGTTACGGCAGGATTCGGAATCCTCACATTGATCGATTCCAGTGTCTTTATGCTGACCATCCTCTTTACAATGGCCTTTTTCGTGAGTTGGAAATTGACTCTTGCTGCTGTATTGCCTTTGCCTTTCATGGCTTGGCTGATGAAGATATATGGAGCCAGAATTCACAAACGGTTCATGGAAGCTCAGGATGCTTTTGGTGATTTAAATGATAAGGTGCTTGAATCAATTGCTGGTGTCCGTGTAATCAGGGCGTATGTCCAGGAAAGAGCAGATGAGGGGAAGTTCTCAAGGATGACAGAGGATGTCTACAACAAGAACATCGAAGTGGCCAAGATCGATTCTCTATTTGAACCGACCATCAAGGTGCTTGTTGGGCTGAGTTACTTGATTGGACTAGGATACGGAGCCTATCTTGTGTTTCATCAAAGAATCACTCTCGGTGAGCTTGTCTCCTTCAATGTATACCTGGGAATGTTAATTTGGCCCATGTTCGCCATAGGAGAGCTTATCAATGTGATGCAAAGAGGAAATGCATCTCTCGACCGGGTGCAGGAAACATTGGATTATAAAGAAGATGTCCCTAATCCGCTCAATCCTGAGTTCGTCCGGAGCCCTGACACCATCCGTTTCGATGATGTGACCTTCAGATACCCTTCCTCAAAAGTGGAAAATCTGAGCCGTATCAATTTGAAGCTGCAAAAAGGAGAAACACTGGGGATTGTCGGAAAAACCGGCAGCGGAAAAACGACAATGATCAAACAGCTTCTCAGGGAATACCCTCTTGGGGAAGGAACACTATCTGTAAATGATATCCCCATTGAAGCTCAGAACCTTCAGGAGGTGCGGGGATGGATCGGTTATGTTCCTCAGGACCACGTGTTATTCTCAAGAACTGTCAGGGAGAACATCCTTTTTGGAAAGCCTGATGCTGATGAAGCAGATTTACAGAAATCGATTGACTTGGCCGATTTTCAAAAGGATTTGGAAATGCTGCCTGACGGACTCTCAACCCTGGTTGGTGAAAAGGGGGTTGCCTTGTCGGGAGGACAGAAGCAGCGTATTTCCATCGCCCGTGCATTGATTAAGAATCCTGACGTTCTCATCCTTGATGACTCCTTGTCAGCTGTAGATGCAAAAACGGAAGCGAAAATCATAGAAAATATCCGCAGGGAGAGAAGCGGGAAAACAACCATCATTACAACCCACCGGTTATCGGCTGTAGAGCATGCAGACTGGATTATCGTCATCGATAATGGTGCAGTTACCGAAGAAGGGGTACATGAATCTTTATTGAAAAATGAGGGCTGGTACAGGAAACAGTATGACCGCCAGCAGATTGAGGAATCCTCGCTTGAGGAGGTAAATATATGACTGTAGGAAAACGATTATTGAATTACGCACTCTTGTACAAAAAGACCATCGTGGCAGCCCTGCTGATGCTCACCGTATCAGTGGCAGCCGATTTGGCAGGACCGTTCATTGCCAAGAAGATGATTGATGATCATATTCTGGGTATAGAAGCCGCCTGGTATCAAACTGCTGAAGGGAAAGATGCTGTCCAATACAAAGGGGACTGGTATAAGAGGGAAAAGTACTTCTCTGAAGGAGAGGCAAAAGGCGAAGAGGCTCGTATCCTTTCAATAGGCAGGGAATTTTATTTTATTGATGAACCTGTCAAGGAAACGGGTGAACGCAGAATTGATAATGGACAAATGGTCATCACGAACGGAGACGCAGTTTCATCTTATGAAGCTGAAAAGATTTCGGCTTCGGAATTGATCAGCTTTTACAATCCTGAAATCCCGCGCATCATTAGACTGCTTGCCCTGTACTTCGGCTTGCTGGTTGCCGCCTCGTTCTTTCAGTACGGCCAGGGGTTCTATTTAAAGAAAGCCGCAAACCGTGTCATCCAAAAAATGCGGTCTGATGTATTTGGGCAAATCCAAAGGCTCCCTATCAGATACTTTGATAACCTGCCTGCAGGAAAAGTGGTGGCGAGGATCACTAATGATACAGAGGCTATAAGGGAGCTTTATGTAACGGTGCTGTCCACCTTCTTTACAAGTGCGATTTATATCACAGGAATTTATATTGCGTTATTCATCCTTGATGTGAAGTTGGCCGCCATCTGTCTTTTGCTTGTTCCGATCATTGCGATTTGGACGGTATTATATAGAAGATATGCATCCAAGTACAACCATGTCATCCGAACCAAAGTCAGCGACATCAATGCCATGATCAATGAATCCATTCAAGGGATGAATATCATACAGGCATTCCGCCGTGAGCAGAAATCACAGGATGAATTTGAAGAACTCAACGAAACACACTTTAGATATCAAAACAAAATGCTCAGTTTGAATTCTCTGACGTCCCATAACCTTGTCGGTGTTCTGAGGAATATAACCTTTGTGGCATTCATCTGGTACTTTGGCGGAAGTGCAGTTGGTACTGATGCAGTGGTTTCACTGGGGGTCCTATATGCATTCGTCGATTATATCAATCGCCTTTTCCAGCCGGTGACCGGGATTGTCAACCAGCTTGCAAACCTGGAACAGGCACTTGTAGCAGGAGAGAGGGTCTTTGAACTGCTGGACGAAGAAGGTACTTCTGTAGAAGATGAAAGGATGCAGCGTTATAAAGGCGACGTTTCTTTCAACAATGTCTTCTTTGGTTATAAGGAAAATGAGTGTGTGCTGAAGGATATCTCCTTCTCAGCCAAACAGGGAGAAACTGTTGCATTGGTGGGCCATACAGGTTCCGGGAAAAGCTCGATCATGAATCTGCTCTTTCGCTTCTATGATTGCAAGGAGGGGGAAATCCTTATAGATGGAAAGAACATCAAGGACATCCCTTATCAAACGATCCGGGAACATATGGGTATCGTCCTTCAGGATCCATATTTGTTTACTGGGACGATCGCTTCGAATGTCAGCCTCGATGACCCCAGGATTCCACGGGGAAAGGTCGAGGCAGCATTGAATGCTGTAGGAGCCAGGAAGGTGTTCCATAACCTTGAAAATGGATATGATGAGCCGGTTATAGAAAAGGGAAGTACATTATCATCCGGTCAGCGGCAGTTGATTTCATTTGCGAGAGCATTGGCTTTCGATCCCGCAATCCTAATTCTTGATGAAGCGACATCCAGCATTGATACGGAAACCGAAGCTATGATCCAGGAAGCGATGGAGGTCTTGAAAAAGGGCAGGACTACATTCATCATCGCACACCGTCTGTCGACCATTAAAAACGCCGACCAGATCATTGTGCTTGATAAAGGGAAGATCGCTGAACAGGGCTCGCACGATGAACTTATGGAGCAGAAAGGCCGTTACTATCAAATGTATGAATTGCAGCAGGGCAAGCAGATTGGGCAGGCCGGGTAAAGTGTCTGTACTTTGAACAGCAATCATACTTGAGGGTGCAGAAAGCGGGATTCGTTTTAAAAAAGTGTAATAGATACAGGATTTTTCCGGAGTGAAGGAGTTATGTATGAAAAGAAGCTTCATTTATACCTGAAGCAGTGATACCCCAAAATCATGCATAAATCAATCACTTCAGCATAATAGAGATGATTTCCCTGTCAAAAGAGAGTGTGTCCAAGGGGCATGCTCTCTTTTTTCGTGCTTTAGGGATGTGCCGTTATAGCATTACGTGCAGGGAGCGGCCAGAAATGCATCTGGTAAACAGCGCCAAAAATACACGAAAGGAGTTCTTGAAAAATAGCGGGGTTCAACCATTTTCTCCAAAATAATTAGCCCCTATGTAGCACCGTGATTTCGGTATCCTGTCATAAAAACGGGACAAAAGGGGTATTTTGTCGATTTTGAACCCATTCCGGTTGGTATCAAGGTATAATCTATTTTGTACTATAGAATGTAAAGTAAGGGAGGACACCATGATGGGATGGGTATTAGCCATTTTGTTTGGTTCAGCCGCAGTGCTGCTCATTTTATCGTTTATTAAAACGACGCAATCCAAATCACAACTTGAACAGCAAATTGAACACTCTTCAATTTCATTGATGAATGAAGTTCACGAACTGCAAAAACAAATCCGGAATATTGAATTGGATGCTGAAATCACAGCGAAACAGTCAGGCTCCATGGAACAGAATTCGCAGGAACGACTGATGCTCCGGGAGGTCCTTGATATGCATAAACGGGGATACTCTGCAGACAGCATTGCTTCCAAAACCGGCCATATGGCACATGAAATAGAAAAAATGCTTGCTCCATATAAGGCGAAGAAGATGGAAAGGAGCATGGCGGTACAATGATGAAGAATTCATTGCGCAGTTTTGCCTCCGGTCTGCTGATTGCAACAACTTTGATAGGGGCTGTCTATTTATTCGGTCCATCAAAAGCTGAAAGCTCGGATCATCGGGAGAAGAAACCTGACACAAAACAAATTAGTGAAAAAGAAATGATTGACCAGCTTGCTTCAAAGGGTTATGTCATACATACTGAAGATGAATGGAACAAGAAAACAGCCGCTGCTGCTGATAAAGAAAAAGCCGACGAAGAATCCGAACAGAAACAAGAAGGAACGAGCGGTGAAAAAATCGTATACAGAGCCATCCTGTCTGTTTCAGATGGGATGACAAGTATCGATGTGGGGAATGCCTTGGAGAATGCAAAAATCCTGGAAAATGGTATTGACTTTTATAAAGAGGTTGAAAAGCGCGGTCTGGAGAATGACTTAAGACCCGGCACCTTTGAAATCGAAAGCGGAATGTCGATGGACAAAATCATTTCCATCATTTTTGAATAAGGCTCTTTTCGTAAACTTTGTTGCTACTCGATATAAATTTCAAATAACAATAAATACAGCCTTGAATAAAAAGCTAAAGCTCCTTTGGATCAGCAAAGGAGCTTTTTGTATTTCGCTCTTCCCGCAAACTTGGCTGTTATTAATAGATCTTTTCATCAGGCTCTTTTTGTAAACTTTTAATAACATGGTGAGCAGGATAGAAAAGAGCTGCTCGTTCTTTTTCAGGAGTAAAACCTTTGAATGCAAGGGGAAAATCCGGTACTTGTGATTATTCCGAAAGTTAATATAAAAACACAGCCTTGTACTAAGCCATACTGATTTCAGACCTCAGTAGGAAATCCCAATCCTGCAGTAATAGCTTTCATTATCAGAAATCAAGCTGTATGCGAAATCAGCGGTGTCGGATACTGAAATGCTTATTCCTCCCTCCGGAAGAACTTCTTTCTCAGTCCGGAATACCCCGGTCCTTTTCCCTTCAGGGAGATAAGTAGGACAAACAATGGTCCAATTCATTTTAGAATTTTTTAACATTAGGTAAGTTCTTAGATGATCTTCGGCTGCTGTTGAGGATTTTCTTTTTGATTCACTTGTCTGGAACCTGTAAAGGGATGGGTTTACCCTGGATTGAAGGATACCTGCTGTCCCAATTGTAATGATCCGGTCAATTCTGTGTTTTCTCATCGTTTGCAGGATGAGTGGCGCGCTTTTTGAAAGTACATCATTCTTATCGGTACCCAAAGCACTGATAACTGCGTCACAATTATGGAAGCAGAGTTCAATATCTTCTTCATTCAATACATCCCCCTCAATTATTGAAAGGTTTGGATGGTCATCATTGATGGCAGAAACATTTCTGCTCAAGGCTCTTACATAGTGCCCATCCTTGAGTGCATTGTCCAATATAAGCTGTCCCGTCCTGCCGGATGCACCTAATAATGCAATATTCATGTATGAACTCTCCTTTTCTCGTTCTGAAATCATTATAACAATTTTAATGAATTCAGTACTTATTGAGAAAACTAAGAAGAGCAAACATTATTGTTGACAGAATGGGTATAACAATCTATGATAGCTAACGTTGATAAAATAATTCCGATAAGAATAGTGAGGTTTTAAAATGAAAAAGATAACAATTAGCATTTTGTTCTTTTTAAGTGCAGTGTTCCTGCTAGCAGCTTGCGGTAACAATGCCGATAATGAAGAGTCAGCAGGAAACGGATCGGATAAGGGAGAACAATCTTTATACGACCAAGTCCAGGATAACGGGGAACTGCTGGTCGGTACGGAAGGGACTTACCCTCCATTCACATTCCATGATGAATCAGGTGAACTTACAGGTTTCGATGTTGAGATTGCAAGGGAAGTGGCAAGCCGCCTTGGCGTAGAGGCCGTATTCAAAGAAACTCAGTGGGACGCCATGTTCGAAGGGCTGAATTCCAACCGCTTTGATATGATTGCCAACCAGGTCGGCATCAGGGAAGACCGCCAGGAAAAATATGATTTTTCAATTCCTTACATTGAATCTTCTGCTGTATTGGTTGCAAGTAATGATAATGAAGAAGTCGCTTCCTTCGAAGATATTAAGGGACTGACTTCTGCTCAATCATTGACGAGCAATTACAAGGACATTGCAGAAGGTTATGGTGCCGAGATTCAAGGAGTAGAAGGGCTTGCACAGGCTATTCAATTGCTTGAGCAAGGACGGGTGGATGTAACAGTCAACGATAAGCTGTCGATTCTGGATTATCTGCAAAAGCAAAAGAACGCAAACGTTGAAATCGTTGCTGAAGAAGAGAATGCTTCCCAAAGCGGGTTGATGTTCCGAAAAGGAAATGAAGAATTAGTCGAAGAAGTAAACAAAGCGTTAGAGGAAATGATGGAAGACGGTACGTACGCCGAAATCTCTGAAAAATGGTTTGGCGAAGATGTATCTCCTAGGTAGCATTTTCCAAGATCCCGAACGCATGCTGGATATCCTGCAAAGCTCCCTGCTTCCTATGGTGAAGGGAGCTTTGTACTATTCTATTCCTCTAACGTTGATATCCTTCATATGCGGAATGGTCTTGGCAATATTGACAGCACTGGCCAGATTGTCAGGAAGTAAAATCCTCAGGGGGATTGCCCGTGTGTATGTATCGGCAATCAGGGGAACGCCATTACTTGTGCAATTATTCATTATCTTTTTCGGACTGGGGAATCTGGGTATCGAAGCATTGAAATTCGATCCGTTCCCTTCAGCAGTCCTAGCCTTTTCATTAAATGTGGGTGCCTATGCATCCGAGATTGTACGGGCAGCCATTCAATCGATTCCCAAAGGGCAGTGGGAAGCTGGTTACTCAATAGGGATGACGTATGGACAGAACCTGAAGCGTGTCATCCTTCCGCAGGCAGCAAGAGTTTCCGTCCCGCCGTTATCAAATTCTTTTATCAGCTTAGTCAAGGATACATCATTGGCTTCCTTGATCCTGGTGACCGAATTATTCAGGAAAGCCCAGGAAATAGCGGCTACAACATATGAATTTCTACTTTTATATATAGAAGCCGCAATCCTGTACTGGATCATGTGTTTCATACTGACGCTTATTCAGGACAGGCTCGAAACAAGGCTTGACCGGTATATTGCCAAGTAAAGAAAGGAGGGAGCATGGTGATCAGCATCAAAGGATTGAAAAAACGATTTGGAGAGCTTGAAGTCCTGAAAGGCTTCGATGTCGAAGTTGGCAAGGGTCAGGTAATCGTACTGATTGGACCCTCAGGATCGGGGAAAACAACTTTCCTCCGCTGTCTTAATCTCTTGGAAGTACCTGATGAGGGAAAGCTGAATATTAGCGGCACAAAAATGGATTTCAACAAAAAACTGACAAAAAAAGAACTTCTTGAGATGCGTAGAAAGACGGGGATGGTCTTTCAAAACTATAACCTGTTTCCGCACCGCACCGCTCTTGAAAATGTCATGGAAGGACCGGTGATCGTCCAGGGAAAATCTAAAGAAGAAGTGAGAAAGAGGGCCGTTTCCCTTTTGGAAAAGGTCGGTTTGGGTGACAAAATAGACTATTATCCCTACCAGCTTTCTGGTGGCCAGCAGCAGCGCGTAGGCATCGCACGTGCCTTGGCGATAGACCCTGAGGTCATGCTGTTTGATGAACCGACTTCGGCCTTGGATCCGGAATTGATCGGTGAAGTATTGAAGGTGATGAAGGATCTGGCAGAGGAAGGCATGACGATGGTGGTTGTCACGCATGAAATGAAGTTTGCCAAGGAAGTGGCTGATGAAGTCATCTTCATGGACGGCGGCTATATCGTCGAACGCGGGAATCCTGCAGAAATCTTTGAAAACCCAAAGCAAGAAAGAACCCGCCAGTTCCTGAATTTAATACAATAAGACAAACAGCTCAGCCATTTTGGTTGAGCTTTTTTGTTTGTGCTCTTTTCGTTAACTTTGCTGCTAACCTGGTAAATCGCCTAAATCCCTCTGTAAGCAGGAAAGAAAAGGGCTATTCTTTCTTTTTTAAGAGTAAAACCTTGGAGTACAGTGGGGAAATACTGCACTAGGGATTTTTTCTAATGAACTATATATACGAAAAACAGCCTATTTAATAGAGCATATCCATCGAAACGGCCTAAAGGACTTTGCGTTTCGATACCGGTGGAAGGGGTGTGTCAGTATTTTATCCGGCGGCCGGTTAAATCAGTCAGCTGTTAAGCAAAATGGCTGAAATGTATCAGTATCCTCTCGTCTATACAGCGCTCATGGCGGAGGATGCATCCTCTTCATGGTATTTACATACGCTTTAAATAGGACTCTTTTTGTAAAGGTTGCTGCTATTAATATAAATTTTAGTATCCTTTTAAAACAGCCGTAAAAACCCCAGTGAGCAGGAAAGAGAAGAACTGCCCTTTCTTTTTCAATAATAAAACCTTGAAATGGCACAGGGGATTCCCAAAAGCAACAATATATCCAACAACAACCTGAACTAAATAACAATAATCCTACATTATTTTGCCATTGATGTTATTTATTGATTATAAGTGGAAAAATAATAGAGAGAAAAGCAAAGGAGGAGATGGAATGGAGTATAGAACAGAGCGTGACACGATTGGTGAGATCCAGGTGCCTGCTGATAATTTCTGGGGAGCCCAGACACAGCGGAGCAAGGAAAATTTCAAGATAAGCCATGAAAGGATGCCGCTTGAGGTTACATACGGGTTTGCACAGTTAAAGAAGGCAGCAGCCATAGTCAACCATGAGCTTGGAAAACTGTCCGATGTAAAAAAAGATGCGATTGTAAAAGCATGTGACGAAATCATTTCCGGGATGCTGGATGAACACTTTCCACTGGTTGTATGGCAGACGGGAAGCGGTACCCAGTCCAATATGAATGTCAATGAGGTAGTTGCATTCAGGGCAAATCAGATGATCCTGGAGAGCGATGAAAGGGTCCATCCCAATGATGATGTGAATATGTCACAAAGTTCAAATGATACCTTTCCGACTGCCATGCATGTTGCGGCTTACAAGGAACTTCATGAAAGGCTGAAGCCTGCCATAGAACAATTTCATAAAACGTTAAAGGCAAAAGAAACAGAATTCATGGAAGTCATCAAAATTGGTCGGACACACCTTCAGGATGCGACTCCCTTGACACTCGGACAGGAAATCAGCGGGTGGAGGACGATGGTGGAGAGGTCGCAGCAGATGATTGAGGAAAGCAGCAAGCATCTGTTGAATCTGGCCATCGGCGGTACTGCAGTGGGCACAGGAATCAATGCCGATCCGAAATTCGGCGATATGGTGGCTGCCCAGTTAAAAGAACAAACAGGCTTTCCTTTCGTGTCGTCCGATAATAAATTTCACGCATTGACGTCACACGATGAGGTGGTTCATGTACATGGTGCATTAAAGGCATTGGCTGCCGATGTCATGAAGATTGCCAATGATGTGCGCTGGCTTGCAAGCGGCCCAAGAAGCGGCATCGGGGAAATTTCCATACCAGCAAATGAACCGGGCAGTTCAATCATGCCTGGGAAAGTGAACCCGACCCAAAGCGAAGCACTGACAATGGTGTCTGCGCAGGTGTTCGGAAATGATGCGGTCATCGGTTTTGCAGCAAGTCAGGGGAATTTTGAATTGAACGTGTTCAAACCGGTCATCATTCACAACCTGCTGCAGTCCGTAAGGCTGTTGGCAGACGGCATCCGCTCATTTGATGAGAATTGCGCACAGGGAATAGAGGCAAACAATGAGGTGATTGAGGAATTTGTAAACCGGTCATTGATGCTCGTTACCGCCCTCAACCCGCATATCGGGTACGAAAAAGCAGCAGAGATTGCCAAAACAGCTCATAAGGAAGGGCTGACACTGAAAGAAGCGGCAGTCCGGTCCGGCTACCTTACAGGAGACCAATTCGATGAATGGATCGATCCTATGAAGATGGTGAATTTAGATAAAGCGTAATTAAACGATTTGGAACGGAGATTGATTACCTCAATTGGAAAGAAAAGCCCCTGACTCAAAGGTCAGGGGCTTTAGCCATATTATTAAATTAAGTTAAATTATTGTTGCGGGTAACCGCTGATTTGCTGTTCAGCCATCTGTACAAGGCGTTTAGTGATTTCTCCACCTACAGAACCGTTAGCACGTGCAGTTGTATCTGCACCAAGTTGTACACCAAATTCAGAAGCGATTTCCAATTTCATTTGATCGATAGCTTGTTGAGCTCCTGGAGCTACTAGTTGGTTAGAGTTGTTGCTGCGTGATTGTTGGTTTTGCATGATTTGTCATCTCCTTGATGTTTTTATGGTTGGGCCAACTGGACTCGCACCAGTTCCGCACACTATCTGCGGCCATCTAATTTGGTGAACCCAGCGTTGTAAGAAGTTGTTTTCTTGCTGCTGTTACTCTGTATTATGGAACTTTTAAAAGATTATATACCAGATTGTAAGAGGGAATTTATTCCTGAAACTGAGTCATCTGATTAACACATAAAATCCGGGGGAAAACAAAGCATAATAGTATTAAATTCTGCAAAAGAAACGGTGATTTTAATGAAAGTATGCCCTTTATGCAATGGCGTTACCCGAATGTCGATCGACTGCTCTGCATGTGGTGATGAGCTGACGGACAAGGGAAGGATTTATGACTATTTCGATGACTATAGTGCTTATATGGATATTGATGAAATCAAGCTGGCTGACGGAATTCCAGACAGCTCAGGTTCAGAAGATTGTGTGCATGTATTTGCCGGTGGCTGCGGCCATGAAGAAACGAGGGTAATCAGATTCACAGAAATTTGATTGTGAAATTGGAAACGGCCGTTCCAGATTGGAACGGCCGTTTTATAATAATTTAATTATCGGATGCGCACTTCTGTTTCTGCATCAAAGAAGTGTGTTTTATTCATATCGAATGCAAGGTCGATAGTTTCACCTGCTTGAACATCAGAACGGGAATCTACACGTGCAACGAAGTCCTGGTCGCCAAGACGGGAATAAAGCATTGTTTCTGCACCAGTCAGTTCGGAAACTTCAATCTTCGCTTTAATTTTTGATCCCTGGGAGGAATCAATGAATACTGGTTCATCATGGATATCTTCAGGGCGTACACCAAGGATGATATCCTTTCCAATGTAACCTTGCTCACGCAAAGCTTTCATTTTGCCTTCTGGAACGTCAACAACTACTTCTCCAAAAGTGAATTTGCCTTCCTGTAGGGTTCCGCGGAAGAAGTTCATCGCAGGGGATCCGATGAATCCGCCGACAAAGACATTTTCAGGTTTATCATATACTTCTTTAGGAGACCCCACCTGCTGGATCAAACCATCTTTCATGACAACAATCCGGGAAGCCATAGTCATCGCTTCTGTCTGGTCATGTGTTACATAGATCGTTGTTGTTTGAAGACGCTGATGAAGCTTGGCAATTTCAGCTCTCATTTGTACACGCAATTTAGCATCAAGGTTGGAAAGAGGCTCATCCATCAAGAATACCTTTGCATCGCGGACAATCGCACGTCCAAGGGCAACACGCTGGCGCTGTCCACCGGACAATGCTTTTGGT
Organism: Bacillus salacetis; assembly: GCF_003581585.1. Taxonomy (GTDB): domain Bacteria; phylum Bacillota; class Bacilli; order Bacillales; family Bacillaceae_B; genus Rossellomorea; species Rossellomorea salacetis. The sequence goes on from NZ_QXIR01000024.1 coordinate 39,441, forward strand.
TTACGATCGAGCAGTGATTCAAGGCCAAGGATTTTTGCAGCGTCCTGTACGCGGCGGTCGATTTCCTGTTTATCGAATTTACGCAGCTTCAGTCCGAATGCCATGTTATCATACACACTCATATGCGGATATAGAGCGTAGTTTTGGAATACCATTGCAATGTCACGGTCTTTCGGAGCCACATCATTAACACGCTTTCCGTCGATGTAGAAATCACCTTTGGAAATTTCTTCAAGACCTGCTACCATTCTCAATGTCGTTGATTTACCGCAGCCTGAAGGGCCAACGAAAACGATGAACTCTTTATCTTGGATATCAAGGTTGAAATCTTTTACTGCCGTTACGTTTTTATCATAAATTTTATAAATGTTTTTCATTTGCAATTCTGCCACTTTGTATTCCTCCTGTTATCTTCTTTTACTCTGTAAATCCATTGTAGTAGAAAACGCTTTCCTTATGAAATGGTTAATGTGCATAAAAAAACATGGAGGGTTTGGGCACATTGCTCATTCCTCCATGTTGTCATCCTCATCAAACTCCAGGCAGGCAAGGTAGACGGTCAAGGCACCTTGAAACGTTTTGATGTCAATGCCGATCTTTTCAATGAATTTATCAATCCGGTATTGAACGCTGTTTCGGTGCATGAATAAAACTTTTGCAGTCTGGCTTGTGTTTGACTGGTTTTCCAGGTAAGTCTTGATTGTTTTCTTCAATTCTTCATCTTCAGCAAACAACTGAAGTATATCGGCGAACATGCTTGTCTTTGTCTGCTTTGGGACATGTTGAAGGACGAAGGATGGAAAAGTGGAAGGAAATGTGAAAACCCTCCCTTTGGCAAAATTCTTTTCGGCGAAGGAAAATAGGTTTTGTTCCTGTTTGAAAGAAGAATGGAATTGGTCATTGAGTGAATAAAACCGGCCGATGAAAAACGCCGGCGACACGAAAAAATCTCCCTCGATGACAGCCGCAGCAGAAAGAAGTTCTTCATCTGGAAGGGACCACTCCGTTTTCTTCTCGACAATTGCCCCAGTTCCTGACGAGGTGAAAACAATGATTGCCTGCTCGGCAAAAATACTGCGGAATGCCTCTTTCAGCAAGTCATTGTCGACTTTCTCCCTAATGGAGAATTGGATGATCCGGAACTGTTCCTTCGGCGGAATATCCAATTCTAGAGAACTGCCGTCAAAAAGGAAGTCATGCCAGCTCCGGCTATCGGCTGTGTCGTTTTGCCAGCTTTGCAGAGGTGCTGCTTCAGAAAAAAGGGTGCAAAGAAGTTCAGCCTCTGATTGGGTCAGCAGGTGTTTAGGGATGGCGAGAAATTCTTCATTTGTTTCTGTTGTCAGCCAAAGAGTATCGGGATCTTCTTTGGCGGGAGGTACTGTATACAGTTTGGATTCCGGGTATTTCAGTTGAAGTTTGGCAAGCATGGATTTTCCCTCATTTACTTATTTCTTAAGGCTGATTCTGGATGAATTGCTCTTTGTGAATAACAAAAAGAGCTGGTCGTCTGCCCTTTATCTTGGAGTTTTTCACACTAAGGATGCACACCACTTTGGTTTCTTGTTTGCACAGGTTTATAAGACGATTCTTTGGATGGATGTGGTGAACTGTGTATGAAACAGCAATTTCTGCAAGGTAAGTCCTACTTAAAGATATTGTTTTGATAGCGGTACAGGTGGATTTCAATATTATCCATATTCGGGCAGATGAGGATCATCAAGATTGGTGATTCTGATTTGCCTTCATTTGCATCTGAAGAAGATTACTCATATACATGGTACAGCATAAGTTCATGTATTTGTTTTTTTATCATCTCTTCATCAGAAACGGGCGGATGTTCTTCTTTCCACTCGATTGTACCGTCTTTGTGGTAGCTTCCGTTATATTTTGTCCCTTTATAAAAAAAAGAGAATGTCCAGCCTGGTAATTTCTTGTTTTCATACATACTTTGGAATTGAAAGTGTTGAATCATTCATTAGCCCCCTTATTCACTTTAGCCGTCATCGGCTTTTTCTTCTTCTTATTCTAAACGTTTAAGCACTATTTTTACAGAGGGTACAAAAATCAACATGCCTTGCGGAAAAAACCTGAAATGAGACATAAGGTGGTATGAACCGTCATAAAGTTTAAGAAAGCTGCCAATCTCAGCTATTTCCTTTAATGCGTTAAAGCGGCGGGGGACTGTCCCCGGGCGCGGTGACGCGTTAAAGCACTGGGGGACTGTCCCCCAGTGCGGTGATTTGCTGAAACTGCTGTATATTTAGTGAAGGGTGCTGTTGTAATGTTTATTCGTGACTTGCAAACCGGGATCAGTCATTCATGGACTTCCGGCAATTTTTATAAAGAGCTGAAAGCCAATGCCAATAATACTGTCTATGAGAAATTAATTGCGAAGGCAGAAAATGATAAATATAAGCATTATGAACTTCTCCAGTATGCTTACTTCCTTCAGGTAGGTGAATACCATTCATTTAAAAAAGAAGAGAGGACCGCCGCCACATTCAGGGAGGGTGTCCTCGGAGCATTGAAAGAGGAGTTGAAATCTGCTGTATTTTATCGGGATCTCCTGATGGATTTTCCCGGCTGGCAGATCTACAAGCCGCTCTTCACCGTCATGGCGGATGCCCCGGTCAATGCAGTCAGATTCTCTTATATCTATAAGGAGATTAAGTAGATAACTGTCTGGATGCTTTTGAGAAATGGAAGAACGAATCAGCAAGGCACCCCAGTCGTTTTTCCTCAATTTCTTCTTCATCGAATTTCATTGGTTTTGAATTGATTTCGAAGACAACAAGCAGGCCATCGCTTTCTCTCAGTCCCAGATCCATTGAAAATTCACCGATCAGCCCGAAAGAGGCAGTAAGTTGTTTTCCGCATTCCTCAGCGAGGGCTTCAATCTTTTCAAGCAGTTCCTCTGTTTCAACAAAATGGAAGGGGAGGATTTTGCCTCCTTGAGGAACATGAGTCGTCACTTCCTGCCGTTCCGAAACACGGATGCCGATTCCAGTCACAAGGAATGAGGTTCCTGTAAAATGGACAAGGACCCTTAAGTCATATCGATGGTTATTTAATTTTTGGCAGGGTATGGCCTCTTGATAAATATATTGATCGGTTTCATACCATTCTGGATACCTGAGCATCAATCGATCATATCGAAGGAACCTTTCGATCTTCTTTGTACTTTTACATACGATCTGACCATCTTCACTTTGTTCAAGCAGCCTGATCCCTTTTCCTTTAGAAGACAAAACAGGCTTGATATAAATCTTCTGCTTGGTTCTTAGATCATTTTCCAATGCTTCTTTGCTTTGAAGTAATTTGGTTTCCGGCAAGTGCGGTTTCAGTGATTCATTTTCGGAAAGGCATTGATAGATCTCCCACTTATTAAAAAAATGAGGATTGAAAAAATGAATCTGTTTTTCCTCAACCCACTGAAGGAACCCGGTGAACTCTTCTGTTTTCTCCATTGAAGGGGAAGGGACTCTGTTATAAATGAAATGTGGTATGGGAAATTTACATGATATCCACGTGTTTTTTTCCTCATTAAAGCACAGCCCTTCTATTCTTTCGCCTCCAATGTCGCTCAAAGAGAATACAAAGGATATTCCGCCTCTTGTTGTGATGACTTTTTGAAGCTCTTGAAACAAAGGGAAGTTACCCAGGTAACTTCCCTTTTCATTGGCAGTCAATATCCCAATCACCGGGCCGCAGGCATTGTTCACTGCCGATACATTGAACCCGTGTTTATAGGGTTCATCCTCTCTATAGAGAATATATGAATTCCTGCCGAACATCAGTGATTGAAGCGAAGGATCTGAGTGAAAGAAAATCTTCTTCTGTGGCTGGTAATAAATTTTCATGTCAGGGTCTCCTGAGGCTGCCTGATCGATTGCTGTGTAAGGTAAAGTCCAAAGGATAAGGAGAGTCTCCGGGTCAGCAATTCAAAGGGTTTCATATCGGGGTGTGTGAAAATGGACCTTCCCGGTTTTGAATTAGCTTCGAACAACCATACACGTCCAATCGTATCTATTCCAAAATCAAATCCGATTTCCCCGATGAACCCTTCCATATTCCGTTCAATTGCAGAGGATAGAATGAGTGCGGCTGTTCTTAGTTTTTCTTCCGTGCGCAGAAATTGGTTTTCATCTGTGAAAATCTCCTGCAAGCTCAACACCTTGCCGCCATTATGAAGGTGAGTTGTAACGCTTCCTTCTCCGGCAGCCTTTCCAGCAATAGCACTTACCTGCCATATTCCGTTTTCATCCTTGTTGGTATGGACCCGGAAATCAACAGGATGCTCTTCCGATTTTATTAAATGTATTCCTTGTTGGATAACCATCCTGTTCAATATCTTGGCTGGAATCAATCTTTGGACTAATTTTTCAAGCGAACCAGATCTGACCAATCTGTTACCGCCATTCTTATCCTGGAACCGGCAGTAATATTCTTCCGTCAACCGGTTATAAGTGAATTGGTGGACACCCATCCCGAGACTACCGTTTTTGGGCTTAATGAACACATGGCCGTATTTGGACATCATTCTCTCTATTTGTGAGAATGATTGAAACGCATGTGTCTCTGGAAGGTATCTTATTGCCTCATCGTCATTTTCCAACCGCTCGAAAACCTCAAGCTTATTAAAGAAACCGGGATTATACCACGGGATGCCATATTCAGTTTGAAGCCGCGACTTTAGTTCCTGATACCCCGGCTTTTTTTCGCTCCTGCGATTGGGGAGGCGATCATAGATGACGTTTGGAAGAGGAACGATATGTGTTTTCCATTCGTTACGGATGTAGAACCAGCCTTTGACAAGTCCATTTTCCCAATCGATATGCTTTTCGCCGAAGACGAAAGGGATGACGCCCATGGAGGACTGAAGAGATAGGAGCTTTGAAAAAAAAGCTGAGCGTTCGCCTATCGGTTTCATTAAGAATGAGGTGAACCCGGATGTGAATATACCAATAAGAGGGCCAAGAATGATTGTATTTTCATTGCGGAACAAATAAATTGTTGTGATGAAAGGAGGGAGGGACAATTCCTCTGCCAGGCTTGAACTAATTGATACTACATTCCGGCCGTTGGGATGTTTTTGGCATTCGGCCGCGGTTTGTAAAGATCCAAGGGAGATGGTCTGGATGTTTTCCAGGTCCAGGCTGACGGGAAGATAGAGGATTTTCTCTTTTGATTCGAATCGTTCCAGCTTATAGGACTTAATCAAGTTGATTCGCCTCCTGCAGCGGGCATTTTTCGTTGAAGAGCTTTGCAATAGCGTAATGGCAATGAATAAATCTGCTTTATTTCTTCATGTGTTAGAAGCTGAAGCATCTTATGGCCAGGCTTGGAGTTCATGTCTAGAATCCATACTGAACTGTCTTTCCCTATGACGATATCTAGACCGATTTCAAATAATGGAGCAAATTCCTCTTCCAGGATGACTGGAAGTGTACTCAGGATTTCACTTAATTCACTTTCAATATACTTCCAATTATACTGTTTCTGGTTCTTCTTCCACTCTTCATAAGGAATGGCTGCAGCACCGGCACTTAAGTTAGTAAGCAGGCTGTTCTGATTTCCTGCCCTGAATCCTTTGCAAGTCACTATCCATTTCTCATGTTCGCTTTTTTGGAGCAGGATCCTCAAATCGAATGGCCGATTTTGGTCATCTGTGTTTTCAAGTCTCCTTTGCATGATGAAGCTTTTCTTTCGTGTGACGCCTTCCAGCCATCTGGCCAGAGTGTCATCATCCATCTTTTTCTCGATCATCTCCAATTTTTTCGTTGTACGGATGGTCATTTCTTTCTGGTCAGCCTCAATTTCATAAACAGCATTCCCATGGGCACCATCATAAGGTTTAATGATGACGAGCTTATCTTTTTTGATTCTGGCAATAGATTCGGGAATGGACTCTATCAGTGTAGTTTCAGGAAGATAGGGAGAAACTTTATCTTGTTTCTTCAAGTGTTGATAAATAGTCCACTTATTTGGCAGACCATAACCCAGGAAGCATAGATCATCCCGGTTTTTCAGCCACTGAGCAATTGCCTTGGCCTGTTTCGATGCGAAGTCATCCTGGTAAAAAGTCCTATCATAAATGAATTCAGGTATCGTAAAGATATCTTTTTCCCAGCTTCCAATTTCATTGGAATAGCGGTATCCTTGAACCCATTCAGTATGGGGGTGGATTTGGAGCGGTGAAAATAACACCACTTCAATGTTATGGTTTTCGCCGGCTTCTGCCATTCCAGTGTAAAATGAATGGAACAAATCAGGTTCCAGCATCATGATTCCAAGTCTGTTCAATTTATATTCTCCTTTCTTCCCATATGGTACCTGCCAACGACTGAAGTGCTTTGACAGACGGCCGGATGGTATTGTTATCAGTATAGGTCTGCTTGGATGGCTTTGAATTCACTTCGATCAACCACGGTTTTCCTGATTCATCCACTCCAAGGTCAATCCCCAATTCACCTAAGGTCAAGGAACTATTCTTAGCGAGACTGCTGCAGACTGACAGGGCCAATTCTTCCATCAACAGGAATATTCTCCGTGCCTCTTCAAGGCTGAAGAATTCATTCAGGATGTTCAGCGGTTTGGCCAATTCCCCGCCTTTTGCTATATTCGATACGAATTGACCTTCTCCTGAAATCCTTGCAACTGCTGAAATCAACTTCCACTCTTTTCTATGAACCAAGTGGCAAAGGAAACGGAAATCCAGTGCCCTTGTTCCGGCTTTCAGGAGGGGAATTGTTTCCTGAAGGATATAATTTGAAGATACCTTCTGTTTCGAGAATTCATCAGCAGCCTCACTGAACGAGTAAAACGTTTTGCTCACCGTTTCATCCAGCAGATTCTGAGATAAGCGGTATTCATCATCCAGTAAGGTGAGTCTCATCAGTTTTTTTCCCTGACTGCCGGCAACATGCTTGATGAAAAGATCCCTATGCTGTTCAATCATGCTGCGCAGGCGTGATGTGGAAAAGGTTTCGGTACTCGGCAAATACTCAAGAAGGTGATCTTCCTGTGAAAGCAGGCTGTGAACATACTCCTTTGTTAAGTATGAAGTGTTGAAGACAAAGACAGATTCATTCTTCAAACTGGAGATCAGGTTTTTAATCCGTTCATCCCGGTCCGATTTTCGTGAATGGATCCGGTTATAGAGAATATCAGGCAGCGGGGTGAAAGTTTGGATCCAATTACCCTTTTCTTCGTTGAATAAGTATCCCTGGGACCGCTTTAATTCAGCAGATCCTGTAAGGAAGAACAGTCCTCCCTGCAATTGAGTGAAACGGTGAAGTTCACTGTAATATCCATCCAGTCTTCCAAGAAGCGGTTTTCCCGTCTTATCAATATCAGTAAGGATTCCTATGACAGGGCCTAGTGAGAGGGTTTTCCCTTCACTGGAAAAATAATATTGGAATCTGCCCTCCCATTCAAGTTTATTAGCATGCTCCCCGGGAAAAAGAAGTTCACAGCATTCTTGTTTGCTGGAAGAAACAGCTAACTTTATTTGGAAACGGGAGAGTCCGATTCTTAGGGAAATGCGTTCACCGAAAAATGCATTTAATTCAGGAATGGAGCTGTTGGAAAGGTATAAAATGGGCTCGTTGATTGAGCTGGAGGCTTTAAATTTAAATCGCATGACAAAACTCCCCGTTTGCGCTGCCGCAGGACAAAATTTATAATATTATAATGGGCGGATGCTGATATAGCATATTATGTCTGACTGATGAAAATGTTCAGGGACGATGAGAAATATTTGATGCAGCTGCAGCATTCTTATGAGTAAGCCCCCAAAGGAAGGATGAAATCATGGAAATTATTGTTACCTTTATCATAATGGTCCTGATTGGAGCGGCAATCGGCGGGTTTACCAACTCCCTTGCCATCAAGATGCTTTTCAGGCCGTATAATCCGGTATATATAGGGAAATGGAGGGTTCCGTTCACACCTGGCCTGATACCAAAGAGAAGGAGTGAAATGGCCGTCCAGCTTGGAGAAATGGTCGTTCATCATTTGATCACACCAGAAAGCATCCAGAAAAAATTATCCAACGGACAGTTCAGGACAGATGCCGTCAGCTGGATAGGCGAGAGTATTGAGCCGGTCATTGAATCGGATGAAAATATTGAGGCATGGCTGAAGAAACTTCGTATTCCATTGACAACAGAGAATATTGAAAGCGGTATAGAGAATTGGATCGACCAGAAATATCATGGTTATAAAGAAGAGTACCGTTCCAGGACAATTGAGGCCACAGTCCCGCTCAAATGGCAGGAAAAAGTGGAGGCGGGCATCCCGATGGCCGCAGAGTTCATTGCTGAAAAAGGGGAGGCATACTTCAACAGTCCGGAAGGCAGGCGCAAAGTTAAAATCATGATCGATGACTTCCTGGAAGGGCGGGGGATGCTCGGAAACATGCTTGGTATGTTCCTTGGCAATTCTTCTTTATCTGAAAAAATCCAGCCGGAAATCATTAAATTCATAAAGCATGATGGCACAAAGGAAATTCTGAGAAATCTCCTGAAAAAAGAATGGGAGAAATTAAAGGAATCGAAATGGGAGGATGTCCTTAAAAATGTTAAAAATGAAGAAGTCCTCCCGGCATTGAAAAGCTCGGTGCTGGATATGGTTTCAGTGGAAAACCTGATGTCAACCGACCTGAAAGAGGTCTTGTCACCTTTCAAACAGAGAATCACAGGGATCATTGTGCCTCATATTTTTGAAATGAGTGTAATGGCTGTCTCGCAAAAAATCGAAATCATCATGGAAAAGCTGCATCTGCAGGAAGTGGTCAGGGAGCAGGTGGAAACCTTCTCCGTTCAGCGCCTGGAAGAACTCGTCCTCGGAATCACCTCCAAAGAGCTGAAAATGATTACCTACCTGGGGGCCTTGCTGGGAGGAATCATCGGATTGGTCCAGGGTGCCATTGTACTGTTTATTGCATAGAAATAGTAGAAAGCATAAGTATCCTCGCATTCTCCTTTCACTTTTGTTATAGTGGTAGGGAATTGGCTAGAGATTATTAGGAGGTATTTATTTTGGCAGTAAACTTATACGATTACGCAAATGAACTTGAAAGTGCACTTAGAAAAAGTGACGAATTCAATAACCTGAAAAAAATGTACGATGAAGTAAACAGTGATGAACAGGCTAACAAAATGTTCGAAAACTTCCGCAATATTCAAATGAACCTGCAGCAAAAGCAGATGAACGGTGAAGAACTTACACAGGAAGAAGTAGAACATGCACAGAAGACAGCCATGCTTGTCCAGCAGCATGAAAAGATTTCACAGCTGATGGAAGCCGAGCAAAGAATGAGCATGCTGATCAACGAACTTAACAAAGTCATCATGAAGCCACTTGAAGAACTATACGGTTCCATGCAGAAGTAATATTTGAATGATGCCCCTGGCTGCTCAGCCGGGGGCAGTTTTTTTGTTTAAGGCTGTTTTCGCATATATTGTTGCTACCGGAAAAATTCCAGTGCCGGATTTTTCTCCTGTATTCAAAGGGTTTACTATCGAAAAAGAATGAGCAGCTCTTTTCTTTCCTGGTCACCGGGGTTTTTACGGCGATTTACCAGAACTTTATATGAAGAATATAGTGAATAGCAACAAAGTTTACGAAAAGAGCATTGTTTAAAGGAAACCCTCTGAATCTTGTCATATATTTCTATGCCCTGACATATCAGTATACAAAGGACTAGAGTGGACATGATTACCATTCCATTCCAAAATCATATATTCCAGCAGGTTAAAATAGACAACGAATGAGGAGGTCGCATCCATGATTTATCGTATGTTAGCTTTAAATATTGACGGCACTCTGCTTAACAATGGCCGTTTAAACAAGGACACAAAAGAGGCAATAGATTATGTCCAAAGCAAAGGAATCCACGTAACTCTGATTACAGGAAGAACATTTCCTTCTGCGAAACGGGTTGCCAAAGCCTTGAAAATTGATAATCCACTGGTTACTCATCAGGGGGCGTATATTGGAAAACAGATGGGTAAACCATTGTATGTCAATAAAATCCACGAAGATATTACCTATGAGCTGGTGAAATTCCTTGAAGAGCTGAACTGCCAGCTGAGGGTCGTGCAGGACAAGATGGCCATCATGAACAGGATCAAGCTGACAGGTTCACTCCGTGAAAAAGTCTTATATAATAGAGAATCGAGTTTCATTTACAGTACCCACTACACAGATTCTTTGAGCGAGTACCTTTTCGAAGACCCTTCATCTGCTCTTAAGATCGAAGCTAAGTTTAATTCTGAGTCAGAGATGAGTGATGCCATCAAAGCAATCAAAGGAATGTATCATGAAGTGGACTGCATCGTTACAGGTGCGGGCAGGATGGATATTGTCAAAAGAGGTGTTTCTAAATTAAGGGGCCTCCTATACGTATGTGAAAGAGCGGGAATCACCAGGGACCAGGTGGTAATGGTAGGAGCGAACCATGATGACAAGGATCTTCTCGATTGCTGCGGGCTGGGAATTGCCATGGGGAATGCACCCCTGGAGGTTAAACATGCAGCCGACTGGATCACACGCTCAGATAAACAAAATGGTGTTGCTTATGCTGTGAAAGAGCTATTCCGAAAACAGCAGCCGATTGAATTCCTGAGAAAAATGAATGTCATTAAATCATAGAGGAAGAAAGCTGGCCTGGCAGGGGTCAGTTTTTTTGTTGTGGAATGTATCCCGATTCAGCTGGAGCACCAGGCATGAGGAGCTTCAAAGTGAAGGGCCGCTAATAAAGTATGGAACACCCAATGAGGAAAACTATCGGAAGTGGATGCCTGGATTCATAGCCACTGCATCTCGGAGCATTCCATGTCAAGGAGCCGCCTTCGTGCCGGCTCGTCTTATGCCTGTCGGGGCTGAACAAGGCGCTTCCGCTTTAGTATCATCCAGCTCCAGCGCCAAGCCCCTCGGGGTCATAAGCCAATCCGTCAAGAAGGTTAAAGAACAACCTTCCCGCCGGCTCGTCTTATGCCTGTCGGGGCTGAACAAGGCGCTTCCGCTTTCGTATCATCCAGCTCCAGCGCCAAGCCCCTCGGGGTCATAAGCCAATCCGTCAAGAAGGTTAAAGAACAACCTTCCCGCCGGCTCGTCTTATGCCTGCCGGGGCTGAACAAGGCGCTTCCGCTTTCGTATCATCCAGCTCCAGCGCCAAGCCCCTCGGGGTCATAAGCCAATCCGTCAAGAAGGTTAAAGAACAACCTTCCCGCCGGCTCGTCTTATGCCTGTCGGGGCTGAACAAGGCGCTTCCGCTTTAGTATCATCCAGCTCCAGCGCCAAGCCCCTCGGGGTCATAAGCCAATCCGTCAAGAAGGTTAAAGAACAACCTTTCCGCCGGCTCGTCTTATGCCTGTCGGGGCTGAACAAGGCGCTTCCGCTTTAGTATTGACCATACGTCATTCCTTCTGTACACTTAAACAAGTTGAAATTCGATTTTTGAAAGGTGATTTCATTGAACATTACATTCAGCGGTTTGCATGATGAACGATTCAATCGTCCGTTGCAGCTTATCGCCAATTTATTTTTTGAAGATCCGGCAGTTGCCCCGTTTGAACAAGTCAAAGGTGATCTCCATATAGAGTTCGATATAGAAAAGGACCAGGGATTTGTCAGGGCAGAGGCTGCTCTTGAGTCTGGGGAACAGAAGCAAACTTCTCAATTCGAAAAGAAAGTCCCGGTGGACCAGACAGATAAAGAACAGTTTCGCAGCTTCAAGAATGCCCTGTCCCATGTCTATTTGAATGTACTGCAGGATCACACAGGAATTGTGCAGCCTTGGGGTATCCTGACTGGGATCCGTCCGACTAAACTGTTTCATAAGGGCGTACGCGAAGGATTGCCGAGAGAAGAAATCCGCCGTAAGCTGAAAGAGGATTATCTCATTACGGATGAAAAGATCGACCTGATGGAACGGATTGTCGACCGGCAGCTGTCTGTGGTCCCGGACTTATACTCTCTTCAAAAAGAAGTCAGCATCTATATAGGCATTCCATTCTGCCCGACAAAATGTGCTTATTGCACCTTCCCTGCCTATGCAATCCTCGGGAAACAAGGGAGAGTCGATTCGTTTCTTACAGGCCTGCATTATGAAATCCAGGAAACAGGGCGCTGGCTGAAAGAAAACGATGTTAAAATCACCACCGTCTATTATGGGGGCGGAACACCTACTTCCATTACAGCAGAACAAATGGATCTGCTGTATGAGGAAATGTACCGGTCATTCCCGGATGTGGACAAAGTAAGGGAAGTGACGGTGGAAGCAGGCAGGCCTGATACTATTTCTCCTGAAAAATTAGAGGTTTTGAATAAATGGAACATCGACAGGATATCCATCAATCCTCAGTCCTACACGAACGAGACTTTGAAGGCAATTGGCAGGCATCATTCAGTGGAAGAGACAATTGAAAAGTTCCATCTTGCAAGGGAAATGGGCATGAGGAACATCAATATGGATTTAATCATCGGTTTGCCAGGTGAAGGGGTGGAGGAGTTCAGCCATTCTTTGAATGAAACTGAAAAACTGATGCCGGAATCATTAACAGTTCACACGTTGTCTTTTAAAAGAGCATCCGAAATGACGAGAAATAAAGAGAAGTATAAGGTGGCGGACAGGCAAGAAATCGAAAGAATGATGGCTCTAGCTGATAAATGGACAGAAGAGCATGATTATGCACCATATTATTTATACCGTCAGAAAAACATCCTTGGAAACCTGGAAAATGTAGGTTATGCACTTCCTGAACAGGACAGCATCTATAACATCATGATAATGGAAGAAATGCAGACCATCATCGGAATAGGCTGCGGTGCAGCAAGCAAATTCATCGATCCTGAAACCGGGAAGATTACTCATTTTGCAAATCCGAAAGAACCAAAAGCATATAATGAAGGATTCAAAAACTATACCGACAAGAAACTGCAGATTCTCGATGAGCTTTTGAATTAAATAACCAGCGGTCCTCATAAGGAGGGCCGTTTTTTGTATGGATTTTTATATTCGGAAAATTCACTAAATTAAAAGGGATTGGCATGCAAAATAGCGAATGAGATTAGTATAGGAATGCATATATTCAACTGTTGGTAATTGAAAGCGATTTCATTAATGATAGGAGAGATGCCAAATGATGAACACTCCTTTGCTGCTTACACAAATGATTGAACGCGCTGAAAGATATTACCCGAAGAAAGAGATAGTCTCACGGACAGAGAGTGGTATAAGCAGGTTTACCTATAAGGAGATGGCTTCCCGGGCGAGGAGGCTGGCCAGCGCCCTTGAAAAACTTGGCGTGGAAGAAGGCGATAAAGTCGGCACACTTGCCTGGAACCATCACAGGCACCTGGAAGCGTACTTTGCCATACCTTGCAGCGGTGCGGTGCTGCACACAATCAATATCAGGCTGGCACCTCAGCATATCATTTACATAATCAATCATGCTGAAGATAAGGTCCTTTTGATTGATTCGGATATCCTGCCGCTGATTGAAAGGGTGAAAGACCAGCTGACAACTGTGAAAGCCTTCGTCATTATGACGGATAGCGATACCCTGCCGGAAACGAGCCTTTCACCTGCCTATCACTATGAAACAATCCTTGCAGAAGGGGATCCCCATCACCCATTCCGCGATGATTTGGATGAGAATGCGCCAGCAGGAATGTGCTATACGAGCGCAACCACTGGAAATCCTAAAGGAGTTGTATACTCTCACAGAGGAATCGTTCTTCACAGCATGGCGCTTGGTCTTGCGGATACTACAGGTGTTTCAGAAAAGGACATTGCCCTTCCGGTGGTGCCGATGTTCCATGTGAATGCTTGGGGGCTTCCGTTTGCCGCCACATGGTTCGGCACTTCCCAAGTCCTGCCAGGTCCTTACTTTACCCCTAAGCTGCTGGCAGAATTGATGCAGGAGGAAAAAGTCACAATTACTGCGGGGGTGCCGACCATCTGGCTGGGACTTCTGAAAGAACTGGATGAGAATCAATATGATCTTTCCAGTCTCCGTTCCATTCTTTGCGGAGGTTCAGCAGCACCGCTGGGTATGATCAAAGCTTTTGAAGAAAAGCATGGGATTCCATTCATGCATGCATACGGAATGACTGAAACAAGCCCTCTTGCCACTGTAACCGGAGAGAAAAGCTATATGGAAGAATGGGGGAAAGAAGAGAAATATAATGTAAAAGCAAAACAGGGTATCCTCGTTCCCGGCCTGGAAATGAGAATCATCGGAAAGGATGGGGAAGTTTCCTGGGATGGGAAAGAAATGGGGGAGTTAACGTTAAGGGGGCCGTGGATTGCCTCTGAATATTATAAAGATGAAAGAACAGATGAAGCCTTCAAAGACGGGTGGCTTTATACAGGGGATGTTGTCACGGTCGATGAGGAAGGGTTCGTAAAGATCGTAGACAGGACGAAGGACCTCGTTAAATCTGGCGGAGAGTGGATTTCATCCGTCGATTTGGAGAATGCCCTTATGGCACATGAGAGCATCTTTGAGGCAGCGGTAGTGGCAGTTCCTCACCCTGAATGGCAGGAGCGTCCTGTTGCCTGTGTTGTTTTAAAAGAAGGGGACCATCAGAACACCACGAAAGAAGAAATTTATGAATTTCTCAAACCGCAATTTGCCAAGTGGTGGCTGCCGGATGAAATCCTGTTCTTCGAGGAAATTCCGAAAACCTCTGTCGGCAAATTCCTGAAGAGGGCTTTACGGGACCAGGTGAAAGAAAGAGTCGGCCAATAGATGAGAAAGAAAGCCGGGAGTTCCCCGGCTTTCTTCGGTTACTCTTGTGGCCGGGGTTTTTACGTTCAATTACAAGGGTATTGATTTAAATTAATATTGAATAGCAGCAAAGTTTTCGAAAATGGCTTTTTTTATAAACTATTGATATATAATTGTTTATAGAATATTTTAAAAATTATGAATGAAAGTACATAAGGGGTGTAACACATGAATGCAAATGCACTGTATGATACCATCAAACTTGAAATGAACGGCAAGACAGCGACAGTCACTTTGAACCGTCCGCAATCATTAAATGCAATGAATCCTAAGATGATGCGTGAGCTGTTGAACTGTCTGAAAGAAATCGAAAAGGATGAGGATATCCTTATCCTTGTCCTCAAAGGAGAAGGAAGGGGTTTTTCCTCAGGCGGGGATATCAAGGAAATGCTGGATCTTGGGGGCAAAGAGGAATTCTCAGAGATCATGGATGTGATCAATGACTTATCCATGACACTCTATACAATGAACAAACTGACAATCGCGGGCATTCATGGGGCGGCTGCTGGCCTGGGGCTGAGCCTCGCCCTGGCAGCCGATTACATCATCTGTGAAGAAGACAGTAAGCTGGCAATGAATTTCATCGGAATTGGTTTGATCCCCGATGGCGGCGGACATTTCTTCCTACAGGAACGGCTTGGTGCTTGCAGGGCTAAAAAGCTGATGTGGACAGGAAAGGTAATCCAGGGGCAGGAGGCACTTATGAAAAAACTTGTGGACGAAGCCATCCCTTCCGGCAAGTTGGATAGGGCGGTTGAAAAATATATCACTGAATGCTTGCAGAAGCCTTTGCAGTCGATTATTGAATCCAAAGCGATATTTGCTGAGCTCAATAAAGACAGATTGGAAAAGGCATTGCAGCTTGAGAAAGCCGGCCAGTGGAAGATGCGCCAGACACAGGACCACCAAGAAGGCATTAGGGCGTTTGTAGAAAAAAGAATGCCGCAATTCAAGGGGCAGTAAAAAAACGGGATGAACTTAAGGGTTCATCCCGTTTTTCTGTCATCAAGGGTGAAAAAGTATCAGCTTTCCAAGAGGTGAAGCACAGCGGTGAGTGTGGTCTTCATACCCCTTTTCTTCCAATATGCCTTTGCCGATTTTTTTCGCTTCCTCATCAGAAGGTGCTTCAAAAGAATCCTCAAAGAGGCTTTCCCCGGTTTGTTCAAAGACCGTCAATTTGTAAACTTTCATCATTTTTATCCCCTTTTGAAAAAAATTCTGCCAGTTACTATTATTCTTGCATAATTTCAAAAATTAATAAAGTTTTTATATTTTAACAGAATATCAGATTTTCTATGGAAATAGGGAACTAATTTCCTATACAATCGTATAGATAGATGGAATAACTACTCAAAAAGGAAAGGCATTGGGCTTGTGCCCGGTTATTTTTTGGGTTGAATAGGAGGATGAAAGAATGGTTCTGTCACTGAACAATGTAACCAAAAGGTTTGGTAACTTTACTGCAGTGGACAATTTATCAATCAGTATACCTGAAAAAGAGATGTTCGGTTTCCTTGGTGGAAACGGTGCAGGCAAGACGACCACCTTCAGGATGATACTAGGCCTGCTCGACCCGAGTGGAGGGACTATAACATGGAATGGAAAAAAGATTGATTATTCCACAAGTCCTGAGGTAGGTTACCTTCCTGAAGAACGAGGGCTGTATCCGAAGATGAAGGTGAATGATCAAATCATTTACCTGGCCCGTTTACGGGGGATGGATAAAATAGAAGCTGAACGAGAATTGGAATACTGGCTCAAGAGATTCAATGTGCCAGAATATAAGAATAAGAAAGTGGAGGAATTATCCAAGGGAAATCAGCAAAAGATTCAGTTAATCGCCTCCATTATACATAAGCCGAAACTGCTTATTCTCGATGAGCCTTTCAGCGGACTTGATCCGGTTAACGTTGAACTGCTGAAGGATGCGGTAGGCGAGATCAAAGAAGGTGGAACGACTATCGTCTTTTCAAGCCATAGGATGGAACATGTTGAGGAACTTTGTGAAAATTTATGCATCATGCATAAAGGCACCCCGGTCGTTCATGGGGGGTTAAAAGAAATCAAGCGGTCATTTGGAAAGAAAAACGTTACAATCCATGCTGACTTTGATTTGAGCTTTTTGGAAGCCGTGTCCGGAGTGACAAAGGCGAAAAAAACAACCGAAGGGGTCCAGCTGCAGGTTGAGTCGGAAGATATAGCGAAGGACGTTTTCAATGAAGTGGTCAGAAAAGGATTTGTCCGCAAATTTGAATTGGAAGAACCGTCCTTGAATGATATTTTCATTGAGAAAGTGGGTACGTCATATGAATAACTTTTTCCTGATCCTTGTCCATTCCTACTTGAATAAAATAAAGGCAAAGTCTTTTATCATCACGACTCTGATAGTGGCAGCCGGAATCTTTCTCCTCGTGAACTTGCAGGATATCATAGAAAGCTTCAGCGGAGATGAGCAGGATACTGTAGCTGTTGTGGATGAATCGGGTGAATTATATGACCAGTTCGAATTACAGTTAAGTTCACTGAATGAAGAATTAGAGCTGGAAAAATCCAATGAAAACGAAAAAAGTTTGGAAGAGAGTGTAGAAGAAGGGGACTACAGTGGTTACCTGATTCTTTCAAAGGATGAGAATGGCCTTCCGCAGGGAGTCTATAAAGCAGAGTCGATTGCAGAATCTGCAATTGCCAATGACCTTCAGGCTGCATTGCAGGGAATGAAATCTGCCATGGCAGCTGAAAACCTGGAATTATCACCGGATGAGCTGGCTTCATTGAGTTCTCCCGTCTCATTCGAGAGAGAAGCTCTTGTAGAAGGAGCAAAGTCCGAGGAAGAATTGAATCAGGCACGAGGAATCGTGTATATTCTATTGTTTTTCATCTACTTTTCAGTAATTGTTTATGCAAACATGATTGCTATGGATGTTGCTACTGAGAAATCTTCAAGGGTCATGGAAATCCTGATCTCAAGTGTCTCACCGGTGAAACAAATGTTTGCCAAAATCATCGGAATTGGACTTGTGGGCCTCACCCAGCTCTCAGTATTGATAGCTATCGGGTATTTTGCTCTCAGCAGTAAAGGCGATTCCGAGATGGGAGGCATACTGGAGTTTTTCGGCTTCTCTGACATTCCAGCGGGCATAATCGTTTACGCCGTTGTATTTTTCCTTTTAGGCTATTTCCTTTTTGCTACATTGGCGGCGCTGCTCGGCTCACTGGTGAGCAGAATCGAGGATGTTCAACAAATGATCATGCCGATGACTTTCCTGATTATGATCGGGTTCTTCATTGCTGTGTTCGGGCTGGGTAATCCGGAAGCAGGTTTTGTCACTGCAGCCTCTTACATTCCGTTCTTTACCCCCATGGTTATGTTCCTGCGGGTAGGGATGCTGAATATCGCTGCTTGGGAACCGATCCTCGGCATCGTGATTCTGCTTCTTTCCATCCTGTTCCTTGGCTGGTTCGGTGCAAGGGTTTACCGCGGAGGGGTCTTGATGTATGGAAAGTCGAATTCTTATAAGGATATCAAGAAAGCGATTGAATTAACGAAGAAGAAATAAGGCCAAGAAGCAGTTTCCCATTAATGGGGAATTGCTTTTTTAAATTGGAAAGAGAAATCAAGGAGGTATTCTCCCTATGGGAATCGAAATTTTAAAGGATGCACTTTTCTTTAATACGTATTTTTATATTGAAATGAGGCGTTAACGGATGAAACGGATTATGGTGGTGGGAATCTCTGCAGGGGTTGGGAAATCAACGTTTGCAAGAAAGCTTGGAGAAATCCTTGGGATTGAGGTAACTCACCTTGATTCACTGTTTTGGAAACCAGGATGGGTAGAGGCCAGTCTCGAGGAGTTCTCTGCTCCCCAAAAGGAAATCGTCAAAAAGCCGGACTGGATCATCGAAGGGAATTACAGCAGTACATTTGAGCTGCGTTTTGTTCATGCGGATACAATCGTTTATTTAGAGCTGCCTCTGTATGTGTGCCTGTATCGCGTATTGAAGAGATGGCTTACGAATTTAGGGAAAAACAGGCCGGACATGGGAGATGGATGCACAGAAAAGATGGAATGGGCTTTTTTGAAATTCATCATCACCACCTATCATTCCCGGAAAAGCAAAATGGAGGACAGGATGGAACGATTTCAATCTCTTGGTCCTGAAAAGAAAGTATTCAAATTGAAGAGTAAGAGTGAAATCGCCGATTTTTTAGATGAACTGGAAAGAAAGGAATCTAAAGTGAATGGAACTGTATCTTGAAAGGCTTAGACAGCAGGATGCCCCAGAATTGTATGCTTTTGAATGTGAGAACAGGGAGTTTTTTGAAACTATGGTTCCCGGCCGGGGAGAGGAATATTTTCAATATGATTTTTTCCTGGAAAGGCACAGATCACTGCTGGAAGAACAAAGTCAGGGACTTTCCTTCTTTTTCTTGATCAAGAATCAATCGGGAGATATATTAGGAAGGGTGAACCTGGTTGATATTGATGCGGGGAACGGTATAGGACATCTTGGATACAGAGTTGGTGAAGCTTATATTGGGCAGGGAGTTGCGGCTATGTCCTTAAAGCTTTTGATGAAGGATATAAGTAAATATCACATAAGGATCATTCATGCCAAAACGACTGCCGATAATATCCCTTCTCAAAAAGTTCTGCTCCGAAACGGCTTTCTTTTGAAGAAAATAGATGATGGTACAGAATCAGGTACTGAATTCCTGCATTATTGTTGGCGTGATCCATCTGATCAATAAATAAACAGGCAAAGTGAACATTAAACCATGGAGAAAAGGAAGTGAGAACGGTGAAAGACTCCGTGTATGATATCACGATTATTGGAGCAGGCGTGAGCGGTGTTTTCACTGCCTATCAGTTAGCAAAAGAAAATAATGATTTGAATATTCATATCATTGATCTTGGTAAAAAGCTAAAGGACCGCTTCTGCGGGGTGGAAATGGGAGGCAGGTGTACCTGCGGGGAGAACTGCAGTCAATATGTCGGTTTTGCAGGGCTTGGGAAATCTGAAGGGAAATTCAATTATACAAATGACTTCGGCGGTGAGCTTGGGAGGAAAATCGGTGAAAGCCAGGCGATGAAACTAATGAAAGAAGTCGACGATATCCTTTGTGCATTTGGCGGCAGTGCAGTTCAAACATATAACACAGAGAACAAGGAATTAGCCGCAAATGCAGAGAGTCATTCATTCAGGAGTACTTTCTACTGAAGTCCGCCATCTCGGAACAGCGTTGGCTAAAAAGGTTTTTCAGGGTATTTATGAATACTTGGTGAATGAAAAAGTAACCTTCACATTTGAAACCTTGATCGAGTCCATACACAGGGCAGACGAGGGGTTTCTTTTACATTCGAAAGATCATTCATTTCAGACGAAGGAACTCGTCCTGGCAACAGGGATGAGCGGGAGCAAATGGCTCAAGCCCCAGATGGAATCCTTGGGCATAGTTCCATCAGAAACAAGGCTTGACCTCGGACTTCGAATCGAAATGAAAGAAAGCCAGCTGCACTCTATTCTGCAGGAAACGTTTGAAACCAAACTTACTTATTTGGGGGATACATACACAGCCACGACCTACTGTATGAACCCGCAAGGAAGAATCGTTCGGAAACATCAGCACGGTCTGGTCATGCCTGATGGACAAAATGTAAGGGAGAGGGAGACACCGAGCAAGAATTTGAATTTCACGCTGTTTGTCCCTCGATATTTCTTATCATATGAAGAAGCGCAGGAGTATGCCAGGTCCGTGATTGGTGAAATCAATTGACAAAACGGACGCATCGTGGTCCAAAGGCTTGAAGATATGAGGGCTGGCAGGAAAACATCAACCCTCAACAGCAGCTCTATCATTCCATCACTGGAAGCTGAAACCGGAAATCTCCTTGACGAAGTTCCTGAATTATACATCAGAGCTTCATTGGAAATGTTATCGGCACTTGAGGGGCTGCTAGGTGAAGAAATCGATGGAGACACGTTATTATATGGTATGGATGCGAAGTTTTACGAACCAAAGATTTGCACCAGCCGGTACTTTGAAACGGCAATCCCGGATTTATTCCTGATCGGGGACTGCTCCGGGGAAACCCATTCGCTTTCCCAGGCAGCAGCAAGCGGTATCCTGCTGGGGAGACACCTCGCTTTAGATCTTGAAAAGTCAAATCATTCTATCCTTTGAGGTTCGCAGCAAAGCGGTTTCCGCTTTAATGCTGCACTCGAAAAAACAAAAAGGGCCTGAATATCCCTATGGATATTGGAAAATTATTTTTAAGCAGGATGAGCAGCTCTTTTCTTACTGCTTTACTAAGGATTTTCCAAATGAAATCGGTACAGGATTTTTTAATCGTTTGTGAAAGGCTGTTTCCGCATATAATGTTGCTTTCGGAAAATCCCTGGTGCCGGATTTTTCCCCCTGTATTCAAAGGTTGTACTCTCGAAAAAGAACGGGTAGCTCTTTTCTTTCCTGCTCACCGGGGTTTTTGCGACGATTTACCAGGATATTATTTGAAATATATTTTGAAATAGCAACAAAGTGTACGAAAAGAGCCTTAAGAAAAGAACACTCTTGAAAGCCTGGGTATCATCAGGCTTTTTTGATTTGAAATGTTTATAAGAAAGGCAGGTTGCAGTGTAAGTGAAAATGCATCTCAAACCAGCTGCAGTTAGAAGAGTATTAAGGAGAAGAGTATGCGGAATCCTTATTTTTTTGGGGAAAGTAGGCTATAATAAAAGAATAAGAGAACGTGCATTCGTATTTGAGGGAGAAGGATAATGATGAACGAGATTCGGTTTATACATACAGCGGACCTGCACCTTGATAGCCCATTTAAAGGTTTGAAGCATTTGCCTGAGGAACTTTTTCAGAGAGTAAGGAACAGTACTTTTCGGTCTCTGGAAAGAATAGTAGACAACGCCATCAGGTTAGAAGTTGATTTTGTATTGATGGCGGGCGACCTGTATGACGAAGAAGACAGAAGCATCCGTGCGCAGGCCCGCCTCAAAAATCAGTTGGAACGACTGAATGAAGCCGGGATTTCAGTCTATGTCATTCATGGCAATCATGATTACCTTGGAAACTACTGGTCTCACTTAGACATGCCTGCCAATGTGAAGGTTTTTGGTGATACCGTAGAGAAAGTCATCCATTACACGGCTGATGGCACACCGGTTCATTTATACGGTTTCAGTTATGATACCCGGCATATCCATGAAAGAAAAATTGCGGATTACCCTGCAGCAAGGAAAGACGGGGGGATTTACATCGGTCTCCTTCATGGAAGCGAGGCTGGTGAGACAACTGACCACGAGCCATATGCTCCGTTTTCAATCAGCGAGCTGAAGGAGAAGAATTATCACTATTGGGCATTGGGGCATATACATGTGCGCAAAGAACTCTCGGCTTTTCCACCCATCGTATATCCCGGGAATATTCAAGGAAGGCACCGGAAAGAAACCGGACCGAAGGGTTGTTATTTCGTAACGGTGGCTGATGGGGAAACAAAGCTGGAATTTCTGGAAACCCAAGAAATCATTTGGGAGAAGATCTCCATTTCATTAAAGGGTGTCCTTAAACTCAGCCAGATCTATGAATTATGCAAGGCAGGAATTGAACAGTGCAGAAGGAAGGGCGGTACGCTCCTGGAAATGGAATTTTCCGATACGGAAGAGACGGGTGGAGAAATTCTAAACAAAATCAAAACAGGGGAAATTCTTGAAGCCTTTCAGGACGGAGAGGAACACCGGGAAGACTTTGTCTGGGTTCATTCCATGAGAATCGATCGAAACGGACAGCTTTCATATTTTAAAGACCAAGAAACCTTCATGAGCGATATGATTCAAACGGTCAAAAGCTGGAGCGATCAAGAATGGGATGAAGTGTCCTCCGATCTGTTTCTTCATCCTCAGGCACACCGGTATATTGAGCTGCTGGATAATGAAGAAAAAGAAGAAATGAAACAATCTGCCGCAGAAATGCTTGCTTCTTCTTTTTCAAAGAGAGGATATTTGTGACCGAAGGAGGTGTTTTCAATGAGAATTAAAGATATTCATATATATGGATTTGGGAAATGGGAAAACTTCAGTCTTAATGGACTTAATCAGCTCTCTATTTTCTATGGGGAGAATGAGGCAGGAAAGTCGACCATCATGGCTTTCATTCATGGAGTGCTGTTCGGTTTCCCGACAAAGCTGCATTCTGAACAGCGGTATGAACCAAAGACACAAGCCAAATACGGGGGGCGGTTGACGCTTGCCATGGATGACGGCCGGTCCCTTACGGTTGAGCGGGTAAAGGGGAAAGCCGCAGGAGATGTAACTGTATTTTATGAGGATGGGTCGCTGGGGGGAGAAGAAGAGCTCAAGAAAGAATTGAATGGTCTTGATAAAGCGGCCTTTCAAGGCATTTATTCATTCAATATTCATGGTCTGCAGGAGATTTCCCGATTGAAAGAGGAAGAAATCAACCGGTACCTGTTCAGCTCCGGTATGACCGGGACGGATGCCATCTTTAAACTGGAAGAACAGTGGCAGAAGGAGCTTGACAGGTTATTCAAAAAGTCTGGAAAAAAACCCGAGATCAATCAAAAAATATCTGAATTGAGAGAGACGGAATTACAATTCAAAAGGGCAAAAGAGAAGAATGAAACCATTACGTTACTGATACAAAAGAAGAAAGCCTCTGAAGATTTCATGGCGTCACTTTATGAAGAGCTGGAAGAGAAAGAAAAGAAGTTCCAGCATCTTGAGGCATTGGAAAAGTCATGGAATGACCTTCATGAATACCAGGAGATCATGACAAGGTTAAAGGAATTAGCGGAAATCGATTCTTTTCCTGCAGACGGCATCCAGCGGCTTGAAATGTACCAGAGCCGTATAGCTCAGCAAAGATCGGCGATGGAAGCCGGACGCTCCCGATTACTGGAATTGGAGAAGTCAATGGATGAGACGAAGCCGGATAAGGCCATCGAAGCCAAAGCTGCCGTCCTATCCTCACTACTTGAGAAGCGGGAACTGTATGCACGTTGGAAGGATCAGGCATCAGACTATGAACAGAAAATCGGCCAAGTGGAAGTAAGAATCGGACGCCTTCTGCAGGAATTAAAAATAAAAGAGCCAAATTCCATCACCGAAGTTCAAATGGATATGATCATAAAAGACCGAGTGAAAAATATGGAGAATGCACTGAGTGCGCTTCAGCTGAAGAAGGAATCATTAATGGAACGCCTTGCCTCAGAAGAAACCCAGCTGAAGTACCTTGAAATGCGCTGTACAGAGGTGGAAGACAGGCTCCTTGAGGAAACTGAATTTCAAGAGCTGCAGCGAAGGATCACCGAAGGCAAAGAGATTGATACTCTGAAGATACAATATGAAATGGTGCAGGAACAGCTGAGGGAACAAGCTGGCAAAAAAACGACGAAAATCCCTCAGTCTGCTTCATCACTTCCTGCCATCCTCTTTTCTGCTGCAGCCGCAGTACTGATTTGGATCATTTCTGACTCATTCCTCCTTGCTGGAGGGGCATTAGCAGTCTTACTTGCACTTTCATTTTATTTTTTCCGCTTGCCAAATAAACGGGGTGAGAACGGATATCTTGGCGACTTGAAAGGAAAAGCTGAGATCCTCAGTGAGAAAATCGAGAATTTGAACAGGAAAGAGGATGGCAAAGAGCGGGTTTTGCTGAAAGAACAAACAGAGTTGAGAGAATCGTGGAAACAATGGATACTTAAATTGGAAAATCATCAGCATTCATTTTCTGCCATTAATGAGGAAAAACGAAAACTTCTCATTGAAGAAGAAAAGGTTCATGGAGATTTTCGCAGGCTCGTAAGGGAATTAGGCCTTCCGTCCGAACTGCACTGGAACCTGCTTGGGGAAGCGTTTGAAAAACTCAAAGAACTCAGGATTCTCACGGAAGAAAAGCAAAATGCAACTGAGTTGTACCGCGGCTCACTGCAGAAGATATCACTTTTTGAAAAGGAGATCGGAGATGCTGTTGAAGGTCTGCCTGTTAAAAAGACAACAATTGAAGAGACTTTGATGAGAGCTAAGGATGCGCTTGAGAGGAATGAGCGGCAAGCCCTGGCCCATGAGCATCTGAAGCAGCAGCAGGCCGATATAATGAATGAACAAGAATTCATCCAGGTCCAATTAAATGCATTGCTGCAGGAATCAAAAGAGTTGCTCTCTGCTGCCGGAACCGAAAGCGTTGAAGATTTCCGGCGAAAAGCTGGAATGGTGAGTGAAAAGAAATCACTTGAACATCAGAAGCGGATTTTGTTCAATCGCTTGGGTGATCCCTTGATCAAGTCCTTCTTTGAAACAAAGGAAAAACATATGGATATTAAGGAAGGCAAAAGCAGCCTGCGTAAAACCCTTGAAGCGGTAAAGCAAAGAATCCATAAAGAGAATGAAACACTTGCTGAGACAGCCTATGAGATTTCAGTGCTTGAAGAAGGGGAATCATATACAAGGCTTTTGTATAGATATCAGGAACAAAAAGCCGCTCTCAATGAATTATCCAGGGAATGGCTGAAATACTCGCTCGCAAGGTCAGCTCTGCAGAAAACAATTGAAGATTATAAAAAAGAAAAGCTTCCAAAAGTGATTCAAACCGCTGAATACTATCTGGGTGTGCTGACTAATGGTGAGTATGCAAAAATCCATTCACAGCAGGACAGTTATTTTACCATCCAAAGAAAAGATGGAATGATGTTTACACCGGATGAACTCAGCCAGGGTACAAAAGAACAAGTGTATATTGCATTGAGATTCGCTCTGGTCTTGATATTAAAGGATGCCTATCCTATGCCGGTCATCATTGATGATGGATTTGTCAATTTTGATGAGAAGAGAACAGAGGCTGTCATGAAGCTTCTTGAACAATTGAAAGATGAAGTCCAGATCCTGTTCTTTACATGCCACCCTCATATCCTGGAAAAGGTGAAGAGCGGGAAAGTCATCCAGCTTCATGCGAAAAAAACAGGGTTGTTCGCACCGGCTGGGGAATAAAAAAACTGAAATGAATCCTTGTCTCTGATTGGTAAACTATTATAAGCCCTTTCCTGCCAGTAAGAGGTTTGGATTATGGTATACTAGCAGAAACAATAGTAAATGGGAGGAGTACATGATGCCAGGGATTGGACAATATGATGTCGGCTCTTCAGTAGATTTATTCATGCTGATCAAGCAGACGACAAAAGGAACGACAAATACAGGAAAACCATTTTTAACATTGATCCTGCAGGACAAAAGCGGGGATATTGAAGCCAAGCTCTGGGATGCCAGCGAGCAGGACGAGTTAAATTATCAGCCGGAAACAATTGTGAAGGTTTCCGGAGATGTCCAAAGTTACAGAGGGAAGAATCAGCTTAGAATCAGGCAGATCAAACCAAGTGCCCCTGGCGATGGTTTGGAATTAAGCGATTTCCTTCAAACTGCACCTTTGAGCATTGATGAAATGACCAGCAAGATCACTCAATTCATCTTTGAAATGAAGAATCCAAACATCCAGCGAATTACACGCCACCTTTTGAAGAAATATCAAAAGCCATTTTTGGAGTATCCGGCTGCAACCAAAAACCATCATGAATTTGTATCTGGACTGGCATACCATGTAGTTTCCATGCTGGATCTGTCAAAATCCATCGCGGGCCTCTATCCTTCCCTTGATACAGACCTTCTTTATGCCGGAGTCATCCTGCATGATTTGGGAAAAGTATTTGAGCTGTCAGGCCCGACTTCCACATCATATACAGTGGAAGGGAATCTGCTGGGACATATTTCGATAATGGTCAATGAAATAGGCAAGGCTGCAGACGAATTGGGGATAAAAGGGGAAGAAACGATGATCCTGCAGCATCTTGTCCTCAGCCATCATGGAAAAGCGGAATGGGGGAGCCCAAAACCGCCGATGAT
The DNA here is from genome assembly GCF_003581585.1 of Bacillus salacetis. GTDB lineage: Bacteria > Bacillota > Bacilli > Bacillales > Bacillaceae_B > Rossellomorea > Rossellomorea salacetis. The sequence goes on from NZ_QXIR01000024.1 coordinate 66,161, forward strand.
TAAAGAAGCCGAAATTCTGCATTACATCGATAACATCGATGCAAAAATGAATATGCTGGATAAAGTCCTTGATAAAACCAAGCCTGGTGAATATACAGAGCGCGTATTCGCCCTGGATAATCGATCATTCTATAAACCGGCTTTCCATAAGTAAAGGCTCTTTTCGTAAACTTTGTTGCTATTCAATATAAATATCAACTAATATCCTGGTAAATCGTCGTAAAACCCCTGTGAGCAGGAAAGAAAAGAGCTGCTCGTTCTTTTTCGAGAGTAAAATCTTTGTATACAGGGGAAAAATCCGGCACCTGGGATTTTTCCGAAAGCAACAATATATGCGGAAACAGCATAAGTAAACGAGGCTGGGACAAAACTAAATATAATTGTAAGTTGCCAATACAATATACATGATTAAACCGAACTTTTTAGAGGCTCTTTTTTAGAGTTTTAGAAAAAGTTCGGTTTTTTCATTAGCCTCCTTTCGTACACTTTGTTGCTATTCAATATAAATATCAAATAATATCCTGCTAAATCGTCGTCAAAACCCCGGTGCGCAGGAAAGAAAAGAGCTGCCCGTTCTTTTTGGAAAAGATCCAGCGTTAACTGCATATCTTTTATCCCAGCCTCTTTGTTGCGGAGTATTAAGGATATGACTCTCTGCCCGTTTCAGCAAATTTTTTGTGCAGCCGTTCCTTACTTTGGAAGTGAAGGGTAGTGCAATGTTCATCATTTAATAGTCATCTTTTTTAGGGACAGGCATATATTTGCATTAGCAGGACAAATAGTGGAGGGGATCAGATTATGACTTTGCCGATTTGGGTGTATTTCATTGTAGCAGGTATCTTTGTCAGTGCGTATATGGCTATGAAATCAGCGAAGGAAGATAGAGATGTGGAAAACGAATGGATTGAACAGGAGGGGGAAGTCTATATCAAGCGTATGGAAGATGAAAAGGAAAAAAGACGCCAGCCATCAGCATGATACATGGCTTGCAAATGGGCATTACTGTTGACTGACAAACGCCAGCACACTGCGCTGCTTTTCATTAGTAATTCCTCTGATTATTCCGGGACTCCGGTTTCACATAACTTAGTATAAAATCAAGGGAAGCACTGCCTAAGTGCTTCCCTTAGTATATTATTCTTCAGTTTGTTCAGCGGCTTCATCATCAGCTGGTGCTTCTTCAGTCGGTGCTGGTGTTTCTCCTTGTTCAGGCATTGCAGGCGCTTCAGGAGGATTCAAGATCTGTTCGAAGCTGTTCTCCAGGTCTTCATCCTTGATTTCCAATCCTGCATCTTCTATGACTTGTTTCATAGCCTCTTGAATTTTCTCAGGAGTCACTTTTGACAATTTCAGTGATTTTTCAAGTTCGTCTTTCATTTCATCAAAAGATTTCTTCTCTTTTTTATCTGTAACTTCAATAATGTGGTATCCGTACTGCGTCTTGATTGGATCGCTCACTTTTCCAGTTTCAAGCTTGTCCAGGGCTTCTGAGAACTCAGGTACGAAATTCTGTCTGCCTTCATAATCAACCCAGCCTAAGCTTCCGCCTTTCTCAGCAGAACCAGGGTCGTTGGAATATTCTTTTGCCAGATCCTCGAATTTACCTCCGTCAGCAAGCTTTTGCTTTACTTCTTTAGCTGTTGCTTCATCGTCAACCAGGATGTGGCGCACTTCAATTTCAGGCTTCCAGTTATCGTAGTATTCCTTCAGTTCGTCTTCTGTTACTTCTACATCCGCAGTAGCTGCTTTCTCTTGAAGCAATTGGAGCTTTAAGTATTCACGGAAAGACTCCTCGTTCAAATTGTATTGAGACAGGAACATTTCAAACTGTGGTCCCAGCTGGTCTTTTGCCTCATTCAGCTTCTCATCGACTTCTTCTTTCTTCACTTCATATTTATCGCTAAGAACTTTTGTAAGCACTAGTTCTTGCAGGGCTTGCTCCATTTGAGGAGTGAACTTCTCTTTCATAGATGTATATAGTTCTTCTTTGGTTACATCTCCTGCTTTCGTTTCAGCCACGACTTCGCTGTTGCCTCCGCCATTATCATCACTGCAAGCGGATAAACCGATTACGCCAGCGGCTAAAGACATTGTCAAGATCCATTTCTTCATAGGTATAACATCTCCTAATTGTTTATATTGTCAATAGGTTTGTCTAAAAACTACAAATCATACTATATCACAAACATAACAGGAAAATAAACATTTTAATGGAGAGTTTTCTAAAAAATGGGCATATATAACACCCACTTCAGTTCTTTATACATAAGATATCTTGACTAGAGAAAAGGAGGTAATAACAATGGGCTACGGATATAATTCAGGATTTGCGCTGATCGTGGTGCTGTTCATTTTACTAATTATCGTAGGTGCCGCCTACATTTGCTAATTTTTTTCAAAGGAACCATGTTATAAGCCTAAACAAATTGATATCAGTTGAATACGATAAAGTAGCGCTTCTAAAAGGAGGTGGAAAGTTATGGGTGGCTCATACGGATATGGCGGAGGATTCGCGTTGATCGTAGTATTGTTCATCTTGTTAATCATCGTAGGTGCAGCTTGGCTATAATTTAACCTCGTGCAGCATAAGGCATTAAATGCCTTATGCTCCAAAAGGAAAGGAGGAAGCGTGTATGTCTGGTGGATACGGTTATGGTGGTGGATTCGCTCTAGTCGTCGTATTGTTTATCTTGTTGATAATCATCGGCGCATCTTGGATCTACTAATCAGGTGAAAATATAAAAACGCAGCGGATTGTCTTTAATGACAGTCCGTTTTTTTTGTTGGTGTGCCGGTCTTTAGGGATAGGATGTACGGACCTGCAGGGCATGAGGAGAGGGATGCTGAAGGAATTGTCCATGCATTATAGAGATAAGGCGCTTCCGCTTTTCGCTGTCCAGCTCCGCCTCCTTGCCCCTCGAGTCGCTTCACAAAAAAGGAAGGAAGCCCAAGTACAGGCTTCCTCCCTTTTTTGCTCCAGCGCTTGTCGGGCCAGGACAGTCGGCTCCGCTTTTCGCTGGCCAGCTGCAGCGCCTAGGGGCTCGATTGCTTCACAAAAAATAGAGGAAGCCCAAGTTCAGGCTTCCTCTAT
>NZ_QXIR01000025.1 GCF_003581585.1 Bacillus salacetis
CTTAAACAAAAGAGCACCTTTTATTTTTATCTGTTAAGATAAAGTTAATTATTTAAGAACAAACACTTGTAAGTCAGGAGATCAACATGGAAATTGAAAAGAAATTAATCACTTGTAAACGATAAACTAGAATCAACAGTTTTCCGCAAATAAAGATAAACAGATTCCAACAAATAAGAATCAACAGTTTATCTTAATTGATCCACTTTTTATATACTTTAAGTAGTCTATAGAAAGTGAGGAATAAATAGGAGTGGAAAGATTGATGATTTACAACGATGTTCATAGGCTTCGCAGCGAGGGTTTTACAAATAGTGCGATAGCTAGAAAATTAAAGATTTCCAGGAATAGAGTAATTGAATATGGAAAGATGTCACCAGAAGAGTTTTATTCGTTTGCGATCTCATTACAAAGCAGAAGCAAAAAGCTAGATCCCTTTCGGGAGAAAATCATTGGATGGTTAAAGGAACACCCTGACTTATCAGGAGCTCAAGTATTGGATTGGTTGGGGGAGAAATTAGACGTTAGTTCTGTTTCAGAAGGAACTGTGAGGAATTATGTCAATGAGTTACGTGAAGCATATCATATCCCCAAAATGGTACCTGAGAGAAGCTATAGTACCGTACCCGATCTTCCGATGGGTCAACAGTTACAAGTGGATTTTGGTCAAGTGAAGGTCCCTACAACGAATGGAACATTTAAACGGCTTTACTTTATTGGATTCGTTTTGGCCCACTCAAGATACAAATATGTAGAATGGCTAGACCAACCGTTTCGAGCATCAGATCTCATTAGAATGCATGAAAATGCCTTTCGATTTTATGGGGGCATGTCTATTGAAATCGTCTACGACCAAGATCGATTACTCGCTGTTAGTGAGAACGCTGGCGATCTTATCATGACACTAGAATTCACTAAATATCAACAGACAAGAAAGTTTAAAGTCTACCTATGCAGAAAATCTGATCCAGAATCCAAAGGCAAAATCGAACAGGTCGTGAAATACGTTAAGAATAATTTTGCGAAGAACCGAACTTTTGATAATCTACTAGATTGGCAGGAATCTAGTATGAGTTGGTTAAGGAGAACAGGGAATTACAAAGTACATCATAATACGAAAAAGAGACCCGTCGAGGTGTTCGCCCTGGAAAAGCCACACCTACAACCGGTCTCCGGTACTTACATTTTTGAAAATATCTTAGATACAAGTATAACAAGAACGATTAACAAAGACAACGTTATCCGGTTTGATGGGAACAGGTACAGCGTACCTCGCGGTACCTACCGAAAAGGTGCTCCCAATATAGCATATGTAGAGACAGATACTGAGTACCTATACATACGACTTCATCAAACTGGGCAACCACTAGCAAAGCATAAAATTGCAGAAGGAAGTGGCGCTGTTATTTCAGAGCCTTCCCATCGGGAACGTGAACAACCTAAACGGGATCTATTAATACAGCAAATCAAAGAAATGTTAATCGATAAACAAGCTGCAAGTTGGCTAATTGAAATTCTATCTAATCAATATCCACGCCATCTGGTAGACCAGCTTAAAGTTGTACAATCTGTCATTTTGAAACATCCATCTTTCGTTGATGAGGCACTTAGTGAAATGAGACGCTTGCGGCTGACTAGTGCAAATGATCTCAGGGATATTGCCATCACATTAGAACTCCAGGGACGAAATAAATATAGAGAAACTGGAACCCTGAATGAGAAATATAAGACATTAATTGCCCCCGAACGAAGAGAAGATATTTATTTAAGTGTCCTTCAGGGAGGAGCAAAACAATGAGCCAACCTTACGAATCACTTCAGGAAAAATGTCGAACCTTACGTCTGGCTGAGACAGCCAAAGAATTACCCTCTCTTCTAAGGGAAGCTGAAGCAAAAGGATGGACTTATCATGAATTTATCCATGAGTTTCTTAGCCACGAAATGCGTTGTAGAGAAAGAAAAAACAGTGAAAGATTAATGAAGTAGGCTGAGTTTCCAGAAACTTTAACATTTGAAAACTTTCGACTTGAGGAACAGACAGCGATTGGAGAAAAGCAGCTGAATATTTTAAAACAATTATCATGGGTCGATGAATGTTTCACCTTAATTATGATGGGACCAACGGGTGTCGGAAAGACCCATCTATCAACTGCCTTGGGTATTCACGCTATTGAGCGTGGATACCAGGTTTCTTTTATATCAATGGATCGTTTAATTTATGTATTGAAATCAAGAGAGTACATCAGTAAGTCTAAAACAAGGTACAACCGTATTATCAAATCTGATTTGATTATCATCGATGATGTCATGTATATGGCTTATGAACCACAGGATGCCCATTTATTCTTCCAATTTATATATGAGATGTATGACAAAGCCGCATTTATCCTTACATCTAATAAAGGGCCTGGAGAATGGGGAAAGTTCCTTGGGGATACGACACTTACGACAGCCATACTGGACCGTCTCCTTCATCGGAGCGAAATTTTGACTTTCAGCGAAGAACAAGACAGTATCAGAATGAAATACAGAAAAGCATTATTTAATAACCAGAGTGTTGAATCTTAATTAATGAAAACTGTTTATTCTTATTTACTAAAAACCGTTGATTTCTACTTGACGGTTACATCACTAATTCAAACAATGGAAATCTTTTAAATGAACTCATACAATCAATCAAAGATTGTAAAAGATTTTATTTCAGTGTAGCCTTTATTAATTTCAGTGGTTTACAGTTACTGCTAGAGTCGTTAAAAGCTGCTGAAGAAAATGGCACAAAAGGTCAGATTCTGACCTCTACATATTTAAATTTCACTGATCCTAAAGCAATGGACAAGATTAAGCAATTTGAGAATATTGATCTTAAAGTATTTGTTACGGACAAAGAGATCGGCTTCCATACAAAAGTATATGTGTTTGAATATGAAGAAAGCTTTAAGGTTATCATCGGCTCTTCTAATATCACTCAAAGTGCACTTAAGAGTAATATTGAATGGAATGTGGAAATTGTCACGAAAGAAAATGGTGCATTTATTAGAAATGTACTAAAAGAATATCAGCAATTATGGGATCGAAGTCAAAATGCTGATGAAGAGTTTATTAATCAGTATGAAGAGTTCCTGAGTAAAATAAAGCAAAATCAAAAGTCTCAGCAATTGATTTTTGAGAAAGCAGAATATATTGTTCCGAATAGAATGCAAAGAAGAGCTATGGAAAATCTTGAGAGATTAAGGACCTATGGAGAAAACAAAGCGCTAGTTATATCAGCTACTGGTACTGGAAAAACTTATATGTCCGCCTTTGATGTGAAAAATTTTCAGCCGAAAAAATTACTGTTTCTTGTTCATAGGGAAGAGATCCTAAAAAAAGCAAAGGATACTTTTGAATCACTTATCGCCAATACGGATAAAACCTTTGGTTTGTTTACAGGTAACCACAAAAAAATCAGTGCAGATTATCTTTTTTCAACAATTCAAACCATGTCTAGGTGTTACGAAGAGTTTAAACGAGATGAGTTTGATTACATTATTTATGATGAAGCACACCATGCAACGAGTCCATCCTATCAAAAAGTGATGGATTACTTTACACCTGAATTCACTCTTGGTATGTGATTATTGCAGTTAAAATGAGCCACTTATGCGGAGTTTTGAGCCAGTCATTGCGGAGAAAAGAGCCAGTCATTGCGGGCTATGGTGCCACTATGAATAGAATAAAGAAAAGCCTCCTGTATAATAACCTTGCATGCTAGCAAGCATGACATTATTATACAGGAGGCTTTTTTATGGTTAATTACCGTAAGATTCTGGAGCTTTATTTTGAAGAAGTTAGTCAAAGAACGATTAGTTCTAGCACTGGGCATTCAAGGAATACAGTTTCAGATGTTGTTCAACGTGCCAAAAAACTTGGTGTAGAAAGCTTGAATGACACCATGACCAATCCATGGCTAGAAGCGTTTCTCTTCCCAGAGAAACAGGCTGTTGAGAAAGGGTACTTCCCGATTGATTGGGAAAGAGTGCATAAGGAACTACAAAAGAAGAACGTAACCCTGTCACTATTGCATCACGAGTATTCAACAGAGGCACGTGAAGGTGGAAAGATCCCCTATGCCTATCGTACTTTTTGTGAGAACTATGGAAAATATGCGAAAAAATATAAACTAACGATGCCTATTCGCAGAAAACCAGGTGAAGTGATGGAAGTGGATTGGGCTGGTACTACATTGAAGATTAATGACCGTTCAACAGGAGAAATGATTCCAGCGTATGTTTTTATTGCGACCTTACCCTATAGTCAATTCAGCTATGTTGAAGCCTTTTTAGATATGAAATCAGCTAATTGGCTTATCGCTCATATTCATGCATTGGAGTATTTTAATGGAGTTCCTGAAACAATGGTTCCCGATAATTTAAAAACAGGGGTTACGAAAGCACATCGTGAAGAACCTCTTCTAAATGAAGCCTATCGTGAACTGGCAGATTATTACCGGACTGTCATTGTTCCAAGTCGTGTTAGGAAGCCAAAAGATAAAGCAAGTGTCGAAGGCACTGTTGGATATATTTCCAGGCAAATTATCGCTCCATTAAGAAACTATCATTGTTTTCACCTGGAAGATCTAAATCACAAAATCTTTGAAAAGCTAGAAGAAATCAACACCATTGAATTTCAAAAGCGACCAGGCTCGCGTAAAAAGGTGTTTGAGGAAGAAGAGAAATCCTACCTTCAACAGCTTCCTCAAACAAGGTATAAACTTGCGGAATGGAGAACAGCAAAAGTTCAACTGAACTACCACATCCAAGTTGAACGCATGTATTACTCCGTTCCATATGATTATGTCCGAGAGAATGTCGATATACGACTAACCACGGATTTAATTGAAGTTTACTTCAAAGAAGTACGAATTGCATCCCATAAACGATTGTATGGTGAAATTGGCCAGTTATCTACCAACTCTGACCATATGCCGGATAATCACAGATTATATTTAGAGCATAATCCTGAAAATAACCGGAAGTGGGCAGAAACAATTGGACCATCTATGAATCAATTTGTCTCTTCTATCCTGGAAATGAATGTGGAGAAAAAAGCATTAAATAGCCTTAGCACACTGAGGAATACAGCAAAGAAATACACAAATGATGAAATAGAAAAAGCAGCAGAAACCTTACTTGAGATTTCAACAAACCCGACGGTTTCTGTTTTTAAAAGTGTACTAGAAAGAAATAAGAAGAGAAAACAAAATAAAAAAACGGATACTAATAGGCCTCGCACTACATCCGATGACTATGGATTTGTCCGTGGAGCAAAATATTTTGGGAGGGATACTAAATAATGAGCCAAGAAACTTTACGTAAATTAGTAGAAATGAAGATGGGTGCGATGGCGGAATTATATCAGCAACAAAAGCAGAATAATGATTATAAAGACATGGATTTTGATGATAGATTCAATCTCCTGGTAGATTATGAATATGATAGACGTAAATCGAATCGACTTGAACGACTAATTAAACAGGCGACACTCAGCGAACCAACAGCAGCTATTGAAGATATCGAATATCATCCGGATCGTAATTTAGACAAGAATCAAATACTAGAGTTAGCAACGGGAAATTACCTTCAAAATCACCATAACATCATTTTAATGGGCGCTTCTGGAAACGGCAAAACGTGGATCTCAAATGCCTTTGGGGTACATGCATGTCGGCAATTTTATAAAGTAAAATATATAAGGTTACCAGAATTACTTGATGAATTAGCTGTAGCAAAGTATGAAGCAGATGGCAGCTTCCGTAAGTTAATTCAGAAGTACAAAAAGATTGATTTATTAATCCTAGATGAGTGGCTACTAACAGAGCTGTCAGAGGAAAATGTACTTCATGTGTTGGAGATTATTGAAGCAAGGCTCAAAAGAGCCTCTACTATATTCTGTTCTCAATTTTCACCTGAGGGATGGCATTCCAAACTGGGACAGGCACAAATAGCAGATGCGATTCTTGACAGAATCGTTCATGATTCTTATAAGATTCTAGTTGATGGTGAAGTTTCGATGAGGGAACGCCATGGATTGCGGGTATTTAAATGATTCCGCCAGCAGTTGAAGACCGTATAGCTAGATACTTTCTGCATATGTATTTACCTGATAAGGTACAGCAGGCTGTAGAGGAAAAGCTATTACCCTCCTGCATTTGGAACGAAGAAGAGGATATAGATCAGGATGAATTAGTTCGTTGGGCTATTGAGATTATTGATCAGGAATTCAGAGATAAGAGAATCAAATAATAATATAAACAACCATTGGAGCGAGTGAAGTTCCAGTGGTTGTTTATATTATTAGCTACATTAATAAGAGTGGCTTTCACCCCCGCACTTAATGGCTCAGTTGACCGCAAATAGTGGCTCAAATCTCCGCACTGATGGCTCAATCTGTCCGCAATACTCAGTATGACTGCTACACCAGAGAGAAGTGACCAGGGTAACGTCTTTGATTTATTTAATAACAATGTGGCGTTGGAAGTACGTTTACATGAGGCCCTAGATGATGAACTCATTATTCCTTTTCATTACTTTGGAATTACCGACGTTGAAGGCGTCGACCTAAGTGATGTTTCTATTGATGATATTGCTGAAGTGACAAAAAGACTAAAAGTTAATGAACGTGTCGACTTTATTATTGAGAAGATGAACTTCTACGGCCATGATGGAGTGAAGAGAAAGTGTCTTGGTTTCTGTGCGAGTATTGAGCATGCTGAATACATGGCCAGTGAGTTTAATAAAAGAGGGTACAAGAGTGCTAGTTTAAATGGCGGAGATTCCATAGAGAAGAGAGACAGGTTCACTAGACGGTTAGAAGATGTTCAAGATGAGTTAGAATTTATTTTTACAGTAGACATATTCAATGAAGGTGTTGATATCCCTTCAATTAACTCTGTTCTGATGTTAAGACCAACTAACTCTCCAATCATATTTATCCAACAACTAGGACGAGGACTTCGTAAGCATGGAACTAAATCTTTTCTAACAGTTCTCGATTTTATAGGTAATCATAGTAAGGTTTTCTTAATAGCCATTGCCTTAAATGGTAGCCGTTATTATGACAAAGAAAGTTTAAAAGTTGCGATAGCAACCGGGTTTGCTAATATACCTGGAGCAACTCATATACAAATGGATGAGATTGTCCAGGAGAGGATACTGGAACAAATTGATAGTGAAAACTTTAATTCCATGAAGTACCTGAAGGAAGAATATTTTGAGTTTAAGAAGCTAAATCAAGGAAAAATCCCTTTATATCTCATGGATTATCTGAAATATGATGGGGCTCCTGATCCGACTAAATTTATTGATAAAGAAAAGTCGTATCTACAATTTGTAGCTAAAGTAGAAAAAGATGATGGGTTAAAGAAGTTGCTTGTAAATGATACATTCGAAAGTATCTTGAAAGAGTTGTCAAGCAAGGTACCGTTAATAAGAATCTACGAATTTATTATTTTGCGCTACTTAATGGATAATAAAGAAATAACATTACAAAGTGCAAAGCATGAAATACTAAAGATTGTTGAAGGAGTAGAAGAAGATAGTATTCTTCACGCCTTTGAGTATTTAAATCAAGATTACTATGATAGTGTTCAAAAAAGAACAAAGCAAAAGTTAGTGGAACATCTTGGTGGTAGGTTAGTGAAGACAAGTGCTTTTAAGGCTACATTAGCAAACGATGACTATTACAATTTTATCGATGATGTATTGAATTATGGTATTTTCCGCTACGAAAAGGAATATAAACATAAGAATTATGGTGTTCCACATTTTAAACTTTACGAACAATTTCAAATGGTGGATGCAGCACTTCTTTCCAACTATAGAAAAACCCATAGTTCTTTCCGAGGATCGGGATTACTAGCCAATGAAAATGAATATTTCCTCTATATTGATCTTCATAAGGAAGAAGATATTAAGGAGAGCATCAATTATCAAGATAAGTTTATTGATACAAAATATTTTCAATGGCAAACGCCGAATAGTACAGGTCAATCTTCTGAGCGGGGTAAGAATATAATTTTTAACCAAGAAAGAGGCATCAACCTACATTTGTTCATTAGAAAGTATAAAGAGATTGACGGAAAGACAGAGCCTTATATTTACATCGGAAAAGGGAATTCGGTAGAATTTGAAGGAGAAAAACCAATAACAGTTAAGATGGAATTAGAACATGAAATACCGGCACCGTTATATACTGAGTTTACAAAAAAAGTATAGTCTTCTCATTTGAGAAGACTATTCTTCATTCACTAGTAATTCAACTGCTGGAATATCAGCAGGTGCCCACACTAATGATTCAAGATTTTCACGTTTTAACCAAACTAATTTAGAGTGTTCACTAGGGATTGGCTCACCTGAAACTATTTTTGCTTTAATTGCAATCAAGTTGATGATAAACGTTTCATATTCATGGGTAATGTCATTATACAAATCGCCTGTTTCAATTGTACAACCCAGCTCTTCTTCAATTTCCCTAACCAGAGCAGAGTAAATGTCTTCATCTTTCTCTACTTTACCCCCTGGGAACTCCCACATATTTGGGATTGCCATCTCAGGAGAACGTAAAGCACAAAGGATTTCTTTGTTTTCATTTTCAATAATTGCTGCCACAACTCTTACTGTTTTCTTCATAAAATCCTCCAAGTTTTAGTAATCTTTTTTATCTTATCATTAAAGGTAGTGCTTATAAAATTTGATCCATGAAACAGGGGTTTCTAATTTTTTCTTATCAGGTCTTAACCCCAAAATAGCATTTGTAAAACCCTTACTAAAGTTACAATGGCCCAGAAATATGTATAATAATAATTCATTTATCATTCTGCACTTCAATATATAAGTTGAATAAAGTTGGATTAGCATTATCTCATGAACAAATAATCACGGATGACAAATAGACTTCCGTGATTTTTTATTATTTATGTACCTTCTGTTTAGGTGAAAGAACTCCTTTTTTTACTAAATTCTGCAATGCTTTTTCATTTTTGAATCGGAAATAAACAGAGAGCCTGCTTAAATCTTTGTTGGTTAAATGAGAGTAATCTACATTTAGAGTATAATTGTCTTCCAGTTTCTTGATCAATGTTTTTGCAAACTCGATTTGTTTAGGAGTTAATTGTTTTTCATCATCATCATTGGCAGCTGGCTTAATAGTAGAGTTGATTTCTTCTGTATACCTCTCACTTCTTAACCATTTCACATCTTCAGCATCTAAGGCAAACCATTCACCTTCAAGACGCTGCTGTGCGAAATGTTTATGAAACGCTATTTCAGTTTGGTGATGATTTCCTGATTTTATAAGGTGGACCAGTTGATGTTCAAAAGGCAGCTTTACATTGAAGAGGTTCATCCTCTTATTGATGTGCTTGGTTTTCCCGATTTTAAAAGAACCATTTAAATATTCTTGAACAAAATATACATATCCCGGATGTTCACCTTCGGGAAAAGGGGAATTCATTATTTCTTCCAGCCTGGTTGGGTTAGTTTCAAATAAAAGTACTTTTTGAGTTCTGATAAGAACTTCAGGACTCCCAGGGGCTGCTGAATCTTCTGTTGTCTTTGAAGATAACAAATTTGAGATGAATTTTTTTATCATGTGATCACATCTTTCTATGAAATTATACTTTTTAAAGTGGATATTCTATATTTTAACAAAGTTAGAGGTTTTTTTACATTTTAATTCAGAACCTTCTCCATAATATGCTAATCTAATATTAGGAATAAATTAAGTAGGTGAATATATTGCTAAACCTTACATATTATCAATCTGTTTTTAATGAAGATAACACTGAGGTACGCTGTCGGACGGTCCTTGATGAGTTGTCTCCGCATATAAAGAGGGTTTTTGAAAGATTCCTAAGTCAAAATCAGATATCTTTAAGCGACGAGTTTTCAATGCATAGTTATGACTCTACCTTGACGACTACATACCATGATTCAAGGAATCCGGCACTCGCTGAGAAGAAAAAGAACTCTGATATAGGGAGGAAGTATTATGCAAGCCTTGTAAAAAGGTTGGGTGAGTGGGAATACAACCTCATCACGATAGAACTGAATGGTATGGACAACTCTTTAATGATTCATACCGAATTGGACTTCATCCCATTTTGGGCTTGGTTAAGGAATAGTAAAATCCACAGGGTCCTGAATTCCATCCCCGATCGCTTTTCGATTTTGACAGGATGGAAGGAAAAATCAGTCATTCCAGCAGATGAGTTACCGGACTTTGTTAAAAGCTGCATAAAACCAAGGAAGCGGCCATGGTTTCAGGTTGGCAGCCGAATACCATTAGAAGGGCGAATGGCCGAAGACACGTTAATCAGCAAACTGGAAGAAGTATGGGATGGGTTGAGTGATTTCAGAGGGTTCTTAGAGGAGGAAATGCAAATAGGCGATGCTGCTTATAGAGCCCTAATGCAGCTGGCGTCTGTTAAAGATATTACGGAAACAACCTTGCTGGGAAGGAATTATGCAGTAGAAATTTCTTCTGTTGAAAACTATAAATCACAAGGTAAACGACAATCGTTTCATATCAATGATGGAGACCAGATGCTGACCAAGGGATATATGTATTTTCTAGATTATCATGATAAGAATTCACCATTCCAAACCATCATTGTTCAACTGGAAGGCCATAACCATATTTTTACGAATGCAAGGGAGATTTTAGGGGACGGGCGGAAGGAATGGTGGATCACAAAGGTATTTGCCACCCATTCCCTCGATAACCATGCTGTGATGACAAAGGCCATGAATTTACTTGCGGAACATGATTTTAAAGTGAATGGTTCTGCTTATTGTGTCGGCACTTATGATAATGAAACGGAAATGTTTGCTGAAGGGGCTGATGTCGTTAAAAAGAACTTTATTGATTCTGCATTGCTCTTTGCCCATGCAAGCAACAGACTGGAGCTTCCAAGTGAGGATGAAGAGGAAGATGGAAGTGATAATGAATCAGAAACACTGGAACCGAACTTCCGTTTCAATGAAATCTTTGAAATGATTGAAAATAGTCATTTTACTTTTTCAAAATCGATTGTAAGGGATTTGCATCTTAATCTGACAGCGTTGGATGATAAGCACTTTGTCGTACTAAGCGGTATATCAGGGACTGGGAAGACCCAACTTTGCAGGCTTTATGCAAATGCTGTTTATGGATTGGAGTATGAAAGTGATAATCCATACTTCTCTATCATTCCAGTCCGGCCTGATTGGACGGATGCCAGCTCCATGTTTGGCTACTACAGTTCCTTTGAAAAGCGTTATGTGAAGACAGAATTTCTGAAAGTGATCATGAATGCATTGAAGGAACGTGAGAAACCTCATTTTATCTTGCTTGATGAGATGAATCTTGCTCGTGTCGAGTACTATTTAAGTGATTATCTTAGCGCAGTGGAGTCAAGAAAAGAAATACCGCTTCATCAGGAAGAGCATGTGACAGACGTTCCTCAAAAGCTCATTATTCCTCCAAATGTCTATGTTCTTGGAACCATCAATGTGGATGAGACGACTCACTCCATTTCAGATAAAGTTCTTGATAGGGCTTTTGTGATGACTTTATCAGATGTGGACTTTACTTCTTTTTGGGAAAGATTCGACCAGGATATGAAAGATTCATTACAGCAGGAATTTCTTCTCTTACAAGAATTGCATGGAACACTGGCAGGCTATGAATTGCACTTCGGCTATAGAACGATGGGGGAAATGCTTAAGAAACTATATGCCAACAGGGAGCTCGGAGAAGAACATGCGATGGAGTCGTTAGAATCTCTTGATGGAGTGATCGCTGAAAAGGTACTGACGAAGATACGGGGAGATGAACGGATCGCTGAGATGCTGGAGAGTCTTCACATGTGGTTGTCCACCAAACTGGAGGTATCCACGATTTCCTTAGGGCATGTGAAACGGATGCAAGAGGAGCTGAAGTACTATGGTACCACTCAATTCTGGAGATGATAGCCTGAAGATATTCCTGCCTGGAGAAGGGTGGATACCCTTTTCCCAGGCCTACTTAGTGGAGGCCACAGAATATAAATTGCGTTTCAGTGGTGAAAAAATAGACCTGCGTTTTCAAAGGATACCCATATCCTTTTATCAGGAAGGAGAGTATTTAGTCTCTTCCTTCATGACTCCCTTCCAGAGTGGCATTGTCCATATTTTCCTGAATGGGAAGGAATGGGAGACATACGTTTATCCAGACTCCCGCAAACTGACTGAGCAACAGTTTGAATGCATGATCAGCGATATTCTTGAAGAAAGCAATAGTTGTTTTCAGTTAAGTAGTTTGGAGAAAAAGGTAAACGCCTCGGGAAGAAACCGGGGACCGTCATGGACGCTGTGGATCTATATTGAAAGGTCGTTTCAGCAGCTGCGACAGCTTTTCTCTTTAATTGAGAAACAGCCATTCCGGAAGCTAATAAAACTACCTATTACTCAGAAACGGGAAAAAGTACAACGAGTTGAAAGAACCACTTTGAATTGGCTGGATCAGAAAGGATTCGGAAAAGATGTGCCTTCGAATGTGGAAACGGATAAAACATTCGAGAGCCTTGATTTATATGAAAACCAAGTGTTGAAAAAGCAGATTTTTGACTTGAAAAATATCTTTAAGACCTTTACTAAGGTCGAGAGGGACGATGTATCTGAGAAAGCCAAAAAGTATTACGCAATCACTCTAAGGTGGTTGAACACACCCTTCATGCGGGAGGTGTCCATGCATCAAGGTTCCTATTCCATCACGCAGAAATTCAGAAAACACCCGGTTTACCGACAATGGTATCAATGGTTCGATGAGCTCTTCAAGCATGACCGGGAAAGGATTGGATTGGAGTATCCAATCGCATTGAAGGACACTTTTGAACTTTATGAGATGTGGTGCTTCATGATGATTATCAAGATGCTGAGAGAGCTGGAACTTCTGAATGACTCCGAGGGTTTATTTAAGACAACCAGTAATGGGCTTTTCCTGGACCTTGCTCAAAGCAAGGAAAGCCGAATTAAGCTTCATGGAGGAAAGTCGCTTTATTTCCAGCGTAACTATCAGTATAACTCTAAAAAATTCCATACCTATACCCAAAGGATGATTCCTGACATTGTTCTAGAGGAAGATAAAGAAATCCTAGTGTTTGATCCTAAGTATCGCGTCCCAGGTAATCTGGGAACTGCCTTGGGAGAAATGCATAAGTATCGGGATGGAATTCTTCACAGGGAAACCGGGGGAAGAGCGGTAAAGGAAGTATATATATTGACACCGACACAAGAAGAGACGGCGGAGACGATGAGATTCTTCCAGGACGAATATCAGGAGCGGTATAAGATGGGGGCCATTCAGATGCTGCCTGGAGTAGATGATTTATCGAGTGTAAGGTCCCTTTTGATGAGGGTTTTTGGGATATTACATTAATCAGTGCAATCAAACAGAAGAGTATTTATGAAAGAAGAGAAAGGTTAGTATTCCACTTTTAATTGATTTATGTCTTACTGGGACAAAGTACCAATGCTATAGGTTGATCCGCAGGCGATTATTTTTTTCTATGAGGATAAGAAGGAGTTGATATATCCGATGCCAATTGAACTGCTAATAGTTGTATTTTTAATTATCCTTATAACTTCCTTGATTTTGCCAGTCATTTATAAGAATAAAGAGAAGACAGATAAAGGCCATGTATTTTCTTACTATAAATTGACATATAGAAGGAAAATGATCCGCACTTTGTGGTTAATCCCATTAATTGTTATATTACTAATTGCTATTTCCGTTATTGCAGAATTGAATACTTTTGAGATACTGTTAATATCATTATTCTTCTTTGTCATTACCTTTCTACAATTCTTCTATAACTACACAAAATGGAAAAAATACGAGAAGTAATATAAGAAACATGTAGTACTCTCGTTTTTCTACCGAGAAAATTCAGTGGTGAAAAAGGTATGAAACATAAGATAACTAAGAAATTTCTGGTTTTTTGTATGTTTCAATCCAAGGCTAAAGGTGTGATTCATAGAACCATTCTTATAAACACAATTCACTTCAAACTAGTACCGAAAACTCTACGTAATCCTTTATCAGGGTCTATAAAGAAAAAACTGCCGACTAAACAACCGTTTAAATCCTTATGGAAAGCGGTAAAAGCTTTACCGTCGATACAGGAGAAAGTTCCTTGCCTGTCCGTGAACTATTGATAGAAGGACTTCAATAGTAGGGAAGCTGTTAACCAGGTCCATTGTAGAATAAGCTGCGAGTATAACCTTATTTACAAACCCTCATTTTTTGCCCTGTTTGCAGTAGGCAGTTGTGGGGGTTTTTCTTGTGCTTGGGAATCAACTATTCTGTCGTTAGCGTTTGAATTTTATTTTCTTTTAAAAGAAAGAACCTTAGTTTATGTGGTTGAACAAGTTTGTCCTTACCTTGAAATGCATGGAAAAGATCCGTTTTCATATCATCTTTTTTAAGAGGACAATGGAGAAAACATTGCGTATTTAAGGATTTTACCGGCTGGTGTTTCCTATCAGGAAGTTTCTATGGGATGAGTGTTCGTAATGAAAAATACTGGGTTCAGGGATTTGCAGAGGAACTTTTAGGTATAGGGGCTGGAGTTTATTCAGGAAGAGTTAAATGAAACAACGGTCAAAATTCAAGCACAGGATTATTTAAAAAGCTTCTATGGTTCTTTTGGTTTTCAGCCCATATCTGAAACCTATATAGAAGATAGCATCCTTCAGGTTGATATGCTGCTGAAAATATATCACCACTCGTCATCATTGGTTTGTGTGGGGATTTATTTTAAGAAGTAGAAGGTATTCTGCTGTTGAAAATTGTAAGTCATGTTGCAGCTCAGTACAAGAAAAATAGGTTTTTACCCGCGATCACTTCATAAGTGGTCGTTTTTTTGTTTAACATATTAAGGATAATAGTTTTCGTTTTGGAAGAATAATCCCTGGGAAAATTTGAAACTTTTTATGCTGTAATGCGTATTACTGATATAGGTTTTAAATGAGCTTGTGTAAAAGGAAAAAAGTGCTGCCTATCAAGAAAATCAACAAAGGAGGTCTTTACCATTTTTAAAAAGTTAGGAATTGCTCTCGTTATTGGTTCGTTCCTATTGGCGACGGCCGCATGTACTTCTCAGCCGGTTGAATCTAAAAATGAAGGACAAACGGAAGAACCAACGGCTGCTCCCAATCACTCTATTAAAAATGTGGCCGGGGAAGCGTCTGATCCAATGGAGGGGAAGGATGGGACGGTCATATCTTTTGAGGAAATAGAAGTAAAGGAGCTTAATCCTGCCTTGGATGCATATGAAATGATGTATTGGAGTGAAGGTGTGGAAGCAGCAGCCTATGTGACCGTACCTAAGAAGAAAGGGTATTATTATTTATCCGTTCTGTGTCACGGCGGATATGTATATTCCTTGGATCTTTCAAATGTTCATGCCCTGCCTGGTGTGACGTTAAATGCTGAAACGTTGATTGGCGGTTTGGACACAAGCAGTGAAATGATCACTTTGAGCCCTTTATACCGAGGGTACGGGAATAGTAAGGGAACGGTACCGGGATTCAATGGTGTGACAAAAGATACGAATAATGCCATCGATGCTTTGTATTCTTATTTCCGTTCTGGAAATACGGAAAGCTCCATTAGGTCGGGGTTTATTAGTGCAAGTGGAATTTCATTGGGCGGGGGAGTTGTCCTGAAGCTGGCATCTATGAGGGATGATATTGGAGATGTTGTGGCCGTGAATCCCTATGTAGGTCTTGACCTTGTTTACCCGTGGGCGGAAAGCCATCCTGAAAATGATTGGAATAAGGGATTTTTGGATACATATCAAAAGAAGTTCGGTGAGTTTGATCCATCATCAACATTTGTGAAGGAAGAATCGATTCCAATCGAAAGAAACTTCATTCCAATTTTGATTGTACAAGGGCAAAAGGATCAAACCGTGAATTGGGAGCTTACCCAATCCTACTATGAGAAGCTGAAAGAGCAAAATCAGAATGAACATACTGCCTATAAACTGATACCGGATGGAGATCATCTAATGAAAGAACACCAAGATGAACTTAATCAAATTATTAATGACTGGTATGTAGAAATTTTTGAAAGGTGAAGGATGATTTCAAGGTTTTTCCTTAATACAAAGGTACACCAAAGGCTTGAGAGGTTTTCACGGCCCTCAGGCTTTTTTCATTGATATGAGGGTTCTTTCAACAAAAGGGTCATTTAATGAAATAAACGGATTGTCAGAAGGGATGCAATTTGAAATAATTGGTATTAAGTGAAGGGCAGGTTCGTTGAATTTATAGTAAAACTTATTGGAGGGGCAAATGGATAATTACAAGTTTAATGAGTTTAAGAAAATCGCAAAAAAACTGAACACTATTGAGATTATCCCATTATTAATGGGATCAGTAGGTCTGGAAGTCGTCACAGGAAGAAGTTGGGATGCACAAGACTTAGATATTCATATACCTGGTGATAAAAGAGGGTGGGAGGTGCCACCTGAATTAAATATACATAACTGGAACCAGGTAGTGGAAATTATGAAATCAATGGGATATAAATTGATTGATTTGCACGAGCATGAGTTCTCCAAAGAAGGATTATCCGTAGAATTCGGTATAATTGACACTTTACCAAGTTTCTCTGGAGTGAAATTAGAGGATTTGAAAATGCACAAAATAGGAGAGGTAAAGTATTATTTGCTGAATCCTAAACAATATTTAAGTGTTTATGAAGCTTCTTCCAAGGATAGTTACCGTGCAGATAACAATAACAATAAAGATATTAGTAAAATAAATTTCTTAAAGGGTAGGGAATTTGGAAGTCAAAAATCAAATTAAATCCAAGAGGTTACCGGGGTGTCACAGTGACAAATTCTTTATTTATCCATGCTGGTGATTACGATGATCATCCAGACAGGACACTTGGTCCATTCTCTTAAAGAAGGAAGGAAATCGCCATCTTGGGAAAAGCGGAATACATTGATGTTCGCTGCATTTCGAAGGTCCTTATGAGGTATTTCCGAATGTATTAAAAGGCATCTGGGCTCTGTTTATAGCTATCGCATTCTGGGAATTTGTGAATTTCTTATGAGCAGTCTTGTGATCCTGTTTAATTTACTCTCTATTTATTATTTATTTCTGCTTGTTAGATTACATACCTGGAACATGTTCCTGTCTAAAAGTGCACAATGGGAAAAGTTGCCCATTGTGCACTTTTGTGATATAAATAGATTTATCGCAGTAAAAAGGAAGGGAGAAAACGATGACGGAAGAAAATCTGAGGCTGAAAAAGAAAAAAGCGACGAGGCGTGAGCTTTCTGAAGCGGCTTTCCAATTGGCGGTCGAGCGCGGAATCGATAATTTTGTAGTAGAAGATATCGTGAATAAAGCGGGATATTCAAGAAGAACATTTGCCAATTACTTTTCCTGTAAAGAAGAGGCGATAGCCAGTTCTTTAACAATAGAAGATTATCAGCGCAAAGATGAAGATCGGGAATTAGATGGTCTATCGCCATTGAGTACGATCGAGCTGCTCATTGAGCGCAGTCTCACTATCGAAAAACTTAAACGGCTTAAACAATTATTTTCTTTATCACGCAGTCATCCGCCACTGAAGCTGTATGTGGCAGGAGCTATAAAAGAAATTCAGGATGATGCGCGGAAACGAACCAGTGAAAATTATGGCAGTGAATATCCTGATGCGTATTATCACTTGCTCATCGGTGCTGTATTCGGTGCCATCATGCCGATTCTTGATGGCAGCATTGAGGTTCCTCTGCCTGCAGGGGAAAGTGAAAGCGAGCATAACAGCGAATTCAGTGAGTATATGAAAACCGTATTTTCGAAGCTGAGAGAAGGATTCCAGTAAATACAAACATAGAGGAGCAGGAGAAGAAGTATGTCTAAATTATTTTATAAAATAGGGAAAACAGCATACAGCAAGCCATGGGCATTCATTGTCAGCTGGCTGTTGATTCTGGGAGTCATCATAACGGTCATTGCAACCAACGGTGTTCACATGAGCAGTGAAACCAGGATTGAAGGGACAGAAGCACAAGATGTGTTGGACAAGCTGGCGGAAGAGTTTCCAGCCGTTTCTGGCGGACAAGGCAGTTATATCTTTGAGGTGCCTGATGGAGAACAAGTGGATGGGCCGGAAAATGCAGCCTCACTTGCAGGCGCCATCAACAAGATTTATGAGTTGGATTATGTCGTCAACCCGCTTGAAATGATCGAAGAAAGCGGTGGTATGGCTCAGTTACAGGAGATGCAGAGTCAATTAGCACAGGTACAGGAATCTGATGTTTCATATAGACCTTTCGTTTTGAATGAGATGCCTATACCAGGAGTGAAGATTTCAGAAGAAGGAAATATCGCTCTGTTTCAATTTCAATTAACAGAGCAAGTGGAGAGTTTAACTGAAGATGAAATCCAACAGTTGAACGACTTAGCCATTGAGGCAGAAGAAGATACTTCGATTACGGTCATTCCGACTGGTACACTTCAAGGAACAGATATTCCAATTGGCGGAACGCATGAAATCATCGGGCTTGTCATTGCCGGCATTATCCTGATCGTTACATTAGGATCACTGGTAGCAGCAGGACTTCCGTTAATTGTTGCCCTGATTGGTGTCGGTGTGGGTGTTGGCGGAACATTTGCTTTATCAAGCGTATTTGAAATCAACAGCCTGACTCCTACCCTTGCATTGATGATCGGGCTGGCCGTTGGAATTGATTATGCCTTATTCATTGTGAATAGACAGAGAAAGCTGATCATCGAGGAAGGTCTTTCGGCAAAAGAAGCTGCGTCCCGTGCATTGGGTACAGCGGGAAGTGCCGTATTCTTCGCCGGACTGACAGTCATCATCGCCTTATGCGGAATGCTGGTTATTGGGATTTCGTTCTTAAGCAGCATGGCGCTTGTCGCTTCGATGACCGTGTTTATTGATGTACTCGTAGCACTTACCCTATTGCCTTCACTTTTAGGATTGATAGGTGAAAGAATTGTATCAGCGAAAACAAGAAAGAAAGTGAGTAATAAAGAAAAATCAAAACCGTCATTTGCCAGCCATTGGATCAATGGAATCATCAAATTCAAATGGCTTGTGGCACTTTTGGTTGTTGTGATTCTGGGAACGATGGCTATTCCAGTCGGTGAAATGAACTTAGGGATGCCTTCAGGGGCCAGTGCAAATAAAGATACGGCAGTAAGACAGAGTTATGACCTTATTTCAGACAACTTTGGAGAGGGCTATAATGGAACGCTGCTGCTTGTCGCTGAAGACAAGGACGGCAATCCGATAAATCCACAAGAATACATTCAGGTACTATCCAATATCAGTCAACTCGACAGTACTGTAGAAGTTTCACCAGGCGGATTCAATGGTGAGGGGACCATCGGGATCATGAGCATCACACCGGCAGATGGTCCTACAGATGAGGAAACCAATGATTTGGTTCATTATTTAAGAACAAATGATTCTCTTCTTGAAAATACAAACCTCGAGATCGGGGTTACAGGGTTAACGGCGATCAACATTGACATTTCCGAGAAGCTGGCGGAAGTATTCCCGATTTACATCGGAATCATCGTCGTCTTGTCCCTGGCCATCCTGCTGGTTGTTTTCAGATCAGTGATTGTTCCGATCAAAGCAACACTTGGTTTCTTATTAAGCATCATGGCGACATTTGGTGTTACGACAGCCGTGTTCCAATGGGGATGGTTCGGGTCATTATTCGGGATCGATACCGGAGGTCCGCTGCTGAGTTTCATTCCAATCATGGTCACAGGTATTTTGTACGGATTGGCTATGGATTACCAAGTTTTCCTTGTATCCTCTATGCGTGAATCTTATATTCATGGTAAAAAAGGTGATAAAGCCGTCATCAGTGGATATACGATTGCAAGTAAAGTGGTTGCAGCAGCCGCCTTGATCATGGTTTCTGTATTCTCCGGATTCATCTTCACTGAAGATATCATGATCAAACAAATCGGTTTCGCCCTTGCTTTTGGTATCCTGATTGATGCCTTCTTGATCCGTATGATTTTCGTGCCTGCCGTCATGTCCATGTTTGGTGACAAGGTTTGGTGGCTGCCAAAATGGTTAGATAAGTTACTGCCTAACTTGGATATTGAAGGAGAAAAGTTGATAGAAGAACTTTCGAAAGACACCAAGAAGGAAAAAGGAAAAAGATAAATCAAGAACAGAGGATAGGCAGATTGCCTTAATCGGCTCCGTTCCTGATGAGTGATCAACAACGAACATACTGGAGAGGAGTACGAACGTGCAGCGTTTTGTACTCCTCTTTTTCATAGTCCTGAAAATCCACTGGCTATTGCGGGGAGTGCAGAGAGACTATAGCGTGGTCTAAAATTCATGTTACTTCATATCGTTGTACTCGGTACAGAGAAAGTTCCTTGCCTGTTCGGGAAATGGAAATAGAATGGCTGCAGCAGGAATGAAGCTTTTATCCCGATGCTTCTAGTATAGGAAGCGAAAATCACTGTATTTATTGATCCTCACATTTAGCCTTGTTTCCAGAAGGTGTTTTTCTTTTACCAGGGAATGCACTGTTCTCTCGTTAGCGTAAAACTGATAAATCATTATTAGCGCGTATGCACATTGCCTGTATTTGCTGCGTTAGAAAAATACGAATATCTCCATTGAGATCACTTTTGCTGATTTCATTAATCTCCTAAAATCATTGTACGTGCTTTCAAATAAGGAAAAAGCTAGTATTAGGAGAAGGGAGGGGGATTACCTCCTGTCGTCTTTAATCATCGGTTTTTGCGCTTTCATTAATCTCTCTAGTTAGTATTGCGACAGATGGATTAATGAGTATACGTGATAGCCAGAATTCTTTTTGTACGTTCATTCTTACTCTTGAGGTGGTTATATGTTGAATAATAAAGTAACAGACCTTTTCAAAATCCGTTATCCCATCATTCAAGCACCTATGGCTGGTGGTATAACAACTTCTCAATTGGTATCTGAAGTATCCAATTCCGGCGGCTTGGGAATGATTGGAGCAGGCTATATGACCCCGGAACAAATAAGAGAACAAACTATAGAAATCAAGAAATTAACAACGGGTTCTTTTGGCATTAATCTATTTGTACCG
Source organism: Bacillus salacetis (assembly GCF_003581585.1). Lineage (GTDB taxonomy): Bacteria > Bacillota > Bacilli > Bacillales > Bacillaceae_B > Rossellomorea > Rossellomorea salacetis. Next base: position 21,158 of record NZ_QXIR01000025.1, read on the forward strand.
AACGAAGTGAATGTTTCAGATAAATCCATTGAAATCGCAAAAGAAAAAATGGAACCAATAAAAGAAGAATTACATGTTCAGCAAGATGAAAGTGTGGAAACTTTTGACTATGATCAGTCGTTGGTAACTTTCCGGGAACAAATCAAGGTTGTTATTGAAGAAAAAATCCCTATTTGTTCATTTACTTTTGGTATTCCTTCTGAGGAGATCATTGGCGAGTTAAAACAACACAATATTACCTTAATGGGAACGGCAACAACCGTTTTGGAAGCAATTGAAAATGAAAACAAAGGAATGGATCTCGTTGTCGTTCAAGGAAGTGAAGCTGGCGGCCATCGGGGAAACTTTATAAAAGATACTCAAGAGAGTTTAATAGGGTTAATGTCCCTGATTCCTCAAGTTGTTGATCATGTAAGCATCCCCGTAATAGCCGCTGGAGGGATTATGGATGGAAGAGGGTTGATGGCATCGCTATGTTTAGGAGCTCAAGGTGTCCAGATGGGAACCGCATTTTTAACTTGCGTTGAAAGTGGCGCTAATCAAATTCATAAGGATGCTATTATGAATTCCGCAGAAGATGAAGTTATCTTAACCCGTGCATTTTCCGGTAAAGAGGCCAGGGGTATCAAAAACAAATTTATTTCAGAGATGCAGAAATATGAATCATCTCACTTTGGTCTGGACAAAGCCCCAGATTAGCTAGAAATCAAAGTGTCTCCATGTTAATGAAATTATTAGTCAACGAAGCCCAAAACACTTTAAAATGATAACCATTGAAAATGGGCTCTTATATTTTTTGAAAACAAATTTTATATAAGCGGTAACAATATGCTGAACTAACCAGTCCTTGCCGAGAAAAGAGCCATCCTTTGCGTAATGAATGCAAATATATTTGGAATATGGAAAGCCTCATGTTTTCCATGTTGGAAATGATGTTAAAGAGGAGTCTTTACTTAAACCAATGGCCTGTTTGTTCATTTTGGAAAAATAAGCTGATATGATAAAGCTTAACCGCACAACATCATCACGTGCTTTTACAAAAAAATAGAGGTGAAGTTTCATGAGCTGGAATTTAAAGAAATTCGACGAGCTAACAAATACTGAACTATATAACCTTTTAAAAGAAAGAACCTTCGTTTTTGTGGTGGAACAAAATTGTCCTTACCTTGAAGTTGACGGTAAAGATCCGTTTTCTTATCATCTTTTTAAAGAAGACAATGGGGAAATCATTGCGTATTTAAGGATTCTGCCGGCAGGTGTTTCTTATCAGGAAGTTTCTATTGGAAGAGTTTTTGTAAAGAAAGAATACAGGGGTCAGGGACATGCAGAGGAACTTTTAAGTAAAGGGCTGGAGTTTATCCAAAAAGAGTTAAATGAAACAGCCGTCAAAATTCAAGCCCAGGATTATTTAAGAAAATTCTATGGTGCTTTTGGTTTTAAGCCCATATCTGAAACCTATTTAGAAGATGATATCCCTCACGTTGATATGCTGCTGCAAAAATAAGACAACTATTCCTGTTCGGCAGGAATGGACATGCAGATTGTTTTTTGAAAATTCGTTAATTTGGTATGATGTAATTTATAAGCAGAAAAATAAAAGTATACAGAGGGAGTGCTTAATAATATGGAATACATAACACTTAATAATGGGCTGGAAATGCCAATTGTCGGTACAGGTACAAATACGTATGGAAAAGAAAATAATGATTATAACGCGGCGGTGACAAATGAAATTCCTGAACTTCTATCAGCATTGGAATTGGGATACCGTTCAATAGACGCAGCCATCATGTATCGTAACGAAGAACTCGTCGGTAGGGTTTTAGCAGAAAGCACAGTGCCTCGTGAAGAGTTATTTATTACAACAAAAGTTCCTGCCGAAGAAGAATATATTGCTTCTAAGGAAGCTACCCGGGCAGCGATCGATAACAGTCTGAAAAACTTTCAAACAGACTACCTTGACCTGCTTCTAATTCACTTTCCTATCGAAGAAAAAGGGCAACTTCAAAACACTTGGGAAGTCTTTGAAGAGTATTACGAAGCGGGCAAACTGAAAGCAATCGGCGTGTCAAACTTTAGAAAGAATCATCTGGAGGAATTGAAGGAATTCGCTAAAGTGAAGCCAGCCGTAAATCAAATTCAAATTAACCTCAAAGAGCCGAACAAAGATCTTCTTGCTGTATTAAAAGAAGAGGGCATTACACCCGTTGCATGGGGACCTATGAAAGTTGAAGACCATCAAAAAGAAGTCTTGGAGGATATCGGTAAAGCCTACAAGAAATCTGGTGCACAGATCTTACTAAAATACCAAATCCAACGCGGTGTGGTCGTAATCCCTAAATCTCACAACCGTGAAAACCAGGCAGCTAATTTAGATCTCTTCGATTTCCATTTATCTGCAGAAGATATGGAAAGAATTGAAAACTTATAAACGTTAGTTCTTCTTACTTGGGGTATTGATGGTAGAACCAATTTGCATCTGCTCAGCTCATAGTAGTGAGCTCTGGACTCCTGTCATACCAAATGAAAGAAATAAAAAAATGCTGGCATCCAATTTAGGAAGTCAGCCTTTTTATTGAAATTTTAACATATGGTGACCCTTCCTAAATATATATTGGAAATGTAGATAGGGGGGACTATATTTGACCTATTAAATGTGCGTGTCAATGACGAGAAGGTTGAGAAGGGGCAGTATCCCTTTACACGAAGATTCAAAAAGGCTGTAGAAAGTGGAGTAAAATGTTATAAAATAAAAAACCTCATGAGATCAAGTCTGCAACCCTTGATCTCATGAGGTTTATTGTGTTTTCCACCTTTAAGTCAATCAACTAGCAGAAAAAGCTAGCTGTCTACTGATAATTAACAAAAGCCGGAGCAGGATCCAACTCCAACACATCCTTAGGATTCATCAACGGCTCATCCTTTTTATAGAACACTTTGAACCCGCCGTACTGAATAGGCTGCTTCTGGACAAATTCATTGTACCCGGCTCGTTTGATGGCATCCAGGCCATGGCCGTCAAAGTTGATGACGACTTCCACGTTTTCTGTGGGCTTTATGGCATCCCGATTGATCAGGACATCTTCAGCAAATTGATGGACGATGACCATTTTGTCTGGAAGTCCGTTTTCTGCTGTCAGGTTTGATACGTATTCAATCGCTTCTTGAACTTCCTTGCCGTCGACGGTCCCCAAATTTACTCCAGGAATTTCGCCTTCCTGGACGTGGAATTCTGTATCGATGGCTAAGTGGACATAAGGTAGCTTCAAGTATTTTTCTATTGATTTCACCTGGTTCATGACAGTATCCCTGGCGAGCTGGACGTCCAGGATCAGCAGGGCATTGTTTTCCTTGGCCAGCTTTGCATATTCTTCGATATCTTTATCCGCTGTCGGATGGATGTAATCACCATCGTCTCCCGGGCTTCGCTGGGCTATGGTCGAAATCAATTCGATGGCCGGGATGGCCGGTCTTTCAGGGTCCAGTTCAGAATATGCTTTGGTTTGGGCCTTCAATTTGTCCATCAACACCTCTGGACTGTATTCCCCAAGGATCCCCATGTTTTCGGAATTGGGATGGCCGTAATAGGACACAACTCTGTGTTCTTTTAGTGGCCCATCCGATAAATCCTCGACGCCTTTTGGCATGACTTGTCCTAACGGAACACTTCTTGTTGTGTCTCCGCCGTGCGCCTGCGTTCTTGGCATTTCCTCCAGCTGCTGGCTGGTATAGTTTGTCTTAAGCTGCTTAGCACCCTCAGTAGGTTCAATTGCCTGATAGGAGGCTTCAAGTTTAAATCTTGGTGACTTCGCTGCCCCCTCAAGGGTATAATGCTGCTCCTTGAAATCCAGCATTGACTTCTCATGCAGCACGGAAGCCTGGTCTGAAGTACTGGCGGTTTGTGCACAGCCTGTTAACATTAAATACGGAAGGGCAGCCACGCAAGCCCCTGTTCTTAGTTTCTTATTCACGTTATCCCACCTGTTATGAATTTATGAAAATATGTACTTGTTGAAGGCGGTTTTTCACCGATCAATCAAATTTTCATTCTCAAAATCTAGTATAAATGAAAAATCCACCCTTTTTGAAATCAAAAGCTTCAATTTTAATACCCTAAGCAGAAATAGATGAAACGTTCATGGGAAAAGAATGGGAGTTATTTGTGATTCGAACGAATTTTTCAGGCTTTTTTACATTATGGAAAAGAGAAAGTAGAGGGGGCTTATTCAGTATGGTAGTGATTTGTTGAGTACGGAAGGGAAATCCCTCTAATCAAATAGGTAAATCTTCCAAACTTTTTGCTTATAGGAGTCAAAAAAACGTTACTAAATATGCCCTCTTAAAATCATTTATTCTTTTGGTAATATAATGACATTTTTTACAATAAATGTGTTAATCTTTCTATGGAGTACTTCTGGCCGGAAAAACTCTAAAACAATTGTGGAGGGATTACTGGTGAAAAAGATTATTAGAGTTACAATCTTGGTTTTGGTAATGTCACTTTTGGGAGTTTCTTCGTCACTGGCAGCTTCAGGTACTTTTGTTACCGAGGATGGCAGCTATGAGACTAGTGTGGCAACTACAAGTTCAAAAAACGATGTCAGAATTAGCGTAAGCCGCCTCCAAAGACATTATAGTAATGGGGCTTCTGGTTCAGCGGGAGCGAGCATGTTACAAGCGAGATTATGTTCTGCATCTACTGGAAACTGTACAGTGTTTCAATCATTAAGCGGTGGAAGTACAACATTTACTAATATGATACCATCTACATATTATGTAGACATCAGAGACTCATTAAGTGATTCAGTAATCAGTGGATATGTAAACGCATACGCTTACTAAAAGATTTCGACCATTCGTGGAATGTGTGGAATAAAATGATGAAATAGTTGGGGATCCTTTTATAGAGGGTCCCTTTTAAAGTTGATTACTTTTTTAAGTTTTGAGTGGAATAAGGAGGGAGCCCCCTGCTTTAAAACGAAGAAGAATGACAAAAGTCCTAAATTTTAATAGGAGTATTAATTCCCAGTATAAGAGATACCAAGGGAGGAGGGGGAGGAATCCTCCCTTTAACTGTTTATGTTCGTTCTTTCATGTCCTCTTCATACAAAGTGAAAGTATCTTCCTCAATATCTTTCAACAGAGTGCTGGGGCTTAGGTCAAGGCCCGCAGAGATTTTAAATAGAGTCGGCAAGGTCATGGCTGCATTGCCTCTTTCTATGTTGCCAAGGTGCGTGTCATGGATTCCTGAACGGTTTGCCAGTTCTTCCATTGATAGTCCATTAAGCTTTCGGTGCCTTCGTATTATCTTACCGGCATTTGTTATTAAGATTTCTTGCATTCTCATAACCTTTAACCTTCTTTCTCTATTTTGATAAATATTATTTAGCGAATCCGATCTGCTGCTGATAAGTTAATCCGCCTTAGTGTTTAGGATTACACCCCTTTTACCCGCCAATGCCATCTGCAAAATACATCATGGAAAAATGGGCAGTCCGCTGCAGCTGTTTCTTGATTACTGCTGGAGACTCACTCATATACAGTTTTCTGCCGCATTTCAAAGTTACAAGAGATCGTATCGTTTTATCGGCGGTTATCGCATGCGTGATGGATTGAATATGTGAGGGAAACAGCCAGCTGCATTCAAAGGTTTCAGGTGAAAGTGTGGGAAAGGCAAAGATGTTCTGCTGCGGCTTGATGGCAATCGGCACTTTTCGTTGATAGCCGGTATAATATTTGACGGATTCCCGTCTTCCTTCATAACTGGAGTAACCTTGCAGACAGGCTTCTTTGATGATGGAGAAGGGAGGTTGAGTTACATACAGAATGGTATCAGGTTCGATGACTTTTGTGAGGTATTCCGGGTGTTTAGCAGGCAACAGGGCGGAAGTTAAATGGGAAATAGTGTAGCTCGATAAGATTTCTTTCATGAAACACTCTCCTAGAATTGGTCTGCAGTCAGGGATCAGTTTGGTTTCTTCCCATGCAGTCTTTTTATTTTTCCTTGCCTCTTTATTATTATGGGTATATTTGGGAATTAACACAGACTGAAGAGTGTATTTCTGAAAAATCTGATAATATAGGTCGTCATTCGACAAAAGCCTCCCGGTTAATGAGAGGCTTTTTATCAAATACCGTTATATCAGATCAGTTAGATTCTTCTTTATCCACTGAGAAAGGAAAATGCCTGCGTTCCGCTTCTTCTACGATGGAATTCATTTTCCTCAACTTCAGGCCGACTACAATTCTATACATCGTAAAAAGTCCTGGATTCTCAATATCTCCTCTTTCAATGCTCGCCAGATGTTTTGCATCCATATTGGACTGATATGCCAATTCTTCCACTGATAATCCTTTCTGCCTTCTTAATGCACGGATTTCCATTCCTATCGTTTTCGCCATTTCTTTTTCTGAGCCCATCTTATGTACCACCCTTTTTCCACCATTATTTATGTAGAAAAAAGATGCGAAAACCGTTTAAATGACCTATAATGTAAAAATATGTAAAACAACTTCAATTTATTTTTGAAACTCTTGGTTTATCAATAAATAAGAACCATTTCAGTTAAACCGATTGGTGAAGTGTATTTTTGATATCCCACAAACAATCACGGGAGGATTGATATCAAAACGGAAGAATTCAGCCATAGCCTTTTGCTTTACTAAAGGCATAAAAATCTCACTATCCAACAATAATAAATAGAGTATATTCACTCCAAAGAAGACAGGAGAATAGAGAATGATAGCTGTGCAAGTAACGGGATACGGCGGAGTCGAGAAGCTGGAAATAGTTGATATCCCCATCCCTGAACCAAAGGAACATGAAGTGCTTGTGAAAGTGAAGGCATGTGCGATCAATAATACGGAAATCTGGATGAGGGAAGGGGCTTACGGCAAGGACACCAAGTCTGGGTGGCGACCGGAAGGAGTCCAATTCCCCCGAACGCCCGGCTCTGATATAACGGGTACTGTCGTAAAGGCAGGGAGTGCTGTTAATGAAGGGATGCTGGGGAGGGATGTCGTCCTTTTTCCGTTCACCTCAAGCGGCGGGACGGGGACCGAACATATTGCAGAAGATATGTCTTTCATCGGTTCGGAGTATGATGGAGGATATGCGGAATATGTCGCGTGGCCCGCAGATCTTTGCTTTGATATGCCTCTTTCAGGTTATATGGAAAGTGCTGTCTTCTCGGTGAGCGGTTTAACAGCCTGGCATATGCTGGAGCAGTTACAGGTCAAGCCCGGCGAGACGATCATGGTTACGGGTGCCAACGGAGGTGTCGGTTCATTAAATGTCCAGATTGCTTCAAAGGTTCTTGGTGCGAAGGTCATTGCCATTGTCGGGGACTTGGAGCTGGAAGGCGAGATGAAAGAGCTTGGGGCAGCCCATGTGTTGTCTTATAGATCGGCTGACCTTGCCAAAGAGATTGTGGGAGTGAATGGAGGTCCGATTGACTCGGTCGCCGATGTCGTCGGTGATGCCCTTTTCCCGGCATCCCTTGAAGTATTGAAAAAGGGAGGGAAATTCTGTACTTCCGGTTCCGCCGGCGGCCAGAAGACCGAATTGGATTTCAGGACGCTGTATTTGAAGCATATTACCTTTTATGGATCGGTATTGGGAACAAGGGAAGAGTTTCGGAGGATGCTGTCCGCCATTTCAGCAGGCAGGATCAAGCCGGTGATTGACCGGACCTTTCCATTGCAGGAAGCAAGGGAAGCGCAGGAGTATTTTAAACAGTCCGGGAAGCTGGGGAAAGTCGTGCTGCTTCCAGAAGGATGAGGGATGGTGCCGGCCATCCTTTTATATAAACGGCATTTGCAGTCACACAAAGTCTCTCTGCCTCAGGGAGGCTTATTTTCATTGTCATCAGGGTGTGGAATGGTATATTTTCATCCAAAATCAGTTATTTTGGACAGGGAAGCTTCAGTATACAGCCGGTATAATGACTATTTTTTAAAAAAGTGATTGCCAGAGATTCCGCTTATTGTTATAGTGTGTATATAGACATACACACTATAACACTTAAAGAGGAGAATTCAGATGGAGTTTCTTGATTATTTATGGGCTTATTTCATTGTTTTTGTTTTTGCTGCCATTCCGTTTTTCGAAGCGTTTGGCGTTATCACTTTGGGGATTTTGGCTGGTCTGCCTGCAGTTCCGGTCATCTTGGTCAGTCTGGTCGGCAATATATTGACGGTTTTGCTATTGATTGTGTTCATCAATAAATTCAAAGAGTGGAGAAGGAAGCGAAAAGGGGAGGAAGCAGAGAAACAGCAAAGCAAAAGGGCTGTTCGCGCACAGAATCTTTGGAACAAATTTGGTATGCCCGGTTTGGCGTTTATCGGGCCATTATTTGTCGGCAGTCATTTGACAGCCTTCATGTGTGTTACGCTAGGGGGACAGAAGAAAAGGACATCTATCTGGATGGTCTCAAGCATCACGGTTTGGGGCATTGTCTTCGCACTGCTGACTCATTTCGGTGTTGACTTCCTTGGCTATGAGGATAGAGGGGTACTCAAGGATCTGATACAAGTAGACTGAGAAACCACGGATAAAGGAGTAGTGAACGAACATTGATGAAAGATGCATGGTGGTTAGCTCGAAAAGAATTTCGTTTTTATAAAATCTCTATAGGGTTTTCAGTGGTCGTGACCATATTGCTGGCAGCACTGATATCCTTCAGTTTGGAACAATCCGACAGCAATGTGTTTCATCCTGAGGGGTCAAAGGATAAATTCATCTTTATGGATATCATTTTTGTGCTGGTGACCCCGTCCTTATCAGCGATCTTCATGTCCGGTCCGTATTTGAGCTTGAAAGCGGTGAAGGAGGATCCGTTCAGTAAAAGGATGGCTTATCTAAGATCACTTCCCATCCCGGTTAATGTCCTTTCACTTAGCCGTACGATCATGATGCTCATGACCTTTACCTTATTGAGCCTGGTATTCTATGCAACCTTTACTTTCGTGCTGTATGACCAAATATTTGAGCATTTAACCGTGGCCGAGTATTTCACTTTCCTGGTCATCTGGCTGGGTTACGCGGCTGCAATGGGCGGGTTCAATCCGTTCATAGAGTATGGAACGAACGGGAAGGTCCTTCACACAGTCCCATATCTGTTGATGATCCTGCTTGCTTTCGTCATCTTCGTATTCTACCAGCTTGCGGGAAATGGAATTGTTGAATCCACCATCTCCCTTTCTACCACTATAGGGTGGCCGATTGCCTTACTCTTTCTTTTCGTTGGAGCAGCCGGATGCGTAGGATGGAACAAGCTGTTAACGGTCCGCCTGGCCAGACGGGATTATGTATAGAGAAGGGGGGAGCAGGAATGAAGCTGCCGATCCGTGTTTCAGATGACAGCAGGGAACCGATTTACCACCAGATCGAAACGCAATTGAAGGCTTTGATCATTGGCGGACAGCTGCCGCCCGGCACTCCTCTCCCATCGATCAGGGCAATGGCCGGTGAACTGAAATGCAGTCTGATCACAACGAGAAGAGCTTATCAGAACCTTGAAACAGGGGGCTACATCAAGACTGTTCAAGGAAAAGGGACGTTTGTTAAGGAGATTGAAGAGGTGCTGAAGCAAGAAACCAAGGATAAAGTGGTTTATGATGTCCTTCAGAAAGCGGTTGAACAAGCAAAGCAATTAGGGACTTCGAAGGAAGAAATCCGGATGATATTCGAAGAAGTGTTAACGGGACACTATGAAGATTCTTAGGGAGGGGGAATGGCATTGAATCATTCAGTATTGGAAGTAAAAGGGCTGGAGAAGAAGTATAAGAAATTCAAGTTTGGGCCCGTCCACTTACGTCTTGAAAAAGGAACAGCTGTGGCGCTCCTGGGCGGGAATGGTTCAGGGAAAAGCACCTTGTTCAGGTTGTTGATGAATATCCTTCAGCCTGAAGCCGGCACCGTCACTCTATTTGGAGCTGACATGGGGGATCATGGGACGGAGGCCAAAAGAAGGATCGGTTTCGTAGGGGATATGCTGGAGCCGTTTTCCTCCCAAAGAATCAAGGATATTGCAAGCCTCGTTTCTCACTGGTATCCCACGTGGGACCAGGCACGGTATTCTCATTTCATCAAAAGATATGGAATTGATGAAAATGAAAAGTATGGCAAGTGTTCGAAAGGGACAAAGAAGAAGGTCGAGTTCGTTCTGTCTCTTTGCCATTCCCCGGACATCCTTCTACTGGATGAACCATCGGCTAACCTTGATATCGTTTCCCAGAGGAAGGTCAAAGAAGACTTAGTGAATTTCCTGGAGGATGGGGAAAAAAGTATCTTGTTGGCAACCCACATCATGGATGACGTCAGACAAATTTGTGATTATATTTATATATTAGAAGATGGGCAAGTCAACCAGTTCTTCGAAAAAGATGAAATTCACGAAAAGTGGGCGGCAATCTGGGTGAATGAACTTCCGGAACACTTGAAGGATCATCCGAATGTTTTCCGCGTCAATCATTTGAGCGGCTCCACCGTTCAGGTTGTAACCAATGATCTTTCCAAGCTGGAAGAAGATTTGCTGGGGAATCATGTTTCCGTTGAACAAGTAAGCCGGTTGACACTGGAAGAAATCATTGAGTATATGATCGAAGGATAGATTTAAACAGAAAATAGTATCAGGGCATATGATAGATAAAGAGGGCGAATTCTGATGGATTTCGCCCTCTTTTTATTTAAGGCTCTTTTCGTAAACTTTGTTGCTATTCAATGTGAACTTCAACTAATATCCTGGTATATCGTCGTAAAAACCCCGGTGAGAAGAAAAGAAAAGAGCTGCTCGTTTTTTTCGAGAGTAAAACCTTTGTATACAGGGGAAAAATCCGGCACCTGGGATTTTTCCGAAAGCAGCAATATATGCGAAAACAGTCTTATTTAAAAATTCTATGGTATGGAGAACTATCATTCATTGAGTCTGTGCTCACATAGGAAGATGTAACTGCCCATCAGGTCTGAAAGTCTCTCCATGCATCTGAGGATTCTACTGCTTTCCAATCACCAGTCTTGCTTGGGCTCCGCTCCGCCATTTTTTCACCGCAGAGACCGAAACCTGTTCCCGCTCGGCGATTTCCCTGACATTCATCATTCCGATGTAGGTGTAGAGGACCCATTTCTTCTGTGGATCTGTCAACGGCAGGAAGTAGGTCATGAGGGTTTCCGCTTCCAGGCGGCCGGTTACCGAATCGTCAGGAAGCATCTCCCAGAAGTCTGTGCCATCTGGATACGCACAACCCTCTTTCCATTTCACCTGCCGCCGCAGTTCATCCATACACCTGCCTTTGATGGTCGTGTAGGCATAACCAGTGAAGCTGCCTTTTCCTTCCTCAAACTTTTCCCAGGCTTCCCACAGCGCGGTCATTCCGATTTGATAAAATTCACCCTTTTCCTTGTAAATATGAAGTGTACTTATGATTTTGTGAATCATCGGCTCATACTGCTCCAGTACCTCGTTAAAATCTTTCAATCTGCAATCCTTCCAAAAGGCGCGCACTTTTATCTTATTCCCGGGTGAGTTCAGCATACTTGAGGGGAGCGATGCCGACAAAGAGGTGAAAAGCGTCTATGAAAGAGGTAAGAGGGAGTTTCCCCTGGGAAAACTGACCGGTAATCCCGAGGTAGAAATGGTTGAAGTGTTTTTGCACGTACAGAGTTATTCGTCTTGTATTGATGCTGCAGTGAAGGGGGCATGGGTTGCAATGTGAATTCAGTTCTATAGAATGAGATAAAAGGCAAGACTCGGCATTTTAAATGTAATGCTTGATGGAGTGGCCAAAAGGGAGAGTCGTTCTTCGCGGTAATCAAATAAGAGGAAGCAGGTGAAATATAGTGAGTGACAAAAATCAAGAGCAAGCAGTGGGAAGCGCTCTGTCAGAATTACATGAATACATGGATGAAGAAGCTGAGAAGCAATACAAGAAGTTTTGGCATGAAATCAATCTTCCATTGACTCTCAAGGAAGGATTAAGTACCTATACAAAAGCCGAATTGGATGCCATTAGGCGAAACATGGAGATCGCTAATGCCAGCAGCCTGAAGAAAGCGGACCTGCAGAAGGTGCTGGAAGAAAGGATTCCTGATCTTGGCAGCCAGTACCTCTTATGGGATGATGAACGATTCGGCTTGCTGGCAAAGATAGCCGAAAAGGGCGGCTATCTTTCTCCAGCCGATTTAGAGGCAGATCAAGTCGCTTATATCCGCTGTACCGGACTGATTTTTTCAGGGAGCAGGAAGGGCAAACCGGTCTTGGCTGTGCCTGCTAAATTGATCGAACCTGTCAGGAAATTGGCGGGGAATGACGAGGTAAAGGCAGTAATAAGCAGGAATACCGAATGGATTAATCTGACCAAGGGGCTGCTTTATTACTATGGAACGTTAAGTATTGATTCGCTGATGGACTTGATGGAAAAGTATACAGGGAAAACCCTGGAGCTGAAGAGTTACCTCCAAGTGATACATGAAGCTATCTATTTCCGCAGTGATATTCACATAGATGAGGCTGGCTTCTCCAACAGAAGGGTGTTCGATCCCAAGAAGGTCCTGCAGGAACAGCAATCGAGAAGCGGCCTTTCCTACTATCCATTCACCAAGCAGCAGCTGATGGCAGCCGGTGAACCGGATTTCGTGGACCGGAGCAAGGCTTATATGGAGCTCGTCCGTTATTTAATCAAGAACTATAGCATCGATAAAGAGGGGGCAGATGAAATTGCGGAAGAATGTCTCTATGCAGCCAATATCGGCCACGGTCCCAATGATGTTATGGAGTACTTGAGCTACACCATTGAGTTCGACAATCTTGAAACTGTCCAAGAGGTGATGGGCCGGGTCGTTAATGTGATGAATCATACTCGGCAATGGAATCTTAAGGGGCATACCCCTGGTGAGCTGTTTCAAGAGGAGAAAGATCATCTCCGTCCGCTTCCTTCTGGAGGCCCCATTCTTACAAAGAGGCGGGAAGTGGCCAAAGTGGGACGGAACGAACCCTGTCCATGCGGAAGCGGGAAGAAGTATAAGAAGTGCTGCGGAAGATGAAGAATGAAAGTGGTGAGTGCTGAGCTTGCTTTTTATATGAGCCGCATGTGGTTTTTTTGAAAAAAAAAGGACTAAATGACCAAAAAAATTAACTATCATGTTTTCTTAACTGTTAGTAGGGTACTATACACTGATTACTTGTTTTGAAGGAGAATCGAAGATGGACCACGTTACCGATTTACCAGTCATACATACTAAACGCTTCAGGAATTTTGATGAAGCTGCGCAAAGCATTCTCGCTATGATCAGTAAGATGATGGATATCAACACCCTGTTCATCGCGAAGAATGACAGAAGCACAAATGAAATCGTGAAAGTGGTCAATAAAGATAAGGAATTACTGCAAGAAGGAGAGACGCTTCCCTTTGGAGAAACATACTGCAAGGTGAGTGTGGATCACGGACGGGAAGTATTGGTCATCTCGGATATCACAAGCAACGAACGGACAAAATCACTGAATGTTACCCGGAACCTGGGGAGCGGAAGCTTTGTCGGCATTCCCATTAATTATGAGGACGGGAGCAACTACGGGACGATTTGCGGCCTGGATACCAAGCCGTTTGATCTCTCTGAGGAGCAGATATCAGTATTTGAAACCATGAGTTCCCTGCTTTCCTATGTCCTGGAACTGGATTATGCGAACAGGCAGATTGAAACGCTTTCTGCACCCATTGTGCCGATTGCTGAAGGAATTGCGGTACTGCCGATTATCGGGGTCATCAATAATGACAGGGCGGAGACCATCATCCAGTCCACACTTGCCAAGAGCCAGGAAATGCAGCTGGAATACTTGGTGATCAATCTATCCGGCATTACCCATATCGACGATGAAGTGATCTCATCCTTGCTGCGCATCGTCAATTTGATGAAGCTCGTTGGGGTCGAGCCGATCCTGACGGGAATCCGGCCGGATATCGCCATTCAAGCGGTTAGGTCGCATGTCGATCTGGCATCCATCCGGATGGAATCGAACCTGGCGAATGCATTGAGTTATATTGGGTTTTCTCTGCAGATGACGACATAAGAGCTGGAAAGAGGATTATGGTGAAGTGCTGTGTCCTTAACTAGGAAGTATAAGGCGGGATCTTTATGATTCCGTCTTTTTAGTGCTCTTTCTCCATTACATTTCTATTTTTAAAATTCCCCCTATTATCTGTTACCTATTTCACAGCATCGTGTTTATTTGGTTACATATGGCCAATTGGCCGTCTTTTGAGTTTGTGTGTCTAAATGGAAGGGGTATAGATGGTCAAACGTATACAGGAGGGGTAATACATGACAACAACCTTAACAGTCATAGTGATCTTGATCGCCCTTTTCATCGTTTGGACCATCTACTCGAAAATGACATGGAAGCAAATCATGGTTGGCTCTGATCCAATCTCACAAGAACAAATCAGAAAAAAGTATGACCAGTTCCAGACCAGCGGCATTCGAAGCAAATTGAAAACCGAGGCTCGAATGGAGAGTGCACAGACGGCTGATGGGTTAGTCAGCGGGCAGTCACATGGATCTTCTACTCTGTTAAAACTAGTGGTGCACCGAAAAGACGTCGAGAAAATGAATGCACTATAGAACGTGATATATGGTGATAGATAAATAAAAGCATGTCTTGATAGAGGCAGTAGATACAAGTAAAGGCATCTTGTACTTCAATTTTCGAACCCGTTAGATGAATCAGTTAAAGTATCATCCTATTAACAACACAAAACAACTTAATTAAAACGAGAAAAAGCTCAGTAGTATTATACTGTGTCAGCTTGTAGACATGGTCCATTAATTAGACTTTGTCTATAACTTAGGCCGATTACTTAATCGGTCTTTTTCAATGTTACTCCTTATATAGAATGTCATTAATCTTATATTGCTAATCCAAATAACACTCATTTAAAAGGCTTAATTCGCAATTATTTATCAGACAGGAGATAGTTGTTAAACAACTTGCTATTTCATATGTTCATTTGTGATAAAAAAATAAGATACTAATATAGCAATAACAATAAAAATCAGATGTCTAATCCGTATAGTAATTAGACATCTGATTCGTGTTATCTTTATGACTGATAGGAGGAACACATAAGAAAATCTTCAATTTTTTCCATTCATTATAGACATTTACCTTCATGTCGTCAATTCAGTGTCAGGGGAGGTTCTGGAAGCAGCCAATGCAGTTAAAGTTTTCTCGATATAACAATATACTTCTTCTGCAATCCCCAGAAACTCTTCAACATCTACACGACTATCCAGGTAAGTCGCATACAGATAGTCGACTAAAGCTGAATCAATGGTGCAATACTCGGATATGGCACTCTTCATTTTTATAATGTCATCTTGCCAAACCCCTGTATCTTCTAAAACCAAAGAGTACAATGCACGAATTAATCTCTTTGAGTAACCTTTGGTATATCTTGATTTCAGTGTGTCATCATCGGCATTGGATAGAAAACCGCGAACGCGATCCACTGCCTCTTGAGTGTCTGAATTCAAATCTAATATGAACTCAGGCGATATTAGAATAGGGGGGACTTCTTCGCCAATATCTGTACCATATATACAAACACAGATGATCTTGATCCAAAATCCCCATTCATTAGGGTTACTTCTTATATCATCCAGTGAACAAATAACCGTATCAACCTTCGTTACTAAAGAATATTTTTGTAATAACTGGTCCTTCAGATATGATACTCTATCATAATCTAAATCTTCTGGTTTTTCGCATACTATAGTAAAATCTGCATCAGACTGAAATGGCTTAGCAGTACCTTTAGGAATTGAGCCGCACATATATATACTGTGAATCTTCCCACTGAACTCTGAAAGCAAGCCAGTTGTATATTCCTCTACAAAAGTCTTGTATTCAGTCTGAATATTGATTTTCTTTATTACCTTCTCCAAAACCATATTTGGTCTCTTTTTATCTTCCGGCTTCATTATATCTCCCCCTGTTTAAAAGTATATCCTTTATTGGATTTTCTCTGATTGCTTTTTTCGCTATCCTGCATCGTCAGTTTAAGGATATCATTTTCCACTCTCTAAATTTATTTGAAAATGAAATTTATATTCAGTTTCAAACTGTCTTCAAAAAAAATAGTTCACTTTTTCAAGTGAACTAACTTAAATAGATATTATTTTTTGAGCAGGTTTTATAAGGGAGGGAAGAATAGTTACAGCCATTTGGACTATTCTTGATAACTACAAATCTTACTCGTTCACCTGGCCAAATGGAGAATCCATTTCAACTGCGGATTCTTTGACTTCTGCAGGGACCTCAATTGCATCTATTTCATTGAATTTCGAGAAGTCGCTCTTCATGGTCTGATCCATCTTAACACTTTCGCCATTCTGATTCATTTCCAGCTTCTGCTGCACTTCCATTTTGACGGTGTGGAAGCTTTCTTTGTCGATCCACATTTTCAATTCCATGTTTTCGATGGACATGTTTTCCATTACGCCCTCAACAGTGGATTGAAGTTCTTCATTCATCATTCCCATGCCTTCTTTAAGGATATCGTTGGCTTGATCTCCTTCCAGGGAGAGCTGAAGGATGAAATGGTCATCATCTTGTTTGAAGGTGAATTGGTCCAGGTACGGTTCCAGCTGCTTCAGCTGATTTTCAGGAAGCGCGGACTCTTGAAGGGCACTCTGTTTCATCATGTCTGCCATTTCATTTGGCAGGATCGTCCATTGATTCTGCATATTGTCTTTCATATAAATCTCTTGTTCTGTCAAGTACATTTCCACTTCTGCCAAAGGCAGCTCCGTACCTTCCATTTCTTCCATTGCCATGTTCACGGTGGATGTCTGATGCATGGTCATTGGGTCCATGACAAGGTCAGACGAAGAAGCCGTACTCATATCCATTGATCCTTCTTCATTTCCATCATTGGTGATCATTTGCTTTGATTCCATATCCAAATGGACGCTGGTTAATTCAGAATCCGCCTTTTGCGACTTCTTGAAAACCTGTTCGAGCGTCATGTCACTGCTGTTTTTCACATTCTCTTCCGGCGAGGCGGTCATTGAACAGGCACCTAAAGAGAGGGCAAGTGCAGCTGCGGATAGAACTTTTGCTATTTTTTTCATCATTCCACTCCTTTTATTTGGCTTATAGTATTCCTACGATTGCCAAGGCCAAATAGTTTCAAATTTTAAGGAAAAATAGCATTTTTTGACTCATATAGCGAAACTATTTAGTTGGACTGCTTGTTGCTGAGAACAGTGATTGTCACCAGGATGACCGCCATGCCGCCGGCTTGTATGAGGCTTAATTGGTCTCCGAGGAGCAGAACCCCGAATATAGAGGCTGTTACGGGCTCGACCATGGCAACCATGGAAGCGGTTGAGGGGTTCGTCCGCCTGATGCCGATTACGTAGAGCAAAAAAGAAATTCCTGCTCCCAAGAGCCCTAACAGGATAAACCAGCCGATATCCGCAGAGGTCAGCACTGAGACTGTTTCCTCCTTGTCAGCGATAAGAAATAAGATGATACAGAATGCGAAGAACGCCATGGTCAATGTGGTTTGCGGCTTTCCGAAAGAGGAAGCTTTTTTGAACCCGAATATAAATAGTGCGTAGGAGAGTCCTGCACCCAGTCCGGCTAAAGCCCCTGGAAAACTGACGGAAATGGAATCAGGGTTATACGCGCCGGTAAGAAGGGTGATGCCGATGAGAACCCCCAGGATGCACGCCCATTTGAACCATGTGGATCGTTCAATATGGAATACAAATGAGATGATCAGCACGAAAACCGGCGCCGTATACATTAACGTAGCTGCTACCGCGATGCTTGAAGCTTCTATCCCTAGAAAGTACAATGTGAAGTTTCCGGCAACGCCGATACCTGCCAACACGGCCCACATATGAAAGCGACGGGAAAAGGTCCAGTTTTCTTTAAAGCTCGACAGAAACCACGCGAGAAAACAGAGGAAGCCAACTGCTCCCCGGTAAAATGAAATGAAGATAGGGTCCCAGCCCTTGTCCATCAAAATATCAGCAATCCCTCCACTGATGCCCCAGCATACAGAGGCAAGGATTACCAGGCCTGCACCTTTGAATGTCATAGTGTACCCCCTTAAATCTCTGAATGATCGAATAAAATCTTATTGTAATTCGAGAATCCTACCCTGCTTTTCTTGTGAAAGGTATTACGGTAATTCCCTTGATAACTGTGCTAAAACCTTAATCAGTTCAATCCTGGAAAGTGTTTTGAGATGAAGCGCCCTTTTGATCCTAGCTGGATTCTTTGAGCACTTTTACAGGCGATTCATAGAGAAGGAGTAAATCTAGCAGCATTAAAAGTTCCCGTGCAATTACCCCGATTTGCAGCGGTAACGGTGAATGTTCCCGCCATGTCATTTAATCAAAACCCTCAAACAGGATGTGGAGCTCTGCATCCGGCAAACTTTTTTAAAGGCTCTTTTCGTAAACTTCGTTTGCTATTTAATACAAAATTTCAACTAATATCCTGGTATATAGTTGTAAGAACCCCGGTGAGAAGGAAAGAAAAGAGCTGCACGTTCTTTTTCGAGAGTAAAACCTTTGTATACAGGGGAAAAATCCGGCACCTGGGATTTTTCCGAAAGCAACAATATATGCGAAAACAGTCTTTTTAAAAAAAGGGTGTCCGTTTTTGCAGTTCGCTCCTAATTAAGAGATGAAAACGATTTTGAAGGAGGAACTAGTATGACAGGTTGGGTAAAGTTTTATCGCGGAATGATGGAGAGTGAGATCTGGAGCAATCCCTTCACCTTGAGGCTGTATCTGTATTTGAGCGGCCGGGCTGTCCAGAAGGAATTCATGATCATCAGTGGCATCAAAGTCAAAAGGGGCCAGTATTTACGGGCATATTCCCTGTTGTCGGATGACTTGATGTATGTGGACAATGGCAATGTCCGGATCCCGTCAAAGAGTACGATTAAAAGGCATGTGGACCGCTTGGTGGAACATGGTTACCTCAAAACAGAAGACACCTATTATGGAACTCTGTTTACCGTTATTGAACTTGACGATGATTTTTTTTACCCTTCCAGCGGTGTAACGGAAGAGGAACCGAATGAGAACTCAAGCGAAACGCAGACGGAACAACAAGAAGAATGTAAGAAAGGTAGAGAAGATAGAGAAGAAGAAGGAGAGGAGAAGATTGAGCTGCCTCCCAGGCAAGATGGCCAAAGCAAGATCGAAAAAGTCACGAATCAATTTTTGCAGCTTCGAAATGCCGGCTTCAATATCTCGCCAAAGGAGCAGTCAGCTATAGAAAAAATCTGTGGATTGAAGGTGGAAGGAGAAACGCTGATCTCCTGTATGAAAGAGATCGATCGTGATTACAGAAAACGGAATGATGGTGAGTCGATCAGGACCTTTACATATTACGAAAAGGCTCTGATGCAAAGAATCAGGAAGGGAATAAAAACGTCCGTGACCGAAAGCTACACCGCCAGGAGGGTAAGAGAAACGGATGAGTTGCTGGCCAAGATTGAAGAGTGGAAGAGAGAGGGGGAGGAGCGTCTTGCAAAAGGAATCAAGAGAAGCAGGCCGTCATTCAATCCCGCATGATATGGCGGGGAATCTACTGAATCAGGAATTGTTTGAAGCGGAAAGCATGCTGCTTGGGGCGGTGTTCCTTGAGCCGGCGTCGATCAATGACATGACCCTGAAGCCGGAGCATTTTTACCAGGCCCGCAACCGCTTGATTTTTGAAAAAATGAGGGAGTTGCAGCGGGAAGGAATTGAGATCAATCCTTTCAGCATTGTCCATCGAACGGGCAAGGACATCGAAAATATAGGGGGAGTCACCTATATCACCGAACTCTCTCTCTGCTGTCCCTCTGTCAGCGGGATGGAGCATTATCAGAGTGTCATCATGGAGAATTACAGGCTGAGGGAATTGAAGAAGTCTGCTGTAAGGTTCCTTAATGAACCAACGACGGATCGGGCGGATGCTTTATATCAGACGTATGTTGAGACCCAGGAAATGGGTCTGGCCGGGGGTGAAAGCAAGGGGGATACGCTTGCTGATATCTTTGAATCTTTTTATTCCGATCCGGTCCATGGCGGGATTACATCCGGATATGAAAAACTTGACTCAATGACGGGAGGGTTCAAACCAGGGGAACTGATCATTGTTGCAGGAAGACCGTCGATGGGAAAGACCGCCCTTGTTGTCAACCTTGCCTATATGCAGTAGCAAAGGGTGCCGTGGTCGATTTCTTTTCTCTTGAGATGAGTGAGATGCAGTTATATCAACGGCTGGTCAGCCGGATGGCCTTTATCAATGCAAACAAGTGGCAGAACCCCCATCGTTTCTTTACAGAGGAGGATCTGGCCAAAGCGAATGAAGCCTTGAACGGGTGTTATAAACTTCCCTTTCAAATCCACGATGACGGCAGGCAGACCCTGGATGACATAAGGGCGCGGATCCAAAAGACGAAGAGGGAAAACGAGGGAGCTCCCTGCCTGGTGGTCATCGATTACCTGCAGCTCATTCCTATTGCAGGGAAATTTGAACGTCATGATCTGGCTGTCGGGTCGGTCACGAGAGAGCTGAAACAGATGGCAAAACAATACAAGGTTCCGATCATCCTGCTGTCACAGCTTTCCCGGTCAGTGGAGCAGCGCAGTGATAAACGGCCGATGATGTCCGACCTCAGGGACTCGGGAAGCATCGAACAGGACGCCGATCTCGTCATGCTGCTTTACAGGGATGACTACTATAATGCCCACACCACACATCAGGTGACTGAGGTCAACCTGGTCAAGCACCGCAATGGTCCGGTCGGGACGGTCTATTTGAATTTTGTTAAGGAGTTTAGTTGGTTTACGTCGAAAAAAGAGAATTTGAATAATTAGATTCTTAGGTTTGGAAGATCAAGTAACAAGGGGAACAGGTTTCTATTAATCTCCTACTGTTCCCTGGTATACATAGGCTACAACGTTTATCTTGTTTGACATCGCTCTGAAATGGGTTACCGGAAAAATTGCTTTTATCATGTGACACTGCACTGTTACCAGGATTACCTGATGATGAACGGCCAGCCTGGGAAACGGAAGAATTGGATGGAGTTCCGGATGCGCTGCTCTGCATAGATCAGGCAAAAGGTGTCTGACATGGTGATTTGATGAAAGAAATATTAGATTATCACTCCTGGATAATCAAGGTCCTTTTTAAGCCACTTAATACTTTACCTTCTTCCTGAAAAAGAGTTGAAGAATCGAATCTTTAGTTCTATAAATACGATATTTACTCTATTCGTTGCTGATACCAAGCATCAAGCATCATTTAAAAGACTAGAATAATATAGAACAACTATGGATATGGAAGGGACATATTTTTATTACTTTATTCAACCCTTCCATATGCGTAGATTCTAAAGATAAGGAGGAAGAGAGTATGTCCATACTTTCAACAGGTCCAATAGCAAACAACCCCTCCAATGGGCAAAGGCTGACTACCCAGGTGACTGTCAAGATTGATAACCGCAGTTCCAGTGATTCTGCCAGCGTTCTTATTCAAGGATACTATCTTGATGGTACACGTGTATTATATGTTCTGGAATTGCAGAATCTCTTGCCGAATGCAGTGGTTACCAGAACTTTTTTTGCAAATTTTGATGGATTTGAATATGTTTTTTCAGTCGAGGGAGCTGCTGAAGAAGATGTGCAAATATCTGTGTGGGGAAAAAATCCGGCTGGACAAGTCGTTGCCGCGCATCGTCTAGTGTCTTCTGAGTTATTAGGAGCTGAAAGCGGTGCTCAGGGTCCTCAGGGAGCAACAGGAGCCCAAGGAGCAACTGGTCCACAAGGAGCCACCGGAGTTCAAGGTGCTACGGGTCCACAAGGAGCCACCGGAGTTCAAGGTGCTACGGGTCCACAAGGAGCCACCGGAGTTCAAGGTGCGACCGGTCCACAGGGTGTAATGGGAGCCCAAGGAGCGACGGGTCCACAAGGAGCAACTGGAGTTCAAGGAGCCACGGGACCACAGGGAGCAACAGGAGTTCAAGGTGTAACCGGACCACAAGGATCGACTGGTCCTCAAGGAGCAACGGGAGCCCAGGGAGCCACGGGTCCACAAGGTGCGACGGGACCTCAGGGAGCAACAGGAGCCCAAGGAGCAACAGGTCCACAAGGAGCGACAGGAGCTCAGGGAGCAACAGGTCCACAAGGTGCAACAGGGGTTCAAGGTGCGACTGGTCCACAGGGTGTAACGGGAGCCCAAGGAGCGACGGGTCCACAAGGAGCAACAGGTCCTCAAGGGGTAACGGGTGCTCAAGGAGTGACAGGAGCCCAAGGAGCGACGGGTCCACAAGGAATAACTGGAGCGCAGGGAGCAACGGGTCCACAAGGTGCCACCGGAGTTCAAGGAGCGACCGGCCCACAAGGAGCAACCGGTCCACAGGGTGTAACGGGAGCCCAAGGAGCGACGGGTCCTCAAGGGGCCACGGGTCCGCAGGGTGGTTTATCTTCAACTGTACTGGCTTTTGTAAATAACACTGCCACTGTCCCAGTAGATGTTACCGCTCCTTTTACCGAAACAATAATTGCCACTGTCCCTAGTACTTCTGTTACAGCCGGACAGAACATTAAAGTTGACTACACAACAGCATTACAAACCAATGCAACTGCAAATAATAATATAACTATTAATTTCCTCCTATATAGGGGTAGTACACTTATTTCAACAAGAACACTGAATCGCTCCCTGGCAGCTGCAGGAATTCAAAGATTCATTGTTTCCAGCACTTATGTAGATACACCACCCACCATTGGAAATGTAGTCTATACGTTGAGAACTCTAGTGATAACACAATCAAATATAACCTCAGCAGACTCTATAAATAATTTTGTGAATATAATCAAATTCTAAGAAACCCAAGTTTTTACAAAGTAAAAATAGAGCATTGGATATAAATAATCATTTTGTGATCACTTTTATATAGAAGTGATCTTTTTTCATAAATTTTCAAGACTCTTAATACCCGATTTACTTCATTCGTTGCTTGTACCCAAGCATCTTATAAAAGATTCGAATACTATAGAACAACTATGGATATGGAGGGGGCATTTTGTTTCATTCTTTTATTCTTACCTTTCCATATAAGTAGATTCTAAAATAAGGAGGAAAGAAGAGTATGTCTATACTTTCAACTGGTCCAATAGCCAACAACCCCTCCAACGGGCAAAGGCTTACAACACAGGTAACGGTGAAGATTGATAACCGCAGTTCAAGTGATACTGCCACCATTCTTATTCAAGGCTACTATCTTGATGGCTCCCGTGTCTTATATGTTCTGGAAACGCAGAATGTCTTGCCGAATGCAGTGATTACCAGAACCTTTTATGCGAATTTTGATGGATTTGAATATGTATTTGCCATCGAGGGAGCTGCTGAAGAGGATGTGCAAATTTCGGTTTGGGGAAAAAATTCGGTGGGCCAAATCGTTGCAGCTCATCGACTTGTGTCTTCTGAGATATTGGGTGCTGAAAACGGTGCACAGGGACCTCAGGGAGCAACAGGTCCTCAAGGATAATCAGGTGCTCAGGGAGCAACCGGTCCCCAAGGAGCTACAGGAGTTCAGGGAGCGACGGGACCTCAAGGTGTAACAGGAGCTCAGGGAGCAACGGGACCTCAAGGGGCAACTGGAGCCCAGGGAGTCTCAGGTCCTCAAGGTGCCACAGGAGTTCAAGGGGCTACGGGTCCCCAAGGAGCAACCGGTACTCACGGTGATACTGGCCCCCAGGGAGCAACAGGAGCCCAAGGAGCAACAGGAGCCCAAGGAGCAACGGGACCTCAGGGAGCAATGGGAGCTCAGGGAGCAACAGGTCCACAAGGAGCCACAGGTCCACAAGGAGCCACAGGTCCACAAGGAGCCACGGGTCCACAAGGTGCAACAGGGGTTCAAGGTGCGACCGGTCCACAGGGTGTAACGGGAGCCCAAGGAGCTACTGGCCCACAAGGAACAACTGGAGCCCAAGGAGCAACCGGTACTCAAGGGGCAACAGGAGCTCAAGGAGCCACAGGTCCACAAGGTGCAACAGGGGTTCAAGGTGTAACCGGGCCTCAAGGCGCCACAGGAATTCAAGGTGTAACCGGACCACAAGGAGCAACCGGACCACAGGGAGCCACAGGAGTTCAGGGACCCGCAGGAACACCGGTACTGACAGGAGTGGGTGCTCCATCTTGTGCATTAGGCAATTTAGGTGATATTTATATTGATACTTCCACTGGTAATACCTTTTATAAGGAACAGCAGCCGGTTCCACCAGATAACAGAATTGTCCCTGCTCCAACAGGCAATACCATATTGGTAGGCCCTGCCAGACCCATTACAACGATTCAAGCCGCTCTAACTGCCGCCGTGAATGGAGATAGGATATTACTCGACGCTGGAACGTTTACTATTACTGCCAGTTTACTTGTTAACAAATCGGTAACGATTGAAGGGCAAGGAAAAGGTGTGACCACAGTAATCACCACGACACCAGCGGTTGAATTTATGTTTAATGTAACAGTTTCAAATGTGGTTATACGCAACATGACCATCATTCAAAATTTCATGGGATCAACGAGCAATGAGACCGTTATAAGAGTGAATAATTTGTCAGCCACCGGTATTTACGTCGATAATGGTGCTATCTCAGTTTGTGAGTTCGGTGTTACGCTGATTGCCACCGAATTTCAGATCAAAGATTGTGATTTCACCTATGCACCAGGTGCGGTTGCAGGGAACGGGTATCGGTATATCAGTATTTCTTCAACTGCAGGGCAGAGTATTATTGATTCCAATACTTTTGTCTCTGATTCGGGTGTTACACAATGCAGATTCATCAATATTTCGAATGTTAGTGTAAGTGGAGGCAGCCTTAGGGGGGATTTAATCATTAGAAATAATACACAATTGCCATCTCCTTTTGAGCTGAGGCACCTTCTTGTTATGGAAGAGTTCACTGGTGAGAATTTTGGATTGTATATAATCGGAAATACAACCATATTCGAAGGAAATGTTCCTGTGTTGCTGAATGGGGCATACCTCAACCTCTTTAAATTCATCGCTATTTACGGAAATTCCGTGCAGAATACCGCTGGTAAGGGACTTGCCGGTATCGATGCTTTTTACCTGGGCACAACTGATATTTTCAGTACAGGTAATACAATTGCGATAGAATCTTTTGCAGCTGGCTGGGCTTCTGCAACTGTTCCAATAAGTTTCATTGTCGGATATCGTGCATCCTTAATACCCGTTCCGCCAAACCTTCCGCTGAATCCATGTTACTGGTTATTGTTTTGTGAGTTTGTATAAGGATCATTATATGGCTAGAAAAAGGACAGGCGATCTGTCCTTTTTTCACCCCTGCTTTTCATAACAGTAATTCTCCGTAAAAAAAATCACCATACTGATGCTGCACCCTATAGTACATATACGAAAAAGAATGAGTATCCAAGGCGGCTCTATTTGATTTAATAAGAGTGTAATGGACTGTATAGCTGCTCCCCAGAGACCGCTCACCCAATTGAATTTGCTATTATTTCTATTTACTAGAAGGTTTAGCAGAAGAATAGTAGAAGTGATAGATATTGGTGAATTTTTATAAGAAATAAACTTGTAGAAGGGGTTATTGCTAAGGATTAATATTAATTTAGAAACATTCCTTTAGAAGTGGAGTCACGCGTTTGAAGGGGTACGAATATGAGTGAATCGTGCCCTTAGAAGAGTAGACTCAGATGTGAAGGGTACGATTAGCTGTGAAACGTGTCACTTTGAAGGGAAACCTGAACTGAAGGGGTACGATTAGTAGAGGAACGTACCCTTAAAGGAGGAGACCTTGTTATGAAAGGGTAAGATTAGGGAAGAAACGTGCCTATAGAAGAGGAGACCATGGTTCGAATAGGTACGAATATGAGTGAATCGTGCCCTTAGAAGAGTAGACTCAGATGTGAAGGGTACGATTAGCTGTGAAACGTGTCACTTTGAAGGGAAACCTGAACTGAAGGGGTACGATTAGTAGAGGAACGTACCCTTAAAGGAGGAGACCTTGTTATGAAAGGGTAAGATTAGGGAAGAAACGTGCCTATAGAAGAGGAGACCATGGTTCGAATAGGTACGAATATGAGTGAATCGTGCCCTTAGAAGAGTAGACTCAGATGTGAAGGGTACGACTAGCTGTGAAACGTGCGCTTCGAAGGGAAACCTGAACTGAAGGGGTACGATTAGTAGATGAACGTACCCTTAAAGGAGGAGACCTTGTTATGAAGGGGTAAGATTAGGGAAGAAACGTGCACATAAAAGAGGAGACCATGGTTCGAATAGGTACGAATATGAGTGAATCGTGCCCTTAGAAGAGTAGACTCAGATGTGAAGGGGTACGATTAGCTGTGAAACGTGTCACTTTGAAGGGAAACCTGAACTGAAGGGGTACGATTAGTAGAGGAACGTACCCTTAAAGAAGGAGACCTTGTTATGAAGGGGTAAGATTAGGGAAGAAACGTGCCTATAGAAGGGGAGTCCCGCGTTTAAAGGGGTACGAATATGAGTGAATCGTGCCCTTAGAAGAGTAGACTCAGATGTGAAGGGTACGATTAGCTGTGAAACGTGCCACTTTGAAGGGAAACCTGAACTGAAGGGGTACGATTAGTAGAGGAACGTACCCTTAAAGGAGGAGACCTTGTTATGAGGGGGTAAGATTAGGGAAGAAACGTGCCTATAGAAGGGGAGTCCCGCGTTTGAAGGGGTACGAATATGAGTGAATCGTGCCCTTAGAAGAGTGGACTCAGATGTGAAGGGTACGATTAGCTGTGAAACGTGCCACTTCGAAGGGAAACCTGAACTGAAGAGGTACGATTAGTAGAGGAACGTACCCTTAAAGAAGGAGACCTTGTTATGAAAGGGTAAGATTAGGGAAGAAACGTGCCCATAAAAGAGGAGACCATGGTTCGAATAGGTACGATTAGTAGAGGAAAGAACCTTAGAAGAGTGGACTTAGGTGGGAAAGGATACGATTAGTTAGGAAACCCTTGAAAGATAACCAAACAAATGGAGGAATCAATATGGAACTTGGAGCATTTTCTGTCAGTTTAAGTGTCAAGGATATTCAACGGTCGAAAGAATTTTACGAGAAGCCGGGCTTTAAGGCATTAGGCGGAGACATTGAGCAAAAATGGCTGATCATGAAGAATGAGGGAACGGTAATTGGCCTGTTTCAAGGGATGTTTGAGAAAAACATGTTGACGTTCAATCCGGGATGGAATGGCAATGCTGAGAATCTGAAGAATTTTACGGATGTCCGTGACCTGCAAAAGAAGCTGAAGGAAGAAGGGGTAGACCTCATCAAGGAAGCGGATGATTCGACAGAGGGGCCAGCCTTTATCACGTTGGAAGATCCAGACGGTAACCCGATTTTGATCGATCAGCATCGATAGGGCAAAGATCAGTTTGGATAGATTGCAGGCAATATCCGAGGGTGATGCATCCTGGTTACTGCCTGTTTTTCATTTTGGTAAGCATTTTTCTCACTCTTCAGTTAACTATTGAGATAGGAATATGGTATTATTTTACTATATAAATCAAGTTTGTTTGGAGGGGGAGAGATGGATTTTCGGTCACAGAAGAAAAGCTTGACGGAAAAACTGGAGTTAAAGAAGCAGGAAAGAAGCAAAAGGACGGCAACGCTTTTGAGACAGGTGAAGAAAGCGGAAGGTGAGAAAGCCAGGCTTCCTTTGGATTCAAGCTGCAATCGAAATGACGAAAAAGAAAGAAAGCTGAGGAAGCAGCTTCAATCGCAATTAAGGAAACTCCAGAAAAGGCAGGAGGAGCAGAAAAGGTTCACGAAGCAGCTGCAGAAGGATCTGATGGCTGTCCGGGACAGGGAATCTGTCCTCAAGCAAGAGAACTGGGAACTGCGGCGGGAACTTCATGAAACCGGAAAGCATCAGATGGAGAAACAGCAAGCCCTTAAAGCGCAGCTGGATGTGGAAACGGACAAAAGGATTCAGGCAGAACGGGTAGCAGAACAACTTCAGACTGAGAAACTCAAAAAGAATAAGAGCGGAAATAAATTGGCGGATCTGGCAAACCAGGTCAAGCATTTGAGAGCCAGCAACCAGGAATACCGTCAAAAACTTGAGAATTATGATTTATTAAAGGACCAGGAATATGGCGGGATGAAACAGGATATCGACAAGCTTTCGAAAGAGCTGGACCAGTATAAACTGGAGGAGAAAAAGCTGAAGGATCCAAGTTATCTTGTGAAGGCCATGAAAGAAAATTTGACCCCCGCACAAATCCCCGAGTTGCTTAATGTCCTGGAGACATTCATCAACCTTGAAAATCTTCGCTACTTTTACAGAGGAAAGCATAATGTATTCCATATTTTGATGAGGCGTTCGGGATTGCTGAAGCATCGGAGCCGAAAGATGACTGAAAGAGGGGATGCCTCCTCATCGACTGAAGAAGAAAGGCTTGGCTATCTTGTAGAGCAAAGAGGGGAGTGGCTCTTTGTCGACCTTGCTGAAAATGAATTTCCTTTTAAGTATCCTCTTTCCTGGGACATGCAGGCCAGGAATGAAAGTCCCGCAAGAGCAGTGATTGTTGAAGGGAAGGCAGTTCTCACAAAGCTTTTCACTTTGGAACTGCCTGATAGGGAAGAGAAAGGATCCGTCCTCCCCATCAAAACCAAAACGAGAAAAAGAACGTTTGCCGCGTTCGGGAACTATCATGTACTCTTGATCGGCGCAAGATTCCTCAGTGACTATAAGGTAAGATTGGAGAATCACGGCTGCACTGTTACTATACATAATCCTTATGAGGAAAACTATGACTTGCTGAGCGGAAAGCTGAATCAGGCGGATGTCATACTCGTGTGTGAAAAACATGTGCCCCATACTCTCTGGGGACATATCGACCGGACTGAAGAGAAGGTGAGTATACTGAAGAATGACAGCAGGGACCTGGTTGCTGCGCATGCTTATTGGACATTGGAGCGGTGCGGACTGGTGTAAATACAGTAAAACGAATTTGCTTGATTAATAGTGAGAGGATGATGACAGATGATTTTAGAATTGAAACATGCTGAATTTGGCAAGTGCAAAAACATACTATCTGACAACAGCCTCTTAGAAACAAAAGCAGTCATTGAAGGGACGCACCCGGGACGTATTTTTACAGATGACGCTGCGTCTCCTGCTTCGGGATTTATTTGGCTGGGAAGCAATAATGGTTTTATTTTTATCGGGGACGAGAACAATGAGAAATTTAATACAGGATTATACGATTATTTCAAAAGGGCAATTGAACCTGAAGCGAGGAAACAAGGAATGAGCTCCTTTGAAGCAATCGGTGATCATCCGGCTTGGGATGCGACCTTCAAAATCGTATTTGGCGAAAATATCACTGGCTACAACCAGAGAGTCTATCAGCTGCAGAAGAACCATTACAGAAAGCAGGATGAACCTGTTTTGGAGCAAGGGTATGACGTGGTCAAAATAACAAGGGAAACCTTGAATGCCCCCTATGACAACCAAAATTTTCTGCATTCAAAAATCTTGGAGTTCTGGCCGTCACTGGAGGCTTTTTTGAATGAGGGCATCGGATATATCGTAATTGGTGGGAATGAAATTGCAAGCATCTGTTTTTCAGGAGTAGTCGCGGGATCTGTTCATGGAATAGACATTGAAACGTTGGAACACCATCGGGGAAGAAAACTTGGACAGGCAGCGGCTCATGCTTTTGTCAAGGATTGCCTTGAGCAAGGCCTGACTCCCTACTGGGATTGCATGGAGGTCAACAAACCCTCTGTTTCCATTGCAGAAAATTTAGGTTTTACAAAGAAACTGGAGTATCGCTGGTATAGTGTATCTTTTGGATGATGATTGTCAATTTATATGAATTGCCAAGAAAAAAGGAGCATTCCCGTTCTAGAAAATGCCCCTTATCCTTTTAAATCCAAAGTGTAGATTTAGCTTTTAAACCTTTAACTTTTTTACTGCCAACGGATGATCACGGTCATCCTTTTTCAGCGATAAATATAATGCTGCAAACCATCCAAACAAGAGCCAGCCCAAGAAGAAGTTAATAAAATAAATCTTGATTTTATTATGTTTGTTTTTAGTTTTGGCGATGATGCTTGGAATCAAATACACAAATGCAGCTAGAAGAATAGGTATGATATTAAAAGTATCCAACGTTTCGCTCTCCTTTATAATTATTCGCATTTTTTAGTTAGGAAATTTGCCTTATTCAAACTCTCTGGGGTAACTTTTTGTTGGCCAAACAAACACTCTGACTTATTCACCTGGTTTTTGCCGGGTTTACATTTTAAAAAAATGTGATTTTGGTGTGAACACCAGGTTACAAACAAAGCCACGGTCTATAACCATGTGTTTCCGGCCCAAACACCAGGTTATAAACAGGTTTACATTTTATAACCAAGTAATTGTCGCCAAAACAGATGGTTATAAACGAAGCCACGGTCTGTAACCTTGTGTTTCCAGCCTAACCACCAAGTTAAAAATGAATTTCCATTCCATAACCAGGTCTATGCAGATACCCGTCAGTTAAAGGACTGTTTTTTAACTTATTTTACCATAATGATACTAAATTCCTGATATTTCCTCAATTAATTATACTTTCATATTCTCTGTCCCATTGAGGAATATTCTTCTTATGATAACGCCATATTTTAGGAGGAGATTAGGATGAAGGATCCGCAGCAAGAAAGCCGAAAGCTGGAGAAAATCAGTCCGTTTGAATTGAAGGATGAACTGATCGATCTTGCGACTGGGAAAAAGAGGATGACAAGGTCGATGCTTGACGCTGGCAGGGGGAATCCCAATTGGATTGCTGCCGCTCCCCGGGAAGCTTTTTTTGCTCTTGGGCAGTTTGCCATTACAGAATCGAGAAGGGTGTGGGATGAGGGGGATTTGGCCGGAATGCCTTCCCGGACAGGTATGGCTGAACGGTTCAGCCATTATGTGAAGGAGCATCAGCAAACTCCGGGCATCCATCTTCTGAAAGACATCGTTGATTACGGGATTCACACAAAACAATTCGAGCCTGATGCCTGGCTTTATGAATTGGTGGACGGGATTATCGGCGATAACTATCCCAATCCTGATCGGATGCTCGTCAGGACTGAACAGGTTGTCCATGACTTTCTATTGAAGGCAATGTGTTCCGGAGTTACGGGCTGCGGGAATTTTGATTTATTTGCAGTCGAAGGGGCCACCGCTGCGATGTGCTATATCTTTGAAACCTTTTATAAAAATCACCTGCTGCCAAGAGGGTCGAAGATTGCTTTGATGGTCCCGATCTTTCCCCCATACATAGAAATTCCCGAACTCCCGAATAATGCATATGATTTGGTCAAGATCAGGGCGACGGAGTTTGACGAGGAAGGCCATCATACCTGGCAGTATCCTGCAGATGAGTTGGATAAATTAAAGGACAAGGATATCAAGGCGCTCTTTGTGGTGAATCCGAGCAATCCTCCTTCTGTTGCGTTAAACAAGGAATCGGTTGAGAAGATCATCGATATTGTAAAAGAACATAACCCTGACCTGATGATCATTTCAGATGACGTTTACGGAACATTTGTGGAAGGGTTCCGTTCGCTCATGGTGGACCTTCCGTATAATACTATTGGCGTATATTCCTTTTCAAAATACTTCGGGGTGACGGGCTGGCGCTTGGGAACCATCGCGATCAATGAAAACAATGTGTTTGATAAGCTGATTAAAGAACTGCCGGAAGAAAAAAGAAATGAATTGAATATAAGGTACTCTTCACTGACACCGGATCCTGCTGAGCTGAAATTCATCGACCGGATTGTGGCGGACAGCCGTGACGTAGCGCTTAACCATACGGCTGGATTATCGACTCCGCAGCAAATCCAGATGGCGCTCTTTTCGATTTTTGCCATGCTCGATAAGGAGAACAAATACAAGAAGAAAACGAATGATATTTTAACGCGAAGAATGGTGTTATTATACGAGGGACTGGGACTGCCGAAGAAGCATTTGCCGAATGATGCAGACTATTATACAGAAATTGATTTGGAAATCTGGTGCAAGCTGCATTTCGAAGAGGGGTTCCTTGAGTACTTGCAGACTCACTATAAACCCGTGGACATCTTGTACCGTCTGGCTGAAAGGTCATCAATCGTGTTGATGAGCGGTGAGGGATTTATGGCACCGGAGTGGTCGATCCGTGTGTCGCTTGCGAATTTGGAGGATAAGGCATACTCTCAGATCGGGCAGGAACTGAAGAAGGTCCTGGATGATTATTTAGTGGAATGGAAGAAAAGCAATTAAGATTAACATAATATTATTATGTAAACAAGTATATACGTTGCATTGTACCTGAAACCGATACAACTATAAAACGGCTCAACGGACCTTGAGCCGTTTTGAAATTCACAGGTGTTTCTTAAGAGACTCCACAAATTTTAATAAATCTTCACTGCTTCCAACCTTCAACCAAGGGCTATCCAGGCAATTATCCTCATCCAAAACCTCCTCAACACAAAAGCGGAAATACTTGCTTACACTCAAATTTCCTGTACAGACTGCTTCGGAATCTCCTTCACATCTGATTGAAATACCTTGAACATCTTCTTCCAGAAAACCGATGCTGGCATTTGGAAGGACTGTACGTTCGGTGGTTTGTCCGTTAAATGATTCAACGATCACGATCAAGCTGCATGAAACGGTATTATTCGAAACAGTGATCAGGTATGAACCAGGGGTGTACGTGAGATCTTCAAAATAGAGCTGTTCTGCACTGTTACAAGGCTGGGACAGCGGGATATTCACCGAACGGTTAATAGGGTCAACGCAATTATTATTGAAAGTATAGTTTTGATTGGATTCTTTTGCATGCTTACCCGTCATTATATTTCTCCTTTCCGATTTTTTTCGTTGTAGCATTCTACGCTCTTTCCCTCAGCAGAAACCGAACGTTTTATCGATATTGATCGTTCCAGCACAAATGCCATCTGAATTCTCTGCACTACCGACATAGATTCGTTTCAAATTTTCTATATAAATAGCTTGGCGGTAGGGAACCGTACGCTCAATAGTAGCGCCATTTGCTGCTTCTATTATCAGAACCATGGGACAAGCGCTGTTGCCATTCGCTGCTAGGATTCTGTAAAATCCGGGTTCTGTTAAATCTTCAAAGTATAGACGTGCTTCACCATCACATGGTTGATTGATTGTTAAGATAAGTGACCTGTTATTTGGATCACTGCAGTTCACATTAAAATTCTCCTGAATGGTTACATTCTTCTTTTTTGACAATTTATATCCATTCCTTTCTTTTTACCAAATGAAAAAGTGTATCTTTTATATACAGGTCAAAACTAGTAAACAACACCCCATAAATTGAGAGAGTTGTTACTTATAATATGTTCGGCCACTGAATAGAGTGTGGACGAAAATCTGGATGGATAGTCTGCACAAAAGGCAGAATAGTTGAAGGCAGCCTCAATGGCTTGCAATTCATGCTATGTACCACGGCGGCTAAAGTGGTAAGCTAGTATTTCAGTGTTTGTTTAAAAAACTGGTTCAACTAACAGGAGGTCTATCAAATGAATATAGATAATAACGATATATTGATCCGCTTACGATATGCATTGGATATAAAGAATACGGAAATGGTGGAAATCTTCAAGCTTGGCGGCATAGAGTTGACTAAAGAAGAAGTGATGAAGGTGCTGACAAAATCAGAAGACGATCTTGCTGTAACGGAAAATCATATAGCATGTGATGATAAAATGTTTGAGTCTTTCTTAAATGGTTTTATTACATATAAAAGAGGACCGCAGGAACCGAAGCCGGGGCAGCCTGAACGTCCGGCGATCTCTTATGAACACGTGAATAATCTTCTGCTGAAGAAAGTGAAAATCGCACTTTCGTTGACAAGCGAAGATTTGATTGAGATATTGCAGGATGCCGGGGTTACAGTGACCAAAGGGGAAATCGGCGCCATTTTACGAAGAGAAGGCCACAAGAATTACCAGGTGTGCGGTGACCGGTATGCGAGGAATTTCTTAAAAGGATTAACGATCAGATACAGGGGATAAATCATGAATCATACTTTTTCAGGAGATACGATACATTTTGAGGTTAAATACAAGAACCGGCAATCCATCGGTATTTATATTGACAGTTATGGGGATGTCGAGGTACATGCCCCTAGAGGAACTGCTGATGGCAAAATCCTTCGATTAGTAGAGGATCATTGGGATGCTATTCTGCAGAATTCCAAAGAAAGGAAGGACCGCCTGAATGGTCCCCAGGAAAAGGCTTATGTCCCCGGAGAACAGTTTCTGTACTTAGGGAAGGTCTATCCTATCCAGTTCCATCAGGATTCGTCTATTCCGAAAGATAATATCAGATTTGATGATAAGGTGCTGCATGTCTATGTCAAGGAGTTGGAGGATGATCGGATCAAGCAGGCTTTGAAACGATTCTATTACCAACAGTGTAAAGCGTTAGTAGAGAAAAGGATCGCCGTGCACCAGCATCACTTCAAATCAAAACCGCACTCCATCCGGATCACAGACAGCTCCACAACATGGGGGACCTGTGATGCAAAAAGGAAGCTGACCTTCAATTGGAAGCTGGCCATGGCTCCGCTAGAAGTCATTGACTATGTGGTCATCCACGAGATGTGTCATATGAGCCATCTCAATCATGACAGATCCTTCTGGCGGCTAGTCGGTAAAATCATGCCGGACTATAAAGAGAAAGAAAATTGGCTTGCCGCATCCAGTTGGAGGATGACGGTGTAGTAGTGTCGGGTGTGTTGTCGTTATTGGTTTATGGAAGGGTAGCTAAAGCAGCGGGGGGAAGTGTTCGAAGTCAGTAGTTATGATTTATCTTCCATCCCGCTTTTCTAATTGATAAAGCCGTTTATCCATATGAGTAAGCCTGCTGTGCAGGTAGTCAAATTCAGTGTCAGTATATTTTCTGCGGGTTTTCAGCAATCCAATAACATCTTCAGTTTGAGCAGCCTCGATTCTGTTTACCGTCGTATCAATATTTAAAAGCTTTCCATTCAACTCAGGCATCAACTTTTGCTCTACATTCATAAGCCTTTCATTCATATCACTCATCATCTTTTGCCCTTGCTTGATTTCCCTCAGGATCACATGCAATGCTTCTCCCATTTTCAACACCTCCTTTTGACATTATTTTACCATGTGTAAATGCCTTTACACCAAGTTTTATGGGATAGGTAATGTTATATTACATGTTGGTTCCTAAAATGATGTTTAACCTCCAAGTAAAAAAGGAATTTTAAATATAGTACTATAGTAAATTCAAAACTTTTAGGAGGCGTCATGATTGAGTGAATTAGACAAACAGACATTGTTATCAGACGGGGTTACTCCTCAAACACAATCCGAGCAGCCTGGAGTAGAGAAGGAAATGGATCCAGTTCCGGTTTATGAATTGGAGACCCATGTCGGATCAGGAAAATTAAAAGGAAAAGTGGCTTTGATTACAGGCGGAGACAGCGGGATCGGAAAAGCCGTTGCGATTGGGTACGCGAAAGAAGGCGCGGATGTAGCCATTGCGTATCTGGATGAACATGAGGATGCTGAAAATACGAAGAAGCGCATCGAGCAGGAAGGCGTCAAGTGTACCCTGCATGCTGGTGATATCGCTGACGAAGATTTTTGTTTCAAATTGATAGAGGAAGTCATCGGACACCACGGTAAACTGAATATCCTTGTCAATAATGCGGCGCGTCAGGAAGTGAAGAAAAGTGTATTGGATATCAGTGCCGAACAATTGAAGCGGACGTTCGATGTCAACTTCTTCTCAATGGTTCATCTTACGAAAGCCGCAATCCCTCATCTAACAGAGGGCGACAGCTTGATTTACACAGCATCCATCAATGCGTATGTTGGGAATCAAGCGCTGATTGATTACACATCCACAAAAGGAGCGATCGTTTCATTTACTCGTTCGATTGCCCAGGAGCTCGCTCCGAAAGCAATCCGAGTGAATGGCGTGGCACCAGGCCCGATTTGGACACCGCTTATCCCGGCGACGATGCCGAAGGAAAAACAGGAAGAGTTCGGGGTTTCTACCCCTCTTGGCCGTCCGGGCCAGCCTGCTGACTTAGTGGAACCTTATATCCTGCTTGCCTCTGAAGGTTCAGCCTACATGACCGGGCAGTTCATTCATGTGAATGGCGGAGGATTTATGTCTTCTTGATTTATGGTGAATAAAGAGCTGGGTAAGCATAAATTGCTTATCCGGCTCTTTTTGATATAAAAAGGGAAAATCAGTAAAGGCGAGTGATGACAAGGGAAGGCAGCCCATATGAGGTACCACCTGGTGGAACAGAGACCGCACGGTGATCCTTTCCAACAAAAAAAAGAGCACAGCCCGTATGTCAGCTGTCCTCCGTTTCTATTAGGCTCTTTTCGTAAACTTTGTTGCTATTCACTATAAATTTCAACTAATATCCTGGTAAATCGCCGTGAAAACCCCTGTGAGCAGGAAAGAAAAGAGCTGCTCGTTCTTTTTTGAGAGAAAAACCTCTGAATTCAGGGGAAAAATCCGGCACCTGGGATTTTTCCGAAAGCAACAATATATGCGAAAACAGCCTTCTATTAAGGCAGTAGACTCTAGCACACCGGAAGAATAACTTTTATCACAATCATCGCCACTGTTGTGCCAACTGGGGTAGGTCTGGTGGTAATGTAAGCCTCGGCAGTACTGGAGTCAAAGAAATCATTCGGAAGCCATTCCTTTGTGGTCCGGTAGCAAAGAACATTATCAATCTGCAAAGTGAATTCTATTGTTTCCGTTTCATTTGTCTGAGTGTCTATTACATCGACAAACACATCGGCAATCCCTTCTGCCTTCAAAGCATAAATGGGTACTTCGGAACCCTTGAGTTCTCCGCAGGGGGTTGGAACGTTTGCGTAACTAGTGCATTGTTGTATGATCTGGCTGATTTTTGAAACATCCACTCCCGGCGTACCGGTGACTTCAAGAGTCCAGGGTTCACTAACAACGAAGGTAAGTGATAATACGGCTTCATTATCACAAGGAGGGCATGTCTGAGTTACGGAAAATACCTGGGCGATCCAGCCCAAGCAATCATCTTTGGATACAATGGAAGCTATGGCTTCCGTATCTCCTGGATGAAGCAAATCACTGACATCGACCGTAAGCGTGTCCCAAAAGGGTCCGTCCCCTCCCGGAAATGCATCCGGTCCCGCAACTTGTGCTTCATTGAAATAGGCTCGATCCCTATAGGACTGTCCATCCCCGACGATAAAGGTTGTCTTGGCTTCCGGTGTGTTGGAAACCAGAAATCGTGAAAAAGAAGTTGCAGCTGATGAGGGCAGTACCGCGCCGCCATCGTTTATAATGATGGTCTTCTCCGGAAGATCTTCATGAGAATAGATGACAACCAGGGTGGCTCCTTCAAGAATGGAATCACCGCCGCCGGGATTTATTTGCAGCTTATTGTTTCTGCTGATGTTCCTAAAGGAGACCTCCGCACGGAAGTAATGGGTCACTTCTCTTGGCCAGCATAGGCTTCTTGTGCTGGAAATAAGCGTCCCTTCAAATGGTGAATCATTTATATATCCTCTATTGCTATAGGTAGATTCTTTCTCCATGGCCATCCAGTAAAGAAATGCTTTAGTAATGGTAACAGATGGAGGCAGGGGAATCAGGACCCTGGCAGTGCTGCTATCCCTCAGGCTTACACCGGCAGCTGCGTAATCGCCATTTTGATGCGTTCGATAAAATTCCTTCAACGCCGGTTCATGCCGGCTGTCATTATTTTTGCTCATTTCTATCACTCTTTCATTTTATTTAAAGACTCGTAAATAAGAATTCCGAAAATATATCGTAAATAATAAAACAGAATCATCTGTTTAAAGACATTCCTGAATAAGTTTTTGTAGAAATGGAACTGATCCGCTATCAACGTGCTGCTATAGTATATTCAAGCCTTCCTGCCATGCTTGTACAAATAGGAAGCGCTGGATTGTATACTATACCTAAAGCAAATGTCTAAAGGAGAGAAATAATGAATTCGGTCATTGAGGTATCCTTATTCAGTTTGGTCCCGTATTTGATTCCCCTGGTCTTCATCATTCTTGTCTTTTATTTATTTAGAAAAAACAAAATGTAATGTAGAGCATCGAAACGTTTTATACTCTGACCAAGGGGAAGAGTATGAGAGAGGGCATCTTTAGGTGTTCTTTAGAGTTATGCACGGATTGGAGGGATATGATATGGCACTTGAACTAGGTGATAAAGCACCCGATTTTCATCTTTCATCTACCAGGAAAGAGAAGATTTCGTTATCGGATTATAAAGGGAGGAAGAATGTCCTTCTTGCTTTTTACCCTCTCAATTTCACCCCTGGCTGAATTACCGAGTTGACCTCTTGGAAAGGGGACTACGAAGAAATTAAAAACACCGATACTGAAATTCTGGCCATCGGTGTCGACCATATTTTCTCGCATAATGTGTTCGAAGCGAGCCTCGGAACCCTGCCATTTCCTCTGTTGTCGGACTGGCATAAAGAGACAGTCAAAAAGTATGACGTGTTCAATGAAAAAGACGAAGTGGCTGTACGCTCCTGTTATTTAATCGATAAAAATGGGGAGATCGTGTACAAGGATATCGACTTTAATCCGACTGATAAAAAAGTATACGAAGGCTTGCTGAATGAGTGCGGAAAGTTGTCGCTGAAATAGAGAAGGTTCTATTATCAATACAGGGCAGTAACGGGAGACCTGCTAATGCAGTCTCTGGTTGCTGCCCTTTTTATAATTTTAAAAGGGATTTTCCAGTTTGTGGAGAAAAGGTAAATAGAACAATCTCTGCGAAACCAGACTTTTTATAAAAGGAATTGCCAAATCCCATTAATTTAACAGACAAGCAGCGGTTAGCGGGATGCAACAGTCTGTAAGGCACTATTAAGGGCAAGGAAGAAATTCCAGAACCGGATCATACGCTTAAGGGATGAAATGAATGCTGTTGTTTTCTACGAACAAATGGTTAGTAAAGATGAGGAAGTCCTGGCAAGATTGTTCACGATAGAAAATTGGTGTTTAATCGATGGGAACTGGATGATTACCAGGGAGATTGAAGAGGCTATCTGAACAAGTTCAGGGAAAAGAGCTGAACTCGTTTGCTGAAATCAGTGGCAGGGATGATGTATATATGAAAAATTCAGGAACCAAAACCTTTTTATTAAAAACTCTTCAGCTTATGGGGTTATACCTGCTCGCCTTTTTATTGGAAAGCGTAATCATACCCCAACTGACCTTTATCCAAGACAGTTTGCCAGAATTTACAGGGCGGCATAAAGTCCAAAATCGTATAATCGTGATTTTGTTTCTGTTGACTTTACTACTGACGATCGGAAAGAAATACTACTATTTATTTTCCACTGAACCTTTGAAAGCGAAGGAAAGTTACGTATGGACCTCTGCCACAATCATCGCCATTTATATAATCATGCAATCAACCGGATTTATCACCATAGCGGAGATTCGACTCTTTCCACTTGATCCCGGGGATTATTTGCAATTACTGTTTATTGTGGTCATATTGGTTCCGATCCAAGAGGAGTTCCTTTATAGAGGATTATTATTACTAGTACCAGATCATAAAGTGAAATATCTCATGCTAATTGTATCATCCATTTTGTTTGCGCTCCTCCATCATGATCCTTTTGCATTCTTTTGGATGGGAATGGGGTACGGTATTTTAGCCATTCGGTTTAAGAATATCTGGGTCCCGATTCTGGCGCATGCTCTTTGGAATTTGGCTGTTTCATTTATTGAGTTTTAACAGGGGGGATTGTTTAATAATATACGTAAAAAACAACCTTTTCGGCATGAAACGGCTGTTTTTTTACGTTTATTAAATTATTATTCCGTTGAGATTTTCTCAATGAACAGTTCCAGTACTTTTGTGTAAAGCTCGGGTTGTTCAGAGTGAACTAGATGAGATGCGAAAGGAATCACAGATATATGTACCTGCTCAGAAAATTCCGGATAGGTTTGTACCCCTGCCGTTTCATACTCATTACCTTCCCCAACGAGCAAAAGTAGAGGTGAAGAAATATCTGTAATGTCTGTAGTGTCTTTAAATGGATACCAATTTTCATCCATTCCCTTATAAATGAATTGCCTTCAATCGGTGGTATGCAGGTTATCAAAATACGCTGCAGTTTTTTCATCTTTAAGAAGAAATTCCTTTTGTTCTTCCACCTGTGCATTATTCATCTCAGCCCAATTAACCGGCTTCTTGGTAAATATTCCTGATACAGTTAAAGATATAACTTTAGCCGGGAACATCTTGGCAAACTTCAATCCTGCCAATGCTCCCAGTGAACATCCCACAAGATGAACTCTTTCAAGGTTGTAGTGTTCCAGCGTTTCTGCCAAATCAGAAGCACAATCTTCGAAGTAATTTGAAAGATCATTCTCCCGGGATTTCCCATGGCCCCTTAAATCTGGACATAACACTCTGAAATTCTTCTTGAAATGACCCCTTTGATATTCAAAGTCCGTTAAACCGGTGTGTAACCCTGAATGAAGGAAGACTAGGGGATCTCCTTTACCAAAGACCTCTGTATGTAATAGCAATTCATCCTCTCCTTTTTTGAATATTCACAAGATAATAATACCATAAAAAGGAATTAATTTACTGTCCACTTTATTTCAGCATCCACAATATTCAGGTTTTTTATTGTGAGGTCCGAAAAACAGTGCAGAATTTTGGCGTAAACCGAAACTTAATCTGATTAGCAATCGTCTGTATTTAAGGAAGAATCAAAAATAGTAAATGGGTGCTGCAATGGGTACAAGAAAAGTAATGGGTGAAATCTTCAGTTCTTTAAGTCGTTTAAACAATAGTGGAAATTTGGAAAATGCAGCAGAGACAGGAGAAAGATATGCAAAAAATAAAAAAGATTGGTTTTAATATTAGCTTTATTTTTTATTTATTGGCACTGATTGTTATATTATTTCTGGGGTCACTCAGGGGCAATGTTTATACGGATCTTACGTTGTATGAATATATAAAAAGCTCATCGAATTTTATACCTTTCAAAACCATTACATCCTATGTTTCTGCTATATTTGATGGGACAATGAATATGAATATTCCTATCAAAAATCTGGTTGGTAATCTTTTGTTATTCTTGCCAATGGGGATCTACCTACCGTATTTTATTAGAAGTTTGAACAGGGTAAGCATGTTTACTGTTTCTATGATTGTACTGTTGTTAACCATTGAACTGATACAGTTGTTAACAAGAAGAGGAAGCTTTGATATAGATGATTTAATCTTGAATATGATCGGTGCTTTCATAGGATATTCACTTTCGAGTACAGGAATCATTGGAGAATCCTTAAAAAGGACTCAACATGCTTTTTCTGCAAAATCTTAAATTGAATCAACCATCATATGGTGTTTTTAATTTATATGTAGCCGCGCTTATTCAAGCAATCGTACATGCAAAGAAGCAAAGGCATTAAGGAGGTTTAGGTTGAAGTGACTCCGAAAATTAAATTTGCACTATTTCTCTTACCGATTGCATTCATTGTCATAAGTGTACTGGATCAATCAGGATATCTGAATGAAAACTCAGGAATAATAGTTGTTATGTTTTCAGCTGCTATCGGAACAGCATTTGATGTATTTCAACAAAGAAAGGAAATAAATAAAATTAAATAATGATAGTTGGGGTCAGGGCAATTTGAGCTAACTAGAAAAAATATGTTTTATAGGTTACTATTTAAAGAAGAATGAATAAGAGGGGGAATTGTATGTGGATTGTATTTGGGGTTATCGCGATTGCAGCAACTTTTATTAATCTTTATCTGTATAAGGCAGGAAAGGATTACAAGCTTGCCATGGCAATGGGTCTGTCATTTACTGCATTGACAAT
Source organism: Bacillus salacetis (assembly GCF_003581585.1). Taxonomy (GTDB): domain Bacteria; phylum Bacillota; class Bacilli; order Bacillales; family Bacillaceae_B; genus Rossellomorea; species Rossellomorea salacetis. Next base: position 63,140 of record NZ_QXIR01000025.1, read on the forward strand.
TTGTGCAGACTACAGTTATCTAACGAATTGGGTAGAAGCGGAAGATTGGGCGGCTTTATCTGATGTCATACCTGGCATGGCAAGGGCATTTTGGTTCTTGACGATTGCCTCTATTTTACTGAATGTCTCTCCTATCTTTTTAGAACGAAAAGGCAGGAAATAAGGAAAATAAGGACATCATGACGAGTTTTGATGATTTTTTGATTGACCATTTACATAATTGATCGAATATTGGATAATATTAGATAATATTTATATGCGATGAAGAGAAGAGTAGGTAGTAAGTATCCTTCCCAGAGAGCTCCGATTGGTGAAAAGGAGCAGGGGTGCATTATTGAAGCAAGCCTCAGAGCATCACATTGGAACTTACTAAGGGATGGTGTGACGGGTACTCCCGTTATAGAGGAAGGGTATAAGCAAAGTGTATATTTGCTGTACCTGATAAGGTTAATATGGCGACATATTAATAAAATGGGGTGGCACCACGATGAAAATCTCGTCCCCAAGACACATGTCTTGGGGGTGGGATTTTTTTATTTGTTTTTAATAGGCTGTTTTCGTAAACTTTGTTGCTATTCAATATAAATTTCAATTAATATCCTGGTAAATCGTCGTAAAAACCCCTGTGAGCAGGAAAGAAAAGAGCTGCTCGTTCTTTTTCGAGAGTAAACCCTTTGTACCGAAAGCAGCAATATATGCGAAAACAGCCTTTTAATAAGTATGTAGTTTGAAGGATAGATTGATTGTTATGCAGTGCTTGTGCAAAAGAAGTGCTGAGTTAAAAAATTTCTTGATTAGAGGAGAATATATATGGCACAAATATCAATCCGGGAAATAACTGAGAAGAATCTCTATCCATGCCTCGACCTCAAGCTGGCGGAGGATCAGGTTGATCGAATCGCTCCTAATGCTTACTCTATAGCAGAGTCTAAAGTGAATTTCAATTTCACACCTTACGCAATACATTTAGATGAAGAAGTTATTGGGTTTGTGATGACGGAATATGACTCAAAGGAGATTGAAGAGCGGAAGCATTGGATTCCCAGGTTTATGATCGATGTCTCTTATCAGAGAAAGGGGTATGGAAAAAAGGCGATGAACCAAGTCATTGAAATGCTAAAAAGAAAGGATGATTGCCATTATATCAGTCTTTCAACAGAGCCGGATAACTTTCCCGCCCTTCGATTCTATGAGTCACTTGGATTCATCAATACTGGCGAGATGCTTGAAGGAATTGAAGTTATTTTACTATTAAAGCTCAGACATTAACCTGCAAACAGATGTTATAAATAAGGCGGTTGCTTAACAGGCAGCCGCACTTTGTTCAAGTAACTCGATTAACTTCCAGTGACCATGGGGGAGTAGGATTATCAATACCTGAATCCCTGCATGAAATATTGTAAAGTTTTAACAAAATAAACATATGTTTAATTAGATTCAACGTTCACGGAAGGGAGTTGTACAGTTGTGCAACGTATTAAATTTATGATTAAACATTTCCTTGGTGAGCCTTTTTGGTTTAAATCACTGATCATTAGCACTTTACTTCTTTCAATCATCTTCAGCAGTTCATTTTTTTCTGATTTTGATTACTTTCCAGGCCTTTCTAAATTAGCGGCCGCGATCTTTTTTTGTGCTTATGGAATAAAAATGCAAAGCAATCTTAGGATTTCTGGTATCTTTTTCATATTAACCGTAATATGTATATTTTTATCGCTGCTGTCTTTTACTTAGATTGATGGTTACCATTCATTGAAATGAGCCATCGGAAAATTGAATAGTATAATCATAATTAGGCACGAGAATTCAATATCGTGCTTTTTTGCTGAGACGGACATTGTAAGAAGTAATTATATTTGAAATAATCGGTATTGTAGACAGTTATTAATGATAGAGGTGGAATCATATGCCTAAAATGGACAATATGTTAGCAATTCTATGGATGCTTCGTTCAGGTGAAAAAATCACTGCACAACAAATTTCAGAAAAGTTAGAAATGAATATTAGGACGGTGTATCGTTATATTGATACCATTTCCATAAGCGGCGTACCGATCATTTCAGAGCCAGGACATAACGGTGGATATTCTTTAATGAACAATTTCATTGAAGCGCCTCTTTTTTTTGAAACTGAGGAGCAAACTTCACTATTCCATGCTGCGGTGTTTGCAGAAGAAGCCGGATACTATGGTGGTGAAGCACTCAATAGGGCCATTTCAAAACTAAGTAAATACTCCAATCAAGAGCAGGAAACAAAGAGAAACCAGCAAGTAACCAGTCTTGAAGTAATCAGCCGGTTAAGTTCTCCCTCTATGGCAACTTTTTTGAAGGACCTGGAGCAGGCTTTAGCTGGCGGGTACTCAGTCAATATTCTCTATCATAAAAGCGGCGGCAGGCAATTACATGATCGATTGGTCGATCCCTACAGAATCATCTATTGGAATAATAAGTGGTATATGATTGGGTTTTGTCATCTTAGGAATGATATCCGCAGTTTTAGAGTAGACCGGATTGAAAGTCTTAATCTGACTGAAAATAAGTTTAACCGGCCGGAAAATTTTTCAGCGCGTGACTTTTTCATAAAAAATCTCCTTCCTGCAATAGAAGACAGGGAAGAAATGTCTTTGGTTATTAATGGGGACAAAAGTGTATTGGATGATATTTGCCAGCATTGGTTTTTAGGGCATTATTTAGAAGAACGGACTATCAATCAAGCCGTTTTTCTTCTTGAAAAAGAGATGATACATACATATGTACCTTATTTACTTTTACCATACAATAAATCTCTTAAAGTTATTGAGCCGGCAAGTCTTAAAGAAAGAATGATTGAAGTTCTGTCGGAATTAATAAGATTTTATCAAGAATGATCACTTCCCTGACGTTAACTGTCAGGGAAGTTGTTTTATACTGACTGTATCAATGGTGATGGGAGTGTAATTGGATGCAAGCACAAAGAGCTTTTCTATATGTAATGGATACAATGTCGGACTGGGAATATGGATATTTAATGGCAGAACTAAACTCGGGGAGGTATTTCACAAAAGGGCTGGCCCCTTTAAACGTGATTACAGTTGGAGCGGATAAAGGAATGATTACTACGATGGGAGGGCTTAACATAAAACCGGATATTTCCCTTGATGAATGTACTCTTGATGAAAAAGATCTTTTGATCTTACCGGGAGGGACTACCTGGAGTGAGGAAATTCATGAGCCTATTTTGGAAAGAGCCGGCCAGGCTTTAACGCAGGGAACGATTGTTGCTGCCATTTGTGGTGCAACTGATGCCCTTGCGGATAAGGGATACCTAAATTTCAGAAAGCACACGACTAATAATTTGGATTACACAAAAATGGTATGTCCTGGTTATAAAGGAGAAAAGTTCTACAAGTCAGGACCTGCGGTATCTCATAAGAATTTAGTTACGGCATCTGGAGTCGCTCCTCTGGAATTTGCAATGGAAGTACTGAAAAAATTAGATGTATTTGCACCAGATGCACTGCATTCATGGTATAACCTCAACAAGACTCATAAACCTGAATACTTCTACCAGCTGATGAATTCAATAAATAGCTGAGCTGAAAGACTTAGCCGTTAATGAAGATAAAAGCTCACTTTCTCTATTCGATTTACAGAGAAGTTGGGCTTTTTCATTTGGAATTTCCTCATCCTTGGAAATCTGCATTTTACTGACGCTGCCCTTGCTAGTTAAAACAGGAAAACAACATTTTATTAGAGAATAAATTGAATTAGTCGAGGTCATCTCAGACTATTGCTCTTATTCC
>NZ_QXIR01000026.1 GCF_003581585.1 Bacillus salacetis
GTTTTGTCCCAGCCTCTCAATTCTTTAAATATTATCCTGTTTCAAACCTTCGATAATGTTCTCTTTCTTGATTTTCGAGATGGAATACAGCATCGCCGAGCTGACAATGACAAATATGGCGATGATCACAAATAGGAGGTCCATCCATGGGAGCGTAAATCCGTACTCAAATGTTTCCCGGGTCGATCGATGGATTAAATACATAATGATGAAACTGATCGGCAGTCCAAACAGCAGTGCATTCACTCCATAGAAAACACTCTCATAGTTGATCATTTTATTAAAGCCTTTAGGTGTCATCCCAACTGATTTCAGCATGGCGAATTCTTTTTTGCGAAGAGAAATGCTGGTTGAAATCGTGTTAAAAATATTGGCGATGGAAATTAACGAAATCAAGGCAATGAAACCATATGTGAAAACTGACATGAACATGACCAACTGTTCCTCGCGCTGTCTATTCTGGTATACATTATAGATGTACAGCGAAGAAGGTGTAACTTCTTCAAGGGCTTCCTGGGTTTTCATCGGATCCGTGCTATTCATGTACAAAAAGGAATCCGCCTCAATTGAATCGTTTGAAACATCGAGAAGATTATTGAAGGTGTCCATAGGAACAATGACATCCATTCCGCCTATTCCTGTGGAGTGCACACCGATTGGTAACTGGTCCGTTAATGCTCCTATAGTTATTTCGCCCACTGGGCTAGTTTCATTTGTTTCATAGTTAGTGTTAAGCAGCTGGAGCTTTTCTCCAGGTTCCGCAATGATGGATTTTGACTCAATGAATTTGGATGACTCATAGTCTTGATAAGAAATGTCTTCAACAATAATGGCTGTCAGGTTTTCCTTCTCAAACTTTTCAGCTTCTGTTCCCGCCTTTTGGGCAAAAGCTTTAAAACTTGATGAGTCCATTCCATATACATTCACATAATATTGATATTTGCCGTCTTCAAGTTCAATGTTTTCTCTCTTGATCAAGTCATTGAGCTCTTCAGGGAATTTATCCTTTTCCACCATGGAGGTAAGTTGGACCTGCTTTTGGATACTGTGGCTGGTTATGTTGTCTAAGGTTGTTAAAGATTTAAGTTCAGATATATCGCCCTTATTGCCGGAAACCATAATATCATAATCCAGCCGGTCCTGAGACATTTCAATCGACCTGCCGAGACTATCGGTGAAAAACGAGACCGAAAGAAAAAGGATGATACTGATGACCAGGGAAAAAAGAGTTGCATAGTATCTTTTTCGATTACGCTTCACGTTCTTCAAGCCAATTTCTGCTTCAAGTCCAAAGATCTTCCTGACCATCTTGGAGGTTTTCACTTTCCTGCGGGATAACTTTATATCCTGTGTTTGCCTGATAGCATCAATCGCAGATATTTTCGATGCTTTCCTTGCCGGGATGAAAGTAGAAATGAAAATTGTCACTATGGATATGGTGCAGGCAATCAGGATGGATGATGGCGTTACAACGACCTCAAGTTTTTCCGTTGTCCCCAATGCTTCTGCAATAAATGAATTAATGAACAAGAAAGTGGCACCTATTCCAAGGATACCTGCAATGATCCCGATCGGAATGCTGATTAAACCAATGACGGATCCTTCAAAAAAGACTGAATTCCGCTTTTGTTTCTTTGTCGCACCTACACTCGATAACATCCCCAAATGCCTGGCCCTTTCAGAAACACTGATGGCAAATGCATTATAGATTAGTGAAATGGAACCTATTATGATCACAGACATGATAATGCCGGCCAATGAAAACAGGGTAACTCTAAGATTATCATTATCGGTGACACCATATAATCGGAGTAATTCATTGTTGAATCTTACTTGCGCGATATCGTTTTCTTCTGCCAGCTTTTCAGCGTCCTTGAAGATTGTACCCTTAATGTCTTTAACCGTCACTACTGCATCCACTGATGCATTATCTCCCAAAGAATCACTATCGATATAGCTGATCAAGGTGTAGCCGGGTGACCACAGCGGTTCCCACTCGGGACGTTCAATGATACCAACTACTTTGTAGGTTTCAGTTGATGAAACTTGCAGTTCTTCCGTTAAACCATTTTCATCTCTCTGCAGGGGGTCATTCTGCCCTAATGGCTCGGGGGCACTTTTCGTATAACGCTCCCCTATTTCAAACTTGATTTGATCGCCTATTTTATAAGAAACGTCAGAATCATCTATAAAATGATCGGAAATGACGATTTCATTTTCTGCCTCCGGGAGCCGGCCCTCAGCCAGTTTCACAGGAAACTGTTCGAATCCTTGGCTGCTGTATTCCTTTATAAAGAGATAAGGCTTTTCCTCATCTTCCATTTCAGGCAGGGCTGCATAGCCAAGGTCTTTGGATAGAAACACTTTTTCGGTGTTTTGATCTTCTGAAATTGCATTGATTTGACTGGAATTGACATCCTTGTACTGAACATGCCATTCCCCATCGTTTACCATGATTTGTCTTTTCATCAAGTCAAGGAATGAAACTCCAAGTGTAGCGACCGCGGTCACCATAGCAACGGAAATGATGACTCCGATTATGGTGACGAGGGTCCTCCTTTTGTTTTCTTTCATATGGCGAAGGGTGAGTTTGTTGATGATGTTCATGGCCGGATCACCTCGTCCTTGCTGATCCGTCCGTCATCGATTTCTATCACCCGGTCAGCCTGAAGGGCAATCCGCTCGTCATGCGTTATAACAATCAGTGTCTGGTTATACGTTTTGTTGAACATTTTTAACAGTTCGATGATTTCACCGCTGTTCTTGCTGTCCAGATTACCTGTGGGTTCATCAGCTAGAATGATTGCAGGATTACTGATTAGTGCCCTGCCGATCGAGACACGCTGCTGTTGGCCGCCGGAAAGTTGATTAGGAAGATGATTCAACCGTTTGTCGAGACCCAAAACCGAAACAATATCCTTGAACTGCTTGTCATCGACCTTGTGCTGATCAAGCAGCATTGGCAGAGTGATGTTCTCTTCAACTGTCAGGATGGGAATCAAGTTATAGAACTGGTAGATCAGCCCTATCTGCCTTCTCCTGAAGATCGCCAGCTGTGTTTCATTCAATTGATAGATATCGGTATTGTCGATAAGGACCTTGCCGCTGGACGGGCGGTCGACACCCCCAAGCATATGAAGAAGGGTGGACTTCCCTGATCCCGATGGCCCGATGATAGCTACGAACTCCCCTTTTTTCACTGAAAAAGAGACATCGTTCAATGCTTTAACCGCCGTTTCCCCTTTGCCATAAACCTTAGACAGATTTTCAATTTGTAAAATACTCATAACGTTACCTCCATAATTTCGATGTTGACCTCAGTATATCTGTCTAATATGACTGTAAAGTGACTGTGAAAGTGACAGTTTGGTCACTTTCGGGTTGGGGCGAGCGAATAATGCGGTTTAATCGATAGTTTCAAGACAGTTTCTATCGGTTTTGATGTTGTTCGTGTACTTGAAAACGAAGTTCAAGACAGATTTGTTTCCCTTTTTCATGGTTGATGTCCTTGAAAACGAAGTTCAAGACAGTTTTGTGTCCCTTTTTCCAGGTTGATGTCCTTGAAAATGAGGTTCAAGACAGATTTGTGACTCTTTTTCATGGTTGATGTCCTTGAAAACGAAGTTCAAGACAGATTTGCGTCACTTTTTCAGGGTTGATGTCCTTGAAAACGAAGTTCAAGACAGATTTGTGACTCTTTTTCAGAGTTGATGTGCTTGAAATGCCTGTTCAAGGCAGATTCGCGTCACTTTTTCATGGTTGATGTACTTGAAAACGAAGTTCAAGACAGATTTGCGTCCCTTTTTCATGGTTGATGTCCTTGAAATCGAAGTTCAAGACAGTTTTGTGTCCCTTTTTCATTGTTGATGTACTTGAAATCAAGGTTCAAGACAGTTTTGTGTCCCTTTTTCAGAGTTGATGTCCTTGAAATCGAAGTCAAGACAGATTTTCGTCCCTTTTTCAGGGTTGATGTCCTTGAAAACGAAGTTCAAGGCAGATTTTCGACACTTTTTCATGGTTGATGTCCTTGAAATCGAAGTTCAAGACAGATTTGCGTCACTTTTTCAGAGTTGATGTGCTTGGAGCACCTTGTACAATCACCATGTGACATCCAATACTCTTTCTGCCTTTACCTTTTCTTTTTATAAAACTTAATCAAAAACTCAGTTCCGTTCTCTTTCCCGCTTCTGACCTCGATATCTCCCTGCTGGCTGGTAATGATGCTGTAGGCCATTGCTAGGCCGATGCCGACACTGTCTTCCCCTGCATTTTTCCCTTTATAAAAACGTCTGAAAATATAGGGAAGATCCTCTTTGGATATCCCTTTTCCGTTATCCTTGATTGAGATTTCTGTATAAAGGGGATTCTCATGACAGTTGATCCTGATTGTTCCGCCATCCGGTGTATGTTCCACGCAGTTTTTTAAGATATTGATCAGGGCTTCTGCCGTCCAATGAAAATCACCTGTGAAAGAAACTTCTTCATTCCCTTCCAATACCACTGTCTGCTCTTTGATATCCATCGGAATCAGAAGGGGATGCAGGGCTCTTTGCAGCAGTTCATTCACGAACACCTCATCTTTCTTGAAAACCACGGTGCCTGCATCAATCTTGGACAATTTCAATAGAGAAGAAACAAGCCATTCGATCCTTTCCAATTGCACACGGATATTTTGGGTGAACTCTTCCCTCTTGGATTCGTCCAGAGTATTATCACTCAGCAGGTCTGACATGACCATCATGGATGTCAATGGAGTTTTAAGCTGATGGGAAATATCTGAAATCGCATTTGTTAACGCATGTTTGTCCCTCTCCAGGTTGCTGCGATGCTCCGAAAGCATCAATGTCACTTTGTAAATGTCGCTTTTTAAAATACTCAGCTCTCCTTCATGGTTATCACGGATATCAAGACCATAATCGCCGCTTGAAATCCTACGTAAATAACCTGAAAGTTTTTCAAGCTCATGGTACCTCCACCGGGTAAAAATCAAACTGGCCCCCGCCAATAGAAAGCAGACCAACAGTACCATAATCGCCGCTGGCCAGGAAAACAGTATCGAAGAGAGTATAGTTGCCGCTGTACTTATTAACACCAGTATGAAGATGAACCATTGGATTTCGCGGTTCCGCCACATATCAATTACCTGCCTTGTAGCCAAGGCCGCGGACAGTCTTGATGATGCTTGGACTTTGCGGCTGGTCCTCAAGCTTTTCCCGCAGTCTTTTAATGTAAACCGTCAATGTATTGTCGTTGACAAAATCACCGGCAACATCCCAAATGCGTTCCAGCAGCTGTGCCCTGGTTAAAACCTGTCCCTGATGATTGGCGAAGATCAGGAGCAGCCGGTATTCCAATGCAGTCAAAAGAACTTCTTCCCCATTTTTATAAACCTTGCCTTCCTGTGTGTTGATCCTGACATTTTCGATATCTATGTAGGGTTTTGCTTTAGGTGTATGTTTAAGATAGCGCCTCATGACGGATTTGATTCTTGAAATCAATTCACGGACCCTGAATGGCTTGGTGATATAGTCATCCGCTCCCATATCGAGACCCATGACCACATTTACCTCATCATCGAAGGCGGTAAGAAAAATTACCGGTTTGTCACCTTGCTTCTTGACCATCTCGCATAATTCGTATCCGCTTCCATCCGGAAGGGAAAGATCGAACAAACATAAATCTATTTCTTCCAGTTGATTCTTTATCACTCGTTTCGCAGAGTCTGCATCATGACATAGAATCGTTTCATATTCTTCCTGCTGCAGGGAGTACTCCAAACCGGCAGCGATGGTCCGGTCATCCTCTACCAATAAAACTTTCATATTGAACACCCTAACCTCGTTTTGTTTCTTTTATCATATTTTATAAGAGCTGCATTCGTCAAAATAGGGATTCCTAAACAGATAAATCAGTGCAGGGTCCGGGGAAAATGCGGGTCCGCTCCATACTTGACTGAATCACCTGGATTTGGATGGAATAATAAAAGCTCAGTCCAAGTGAACTGAGCTTAGCTCATATAGATGATTTTTTATTTCGTTTGAATATATAGAAAATTAATGCCCCTATAATTCCGCTGGCACTCAAAACAAGGAACATCATCCAATCTACTGCCTCATTGCGAGTCAAGCTTAAGATGATCATGGCTGCCAGGACACCAATGACCCAAAAAAGTAAGAATCCAGCAAAGTTTTTGATTGTTTTCCCTCCTCTTGACACTTATTTGGGTTTCCTTTTCCCTCCTTTTGAAAATTTCAGTCATGTTTTTTAGGGACAAACATATTTTTAAATAGACTAAGATTGGAGGGCAAAAAAATGAAACAATTCTTAATTTGTGCGGCAGTCATTCTCTCGGTAGGAGCAGTCCTCCTCCTTAACGGTTTGGTTGACAATGTGCAGGAAGTAAATTCTTACGTGCCGGAAGAAGCAGCCGAAACTCCTGCAGAACCTGTATTGATGCCTGCTGATTTAGAAGCATTGGCGGATGGCAGAGACTCCGCTGAATTGACCGATGCTGAAGTTCTGCCTGCTGATCTGGAATATGTTTTTGATGCGAAGTTCGAGGAAGACGGACATATAGTCGAGATTTATCGCGAGTTTGAAATATACCGTGATGCAGAAGGGAATGTGATCAAGGAGGTCCCGACCTCAAACTTCGAATATATTAAGTATCAAGAATGACGCCGTGGACTGGATGTCCACGGCGTTTTTGATGGTGATTCAGGTGAGGATTTTTTTGGGGGGTTCCCCCTTTTTGTTTGAATGGCAATGGGATTCGGACTGTATGGGTTGAGTTTTCCGATTTCTTGTCCGAATAAAGGTGGGATTCGGACAAACTGGGCTGGGTTTTCAGAATTCTGTCCGAATAACGATGGAATTCGGACAAACTGGGCTTGAATTTCGAAAATCTGTCCGAATAACGGTGGGATTCGGACAAACTGGGCTTGGATTTCAAAATTCTGTCCGAATAACGATGGGATTCGGACAAACTGGGCTGGGATGTCAAAATTCTGTCCAAATAACGATGGGATTCGGACACTTTGGGTGTGTTTTTCAAAAATCTGTCCGAATAACGATGGGATTCGGACAAACTGAGCTTGGATTTCAAAATTCTGTCCGAATAACGGTGGGATTCGGACAAACTGGGGTTGGTTTTCAGAATTCTGTCCGAATAACGGTGGGATTCGGACAAACTGGGCTTGGTTTTCAGAATTCTGTCCGAATAACGATGGAATTCGGACAAACTGGGCTTGGTTTTCAAAATTCTGTCCGAATAACGATGGGATTCGGACAAACTGGGCTTGGATTTCAAAATTCTGTCCGAATCATGATGGGATTCGGACAAACTGGGCTGGGTTTTCAGAATTCTGTCCGAATAGCGGTGGGATTCGGACAAACTGGGCTTGGATTTCAAAATTCTGTCCGAATAACGATGGAATTCGGATAAACTGGGCTTGAATTTCGAAAATCTGTCCGAATAACGATGGGATTCGGACAAACATGGCTAGGTATTCAGATTTTTGTCCAAGAACCGGTGAAATTCGGACAGATTTAGCTTTGAGCCAAGAATTCTGTCCAAATAAGAATGGGATTCCCGTCACGACGTTTAAACAAAGAGTCTCCACTTCACTCCCTGATCAAGCAATCAGATGGTACATCCTTCAAGAATGGACTGGGTTCCCCGATGCTGAACAACTGGAGCTCGTGCATTGCTCTGGTGCAAGCTGTGTAAAACAATTTTCTGAGAGATTCTTCGCTGTACGACTTTGCGGAAGCATCATAAATGGCGACTGCGTCGAACTCGATTCCTTTTGCCAAGTAAGCCGGTATGACGACAACCCCTTGTTCATAATGAAGCGAGTCACTTTTCACAAGCTTGAGGCCGTCGATTTTCTCTTTTAAGTCCTTGAAGGCATTTTCGCTTTCTTCGGCAGATTTACAGATAATCGCGATGGTATTATAGTCCTGTAGTCTCATGTCGGCAACCGCTGATTCGATTGCGGAATGCAGGCTGCTCCTGTCGAATTGAGTTTTCAACATCGGTTTTTTACCTTCCCTTTCAAAAGGAGTAATCGTTCCTCTGACAAGCTGGCTGGTAAAGTCGATGATTGGTTTCGTTGATCTGTAGCTGCGGGTTAGGTTGATGACATCCGTTTGGCCGGGACCGTATAAGTCCATCAGCATATTGAAGTCATTTTTTTCGCTTGCATGAGCAAATACTGCCTGGTTGAAGTCGCCCAGCACGGTCATCCTCGCATAAGGAAACAGCCGTTTCAGGAATTCAAATTGAAAAGGAGAGTAATCCTGAGCTTCATCAATGATGATATGTTTGATTGCGGTATTGGTTTGGAATCCAAGGATGAGTTCTTGTAAGAATAAATAGGGTGCAGCATCCTCATAATGCATCTTCCCGTCATCAAGCATGTTGACCGTGGAACGGCAGACGCCCGACCAGTTCTCTGATGTTTCTGAGGCTTTTTCAAGGTTACCGTCCACAAAGAGCTGCCTATAGATGCCTTTGATATTAATGAACTCAAGGTTTTCGATTCGCCTGCGAAGCCCTCTGAACTTTTGGTGTACGATCAAACGGCCGAGCGCCTCGTGATCGACTACGAATTCCTCTTCTGTTGATTTGCTGGTCTTCCGCAAATGGCTCACTGCCTTGTGATACTCTTCATTGCTCAGCAATTCAATTTCTTCTTCTACCCAGGGCTTTGTACGTTCCCGTCTTTCGGCTTCATCCACTTTTTCGTTGACCCATTCGGTCAGTTTTTCCAGCCGGTTTATAAATTTAAGTTCAGTGTCTTGATTGTAAAAACGGTCCCTTATCTGATCCGGTGTAAGAAGCGGTTCGCCCCTGAATTTGATTCGTTTGAACAGCATTCCCTTTGTTTCCAGAGTGAGCCTATAATCCTTGATCGCCTCAAAAAAATCAGTGGAAGCTTTGTAGTGAATACCCTCCAACCTGGTTTTGTATGAGGATTCGTTCACAGCAGTCAATACGTATTCCAATTGGTCATAGGGACCTTCAAGATCGAAGTATTTACTCAAACGGTGATCTAAATACTCCTGGAAGGTTACCTGCTGCATGTTTTCTTCGCCAAGTTCAGGGAGTACATTGGAAACGTAGCTGTTGAACATAGTGTTGGGTGAAAATAATATGATTTGATCAGCATTCAGTTTGTCTCTGTATTTATAAAGCAGATAAGCTATCCGCTGCATGGCGGCCGATGTTTTTCCACTGCCTGCTGCCCCTTGGACAATCAAAAGCCTTCCCCGGTCGTGACGGATAATTTCGTTTTGCTCCCGCTGGATGGTCGCTACAATCGAATGCATTTGGTTATCTGTGCTTTTTCCGAGGACTCTCTGTAGGATTTCATCCCCAATGGTCAGACTTGTATCAAACATGGATAGAAGTTCGCCTTTACGGATGATGTACTGCCATTTTTTCTCCAGGCTGCCTTTGACGGTACCTCCAGGTGTTGAATATTCTGCCGGCCCGGGACCGTAATCATAGTAGACACTTGATACCGGGGCCCGCCAATCATACACAAGAAAATTCTCGCCGGTTTTGTCTGTAAGAGTGGCGATTCCGATATAGATTTCATCGGGCAAGCCCTCCCCTTTTTCAAGAAAGGAAATTTTGCCGAAATATGGAGAATCTTTCATCCGCTTCAACGTTGATAATTTCTTGGATGCGTGCCTGTGGGTGCTTTGGCTGACGGATAAATCTTGTGCCTGCTGCCTCAAGCTGATGATAGTTTCAAGGTAATCATCAAATGTATCCGTATTGACCTTGACTTCATCCCAGAAGTTTCTACGGATATTGACGACTTCATTTCGCCGTTTTGCCGTTTCATCTTCCAATTTTTCGATCTGCCCTGTAATGACTTCCGTTACATGATCCAGTCGATTCTGCTCAAGCCGGGTATCGTTCGCCAAACAAACCACTCCTCTAAAAAAATATGTGCAAAAGTATTGACTTATTTAATGTTTTGCTGTAAAATTAAAATTGGGATAAAATACTCAACAAACTAAAAATAAGTCTTTCCGTATTAATTTATCACATTTGCCTTGCTTTTTCAACGGAAAATATATATTTAACGAGCGGTCCACTTTCGGGCTGCTCGTTTTTTGATGGAAATATTTTGTTGGCTGTCTCCTCCCCGTGCTTATGCCTGTGATAAAATAGACAAAAAGGCTGGGAGAGAATTCTATGAAACTTGGCAATCCCATAGCAAGAGGAAATACTGCGGAGATTTTTCTTAACAATAATAAAATCATCAAACTTTTCAACGATCACCTGCCTGAAACCGAAGCATCAAAAGAAGCTGAAAAGCAAAGATTCGTCCATTCATGCGGTATTTCTGTGCCAGCCATTTTGGATGTTACAACAATTGAAGGAAAGCAAGCGATCATTATGGAATATGCCGAGGGTAAGACGCTGGGAGATCTGTTCTTCGAAGATACGGAAAATCAAGAACACTATCTTAAGATTTCGGTCGACATACAGCAAAAGATCCATGGCATCATCTCCCCTTCAATTGAACCAATGGCCGGTAAATTACACCGCCAGATCAACGACGCTCACCAATTGAAACCTGAACAGAAATTGTTTTTGAATAAGAAATTGAATTCAATGTCATATGAAAACAGGCTATGTCATGGTGATTTTCATTTATTTAATTTGATTATGAAAGATGAAGGTGCTGTGATCCTGGATTGGGTGGATGCGAGTGCAGGAGATTTCCGAGCCGATGTGTACAGAACATATCTGTTATACTCTCAGCTTTCACAGGATATCGCGGAATCATACTTAAAGCTCTACTGCAAAAGAAGCGGCATTTTGAGATCTGAAGTTTTGGACTGGGCGCCGATCATAGCGGGTGCCAGACTTTCAGAGAACGTATCTTCCGAGAATGAAGACCGGCTGATTGCCATCGTTAAGGACGGCTGTTCATCCCGACAAGACAGGTGATTATATGGATCGGCAAAATTTAAAGATATTTACGAAGGTGTCATATATTTTAGCAATAATCATCATTTTTTCCTTGCTTTTGATGATAATCACTCCGGCAAGGATCTTTGTAGTGCTCATCTCCCTCTCGCTCCTTGCCTTTCCTGTCAGCATCATTTCTATGTTCAGCCAAGAACCTCTCTTGAAAAGACTGTTTGCCCTGTTTGGGAACCTCCTGCCTGCAGGCTTGTTTTTTTATGCTGTGCTGATGGATTTCATTGATGAATTTTTCCGGTCTGCTCCATGAAAAAAGAACAGCTTCATCAGCTGTTCCTTTGGACACCCTTCAACGCTTCTTTGGAGCTTCCCTCTTCTTTTTTGATGACAGAAAGCGAACCATCCCCTTCAAGGACGATGGCTTCGACTTTTTCAAAAGAACTCATTCCCTCTTTTCGTACTTTAGACCTCAAATCATCCTTGCGAAGCCTCTGCTTCTGCATTTCTTTTTCTAAAAAGCGCCCCTCATAGTAAAGAAAGGATGGAGGCGCTTTGAGCATTTCTGCCAGCGTTTTTGAGCTTGACGTTGATTTCGCGATTATGAATTGCAGCAACGTCAACATCAATAGTACGACAGCACCCTTAGCCAGTGAGACGGTACTGCTGGTAAGGATGCTGGATAAGGTGGCTCCATATGTAATGGTGATGATGAAATCGAACAGGTTCACTTGTGTGAGTGAACGCTTGCCGAACACCCTCAAGACCAACAGGAGGAAAGGATAAGCCATCAGGCACAGAAGGAAAGCACGATAGATACTTTTCCAGCCGTCAAAAATCATGGTATCAAGCATGGATGCACTTCCTTTGTAATAGAGTTGCATTATTTATTGTTTGATACCCTTGCAGTCCTGGAGGTAAACAGAAACGCCTGACCATGAGCTTAAGACTGTTCGTTATGTTCTGGCATATATTTGGTGAAATACGCCCCAAGAATGAACAACGCAACAGACAATCCCCAACTCAGAAAACCCATGAAATCAAACCAATAGGCGGAAAGATTGGTAACCCCTACAAGAAAAAAACATATTGGCGTCAATGCTGTTTTGAATCCGGTCAGGTTAGCCTTCCTTCGTTTGTGTATTATTAAAATCACGGAGACAATCAGCGCAGGTATCAGCAATGTGAATAAAATATCCTCTATCATTTCCCACCTCCAGCAAATATTATTTGATGTTTCTTTGTTTCCAAATTCCGGCGATGAGTGGAATCCCCAATCCGATTATGGTCAGCGGCAGGAACCATTTACCGAAACCATCCCCCCAACCTAAAGCGATGGAAACCGATTCAAACAGGATCAATGCGAAAAGGATCAGGCTAAGATTTTTGATGATATTGATCATTTTCCGGCTGTTAAGATAGAATTCTTTTACATTGGAGTCATTCATCCTTTGCGGATAGTTATGAGTTTCCGGGTATTTTTCAAAAACCTGCATCAAAAGGATCGTGAACGCACCTATCCCCGGTAAAGTGAGAAGCTCCCATTTTGAACCCCAGCGGTCCACCTCTCCCCTTGCATTATAATGAGCAGGTACTTCTTCAGGTAGTGCTCCCCATTTCAAGATTAAGAGAATGATTGCACCGGTAAATAAAGAGTATCCGATGATATCCCATATCCACTCACCCTTCGTCTTGGCAATTTTTATCTTTGGTCTCTTCCAGTAATCAGCCATTTTTCTTCCCCCTTCCAGTCTCCATGGACTAAATCCAAAGTAAAATGAATATCACCATGACACCCGCCCAGATGGCTGTGGAAAAAAGGATTTTTCTCTTAGGGTCTTTAGTATAGGTTAACACTGCAAACTCGGTTATTACCGCAAGGCATAAAATTCCAATAAATATAACCCAATCGTTCATAATCCCTCTCCTTTATGTTTCATCATCTTCTATGAAAAGAGCAATTGAATAAATAGTCATACTGAAAAAACCGATTACAAATGCAATTGGGGACAGGCTGCTCTCAGGAAAAACCAGGGCAGTGGAACTTGATAATAACATAAGGGCGCAGCACACATTGATAACAGTCCTTTTCATGAACCCATCCTCTTGTTACAGAATCATTTCAATTATTTTGTGATAACCAAATGGCAAAAGGGAGGCTGTAACGACTCCAATACCAATCGATGAAGCAAACCATAGCCAGTATTTCCGCCTGGATATCTCCTTCCGTTTTAAGGCGATGTTCAATACCTTTATAATTGAGTGAACGGTCATGACGATTATGATTGCTGAAAACAAACTCATCAAATACAAGGGTTCCAGTTCCATGTAAGTTCTCCTTATGATCTATTTCTTAATGCATTGAAAATCATATTTTCCTGCAGCTAAATCCTCTACATCCATTTTGACTGAGCCGCCGCTTTCATAACACCTTGATGTAAGTGTATCCAATTCTTTGCCTGTCAGGTGGTAGCTGGCGAGATTTACAATCAATGTAACGAGTAAAGCCAGATTAATTAACAATGAAACGGTGAGCAAATATTTCTTTCCGTCACTCATTCTGTTAGTTCCGTCTTTTAACATATATATATATAACTCCAATACTTTCATTTTGAATTTGAACAATTTTAATCCTCTACTTCTATCTTAAGCGCATGAATCTGTGGAGGATCTGATTCCCTAATGTTGTCATACCAAATGTTGATTATTTGCCCTTCATTAACATCGGCGGTCATTTGTACATCAGAGAAACCCACTCTTACTTTGTCTCCCCATTTTTCTAATTCATTTACCGGTTCAATCCATAGTCCATTTGTTTCTTCTTCCAGGACCTTTCCCTGGAGGATTTTCGAGTCGGATATACCCGTATCTATTATTTCTTCCTCATTTGAACAACCTGTCATTAGTGGTGCCAGGGGTATCGATAGCAATAGTGCAATAAGGTGTCTGTGCATATTATCACCTCTTGATTTTCTGAAGAAATCAATGTGACGCAGTGTGAAGGATCAGGTGAAACACCATATAGATACTGGCCGATCCAAGCAAAAGGGTGGTGGTGAAAAAGGCTTTTTTTCTGTTCCCCGAGTGAAAATACATATGGACAAGCAAGAAATATACCATGCCGCAGATCAAACAGAATAGAAAATAGTTCAAGGATTCCTTCCCGGTCATGATAAGATCCTCAATCCTGTAGAGTCGAAATTGACTGTCCATTGAAACCGGCATCGTAATGCTCTGTAACAGCAAACCTCCAAATATAAAGAAACCTGCAATATTTAATACAGCTTTCGCGGGGTCCTGGATTTGAGTTTCCGGCTTGTAATCCTGGGATTCCTTATACTGCAGTTCCATAGTTCACCTCTCTGAATCTGTTATACCTGTAAATACGGATTTATCGTTAAAAGGTTTCAAAAATTCACTCAATCTAAAAAAGACTTCCCGACAATCCGGGAAGTCCTGTTAAGGAATCAATCTTCAAAACTCACACTTAATGATTGTTTGATTGTCTTCAACCTGGGGTTCATCAGGAAGTAAACGGTAAAAAACATATAACCGGTTCCCGATAACATTAGTAAGAATAATCCCGAGGTTTGTTCCCCGATGACACCGCCAAGAAAGTAACCCAGAGGGCTGAGAGAACCCAGCAGTGAAGAAATGAATGCAAAGCCTATGCCCACATGTTCCCTCGGCAGGTTCACCTGGATCATGGTTTGAATAAAGATGCTTAGAATGCCGATCCCCAGCCATGAAAGAGCAAAAAACACATAGGGAACAAATTGTGTTTCATTGAATAGGAATGTCAGCAGCCAGAATATGCCGGACCAGAGAGCCACGGCCGGCAGCACACGGTTAAGCGGGAACTTTTCGACTTTACTGGATAGAATCGTTCCCGACAAAGTGCCAATCGACATAGCTGTCAGCCAGAAACCATATTCCATTGAAGTATCTGAGATGACAGGAAGCATCGCCAAGCCCATGGTGGCAAGCAGATTCATAACCACAAAACCAAAAACAATGCTTAACAGTCTTTGCCTGGATTTCACTACTAGAAACCCATCTTTGAAATCTTCCCTATATTGCTTGAAAAAACCTAATGTTGATTTCTCCATTTCTTTATTTGATTTAGGGACCTTAAGATACATAAGAAACATCAAGCCAATCATGATCAGTAACAGACTATTGCTTATGTATATCACGCCAAGGCCGACAAAGGCGATCAGTATCCCGGAAACCGCATCACATATGATATCCAGAGTCTGATAGGAAAAAGAGAAAATCGAATTTACTTTCGTCAGCTTTTCCCTCGGGGCAAGCCGCTCAATCAATGCACTTTCAACAGGGTAAGAACATTCTGATAGTGACAAAGCCAAGAACATCATGATGTATAACAAAGGAAGCCAAAGAAAGTCGGCATAGTATAGTATTGAAATCACTGTGACCAGCAGTCCCTGGCCGAACATAGCCATGTAGAGAATCGCTTTTTTAGAAAACCGATCGATCATCGGTCCGTATAAAAATTGGATAGTCACCGGCAGGATGGCAATCGCGCTCGTCAAACCAACCAATAAAGGTGAATCGGTTAAGGTCTTTACGTACCAAATGGTGGCGATCATATAGAAACTATCGGCAAAATTAGTTAAAATTCTTCCTATTAATAAAATGGTTAATTGTTTGTCCATCATGCTCCTCCTTCAATTGTGTAAATAACAAGTCTGCTATTAACAATCAAGGAGGCTTCCACACCTTAACAGTGCTCTAATGATCGAATGGATTGAGATAGATTAATGGCACCATCTTGCTTCTCCTTTCTGTTCTTGATATGGTAATTATTTCATAATAATTCTGAACATTCAACCTCTATAGGTTAAGGCTCTTTTCTTAAACTTTGTTGCTTTTCAATATAAATTTCAACTAATATGGTCAATCGCCGTAAAAACACTGGTAAGCCGGAAATAAAAGAGCTGCTATTTCTTTTCCGAGAGTAAAACCTCGGAATACTGGGGGAAAATCCGGCACTTGAGATTTTACCCCTTGACTGCAAGGTTTCCAAAGGTCCGGATATCATGCAGATAATCGTACTTTCCATCATTGTGTAAACTGTTGTACATCCTGACAGCCACAGCATTATATTTTGGAATCACTAGGCAGGCACAACCCGAAGCACCAAGGATTTGATAGCTTCCTTCGGGCACTTCCCCACCTAATTCATCCCCTGAGTACGAAACCATCCCATCCTTCATCCACCAGTAGAAGCCGAACTTAGGCAGAGTCCGGTCTAATGCTGCCGGACTCTGAATATTCACAGCAAGATCGAATACCGCTCTAGGAAGTATCTGTTTGCCATTTACTTCCCCTTTTTGCAAATGCAACTGACCCCATAACGCCAGTTCTCTCGCGTTCACATATAAGTTCCGATCATCACCGAGAGTTGAGCCAATTCGTATTGTTGGATAAGTGCCAGGTGATTGGATATCACAGACCAGAGTGTTTTTTCCTTCAGCCGCCCATTCACTATGGGAAAAGCCTAGTGGGTAAAATACTTTTTCTGAAATAATTTCATTGACCGTCTTTCCTGTGGTTTGCATAATGATGGCAGCAAGCAGATCCGGTCGTTTACTTTCAACCAGGGTACCTGGTTCAGCAATCCTTTTGACGCTGTTCCCTTTAATTTTCAAACCGGTACACCTCGTAACAAGATGCCTGATTGTCGTATTCCCTAAGACGTTTTTATCCAGGTCATGAAAGTAGCTGCTGATCTTATCATCAAGTTTCAGGTATCCCTCATGCATAGATATGGCCGCTGCCAGACCGATATAAGTAACCCTTGTTGAATATACGTTAAATTGGGAGTGGACATCAATTTTCCTTGCCCCTTGTTCAAAGTGGTGGCTGCCAGAATACCATTCATGAATAATCTCATTCTCTTTCATAATGAGTATCGCAGACCCTGATGCCTTCATCCTCTCTTTTGCCTCTTTACTATATTCCGTTAAATCACGGAATGGTTCACTGTAAGCTGTTTGACTCATCTACTTCACCTGCTGATTTATTATTTTTCATGCTAAGAGCCAGTCACTCTGATCAAACTCTTACAAATCATTAAATTGAAACTGAAGGATTCAGCAGGGTTTTCAAGTAGTTCAAAAAGACGTCCTTGACCATCTCATTTTTGCCCAGGTCAATCAATGTATTTTCTTTGACTGCACTATATCCGCACACTTCTTCATACAGCATTGGGGAGCCGGTACCGATTTTGTAAAGCCTCTTTTCTTCCAGCTCCTTACCATTTACTTTGATATTGCTTATAATGCCATCCTCAGCTTCCCACTCCACCCCGGAAAATGCCAAGGTTCCAATCGGAATACCATGCGGACGGAATCCATTCCCATACACTGGTTTTGAGGTAATCTCATTCTTATAACTTTCTTCGATCAACTTGGTGATATTTTTTCCCTGAAGTTCCATCAGCACCGGGGAATGCATGCTCTTGCAGGTATTCAGTACAGAACCTTTTGTCACATCGCCTGCTTCCATTCCAGAAACTGCTCCTCCTCCATACATGATCCCGATCTCTGTGTTCCAACGGTTACGGAGGCTGTCAGCCATAAGTTGAATGACATTGGCATGAGAAAGCGGCTCGCTGGTTGTAAAAAGAACCTCTGAAAGAAATTGATCGGTTTCCTTCCTGCCCTTTTCTAAAATCGCTTCCATGACAGGATCCACTTCAGAGTCAGGAGAGATTTCAATTAATTTCCCCTCGCAGGAATCGATGGTGTGGCGGCCTTCGTTGTCGACTTTGAGATGTAAGGACAATTCGCCAACATAAATTCCGTGTGAACCGGCCTGTACAATTGGAATGCCGGACTCTATAACAGGAGTTTCCAAAACCGTGTGAGAGTGAGCTCCAATGATGAGATCCACGCTGCCGCTGATTTCCTTGGCCATTTCCTGATCTGCTCCGAACCCCAGATGGGATAGGAAAATGATCAGGTCTGCTCCATCATCTTTTAAACGGGCGGTTATTTCCTCAATTGTTTTCAGTGTATCCAGGTTCTTAAAGCCATGTTTGTTCTCATATAGATCTTCGAATTGATCTGTAGCGCCGAAAAGTCCAACTTTCGTGCCGTCGGCTGCAGTGAGAATGAGTGATTCCTTCACCCCTCCAATGGTGGATCCATCTCCCTCCACAAGGTTGGACAGCAGCCAAGGCACGCTTGACTGAAGGCTGAGTTTCCTGATCAACTCAGGTGTTGAGCGCAGCAGCTCGTTATTGCCGACGGACATGGCATGATACCCCGTTTCCGCCAGCATTTCCAGATGCATCCTGCCATCGGTAGCCAGGCATTCATTGATACTCATGTCCATGTGATCACCGCCGTCCACCAGCAGGAAGCTCTCCCCGTTCGCTTCCATCTCCCTGACTCGTTTTTTTATATATGCTGCCTGTCTTAAAGCCTGGTCATAGCTCGCGTGAAGATCGTTCGTATGCAGTATGGTTAGTTGTTTGTTCATATGTTTTTCCCCCATTTATGTAATTTGTTTGGCTGCTTGTTGAATTCGGACAGTTTTTTTGGTGTTTAGTTATTTTTGTCCGAATAAGAGCGTGATTCGGACTCTTTTTCTGGAATTCTGTGAATTTTGTCTGAATGAGCCTGCGATTCGGACTCTTTTACTGGCATTTTGTGAATTTTGTCCGAATAAGTCCGGGATTCGGACTCGTTTTCTGGCATTTTGTGAATTTTGTCCGAATCAGTCCGGGATTCGGACTCGTTTTCTGGATTTCTATGATTTTTGTCCGAATAAGCCAGGGATTCGGACTCTTTTTCTGGATTTCTATGATTTTTGTCCGAATGAGCAAGGGATTCGGACTCTTCTTCTGGCATTTTGTGATTTTTGTCCGAATCAGTCCGGGATTCGGACTCTTTTTCTGGATTTCTATGATTTTTGTCCGAATGAGCCCGGGATTCGGACTCGTTTTCAGGATTTCTGTGATTTTTGTCCGAATAAGCCAGGGATTCGGACTCTTTTTCTGGAATTCTTTGATTTTTGTCCGAATCAGTCCGGGATTCGGACTCTTTTTCTGGATTTCTATGATTTTTGTCCGAATGAGCCCGGGATTCGGACTCGTTTTCTGGCATTTTGTGAATTTTGTCAGAATAAGTCCGGGATTCGGACTCTTTCTCCTATTTCCTGCTCAGCTTCACCTATGATAACCTTGATTTCCTTCTCAAAAATGACTCGAATGGTCCTCTCAGGGATTTACCGGCCAACACTGCTGCAAGAAGAACGGAAAGGGTCCAGACCAGCAGAGCAATGATATCACTTCCCATTTGGCCAAGGTGCCCGCCAAGACTTCCGGCAAAAGGAGCGAGGATAAGGACAAACATAACGGACTGAAAAAGGTAGAAGCTCAGGGAGCGTTGTCCCAGAGCTGCGATGGATCGCACGAAACGTCCTTGATTTCCATTAAGCCTGACCACTATCAACCCTATAAGCGCTGTCCATCCTGCCCCTCCTGCATATCCAGTTGTAATATGAAGGATTTTTGCTGCGGCTGCCGCTATTTCTCCCTCAACACTCCATAGAAGAGAGGATCTCATGGCTAACGGAATGGCGCCGGCTATTGATAGAGATAAACCAATCATTGCAATACCAGCCAGTGTTTTCTTATGGAGTTCCGGATTATCAAGAAAACCGGACCTGCCGATCAGAATCCCGATCAGCACACCGGGAATGTATTGATAGCTTAGAAAAGGCGTATAAAAAATCCATTCAAACATGCGGATCAGTGAGGCTTCAATAGGATTTTCCATTACTGCTGTACCGGCAGCAGCCAGCGTCTCGAACCCTCTTGGCATGAAGGGAGCAATGATACCTACCAGCGTCAGCAGGGTTACGGCCAATCCTATCATCTTTCGATTGGACAACCGAAGCAGCTGTTCGGCAAAAACAAGGGCAATAAATCCATAGACACCAATAATATCCTTGAAAAATAAGGATGCGTGAAGAAAGCCGATGACCAGCATCCATCCACCTCTTCGCTTCAATATCTTTTTCGTTTCCCTCCAAGGGGATTCTTTCATCTCCTGCCTGGCATATAACTTGTGAAGTCCATATCCAAAGAGAATGGCAAATAACGGGAATGCGCGGCTGTCAATGAACAGCTGCCTTAAAAAGACAGAAATCTGGTCGGTCATCGTGATTTCCCGATCTGCGGAAAACAAAAATAGATTCGCATGTGCGAGAGCAATGAACAGCAGCATAAACCCGCGTTCAAGATCCGGGGTTAATTTTCTTTTAGGAGCTAACTGAATATGATCTTGGATGACTTTCTCCTGCAATGTTTCATCACTCCTTAGAAGTAAAATCATGATGGAGGCTCGGGAGTTTCATCACTCTTTTTTAGGGGAGCAGGAATAATATTTTAAACTGAACTAGAGACCTGTCCAGCGTCCCGCCTGGTTTTTTAAACAGCCTGCAGGTTAAATCTTTCATTTAAAAGAGTCAGCACGACTCCAACCGTATTTTCGATAAACTCATCGACCTCAACTTCGGTTAGATAGACAAACTCATGTTCATCAGAGATTGTACTCGTTTGGTAAAACTCTGTAATGTTTTTGATTTGAGCAAGGGTCTGTCCTTTAGGAAATATATCAAGATATTCTGGAAAATTCGATATCTGCTGAAAATCTGTCCAGAAGATATTGTCCTGATGGTTCTTCAAATACAGAAAATCCACCCCATACCAATCTCTTTTAACAAGACGGGCGTAATCAGGACTGTCCAGGATCTCCTGATAGACCTTTTCCTTTTTCTTTCTGGCCAGCAGCTTCAGCCATTCTTCGTCTGTCACCAAATGAATGTAATAACCTAAAAGATAGGAGAACTTCTGGGATAATGGTTGGAATCCACCTGTAAGGTATTTCTGATAAAAGGAATTTGAATTAATTTTACCATCAACTTTAAAATGGGTATCTTCTTTTGGTGGAGTTGGCTTGCCATCTTTACCAACAATCCTGCAATCAGGACCGATATTTCCGACCAAAAATTCGATCTTGGAAACTGGGAGATCCCTTTTTAACAATTCTTCTGTAATCCTAAAATGAGTAACCCAAGTAGCCATTAATTCTCTCCCCTTTTTATGCTTTATCTAAAAGTAATTCTAAATGATGGTATGAAATTCCTTTTTTTATAGGGAAATAGATGAATTATGACGACTAATGTAAGAAATTGAAATAATTAAATATAAAGATTAATAAAGTAATGATCAGTGATCGTCCAAAAGTGATAGCCAAGTCGTTCTTCCACAAATTCTTACCGAAAGGGCTAAGTATGCGTGCTATAGAAAAACCACCAGCCCAGATGGCTGGAAAAGTAATGATTATTCCCATTTATTCACCTCAAAAATAGAATTTTAATGTGTTGAGCACCCGATTTTCTGTCAATTTAATTCTTCCGGCAATAACTTCAAGAATCGATTCAACGCAGTGTTCCAGTTGACTGATTGCTGAGATTTTATTGCATAAATCAGTTCATGAAAAACCGGCTGCAATCCATAAAAGTTCTGCACTCTATTAAAGATTGCCTCCTTATCTTCAGAATGATAGTGAGACAGGACCTCCATTGTGAAAACAGGCCCGAGTGCCCAGTAAAGACCGGCAAAGTCGAACGCAGGGTCTCCCACTTGTGCATCGGTAAAATCAATGATGCCTTTCACAAGGCCGGTTTCTTTGTTGAATATCATATTTGCTGTGGTCAAATCTCCATGAATGGCAACCCTTTGGTGAGTGGAAAATATTGAGTCTGAAAAGAAGTTCGAAAACAGATTTTGAACGGCTGTCTTTTCTGTGGGTGAGATATGAGGAAAAATATATGTCTCAACGGAATCATTTAATTCTTCCCAATACTTCTTGTTGTGGACGGGTCGGATATTGGTGTCCTTAATTGCAGAAGGATCGATAGTGTGAAGCTTGGTGAGGAAGTCGCCAATTAATCGTGCATTTCGCCGATTAAAAGAAGGCTGAAGACCAGAATCTCCCGTTATGTAATCGTACTTAACACCGATAAAATTTCCATCATGTAATACCATTTCATATTCCGGCACAAGCAGTAAGGGTCTTTTAAGGATCAATTGTTTGATTAATGCTGCCTCGGCCATCACCTTTGATGCCGTTTCTTTTGTTTTAGGAAATCGAAAGACAACTTCATCATTAACTAGCAATATATCATTGTCCCAGCCGTTGGTGAAGGACTTTACGGTGTCTATATGGATATCTGTATTAGTCTGTTTGATGATGTCGAGCATTTCTTGTAAATTCATTACTAGGGACCTCCGCTATTTACTAATTATTTTGATAGGCTTTCTCTTGTCTCAATCCACCCCCCTTTTTCCATTAATATATTGTCTCAAGGCTCTACCCCCTCTTAACCTTTCAATAAAATCCATTAGCGCTTTACTTTCTTCTTTATAAACTTTCTCACTTATTTTCGTTCCTCTTTCATCGTTCGTAAATACTATCCACTCAATATCATTTTCAGTTATTACAACTGCTTCTTCCTTGTTTATATCCTCACAGAAGAAACAGTAATTCTCTAGACTTTCATTTTTAATAATTTCCATTGCTGTTGTTTTATCCATATTTCCTCCTGTACCTAACGCAAAAATATGCACCGTAACCGACTCATGACAGGGTAAACACGACAGACTTTCCTCTGCTCACTTCCAGCCAGTCGATTCTAAAAACTTGTCTGGTATCCTTAATTCCAGTTGATCTTGCAATTCTTTTAAAAAAATATCCCAATCTGCTGAATCATACCATTGTTGGCTATTTTTTAACTCCAACCCATACTGTCCTTGAGAAATGCTGCATCCTATACTTCCTCGGTTATAACTGAAGGTTACAAAAAAATAATTATAAGCATCAAAGGTAATGTTAAACATGCTATATGGATCATCAGTTAAATCATAAATTGAAAATGAACCAGTTTTATTACCAAAATATCCTTTGATTTTTCTTACTATGCTTTTGGCTATTTCTTTAGCTGTAGGGTTATTTTCCATATACTCTCTATCCTCACTATTAGATTTGTTAAGTTGAAGCAGCACAAGTTCATAAATCAATTAAAAATAATTACTCATTTTGTATATTACTTAATAAATATTTCTATATCCTCATCGGTAAATTCTTTTTCTAATACACCGTTTTCTATAAATTTCTTTTCCAACGCTTTAAGAAGGTGAAGAGAGTATGTCAGCTTGTACATGGTGAATATACCTTTATCATAATTAAAGGGGATGGTAGAAAATTGTTTATTTCTATTTTGATCAATATAACTTACTACAATCTGATTATCTAAAACACTTGCCAACACGGATTGCGGTATCTTTTTATCAAAGCTGTAACACTCCTGGTTTATCCCTAAATAATCGAAGAATTTTTTGATTTCGTCCAGGCTTTTTATTTTTCTTATCGGATTATTCGGAAAATGAATTTTATTAAAGTGGAACTCTTTTAATGTCATTAGAAAGAAATATTTAATCGAGTCCTCTTGAGAATCAAACTTTTTTCTATCTTTCTTTTCCGGAACTGGTCTGGCTTCGAAGTCCATTTCCGAGTAGTACCATTGATTGTCATCAGCCTCTAGTTGGTTATAATTTTCATAGTATCCCGCTTGTTCTTTAATAAATGTTTCTCCGACAATGAGTTTTATACCTAAATCACTGCAAATCTGCTGCAACTGTTCTTTATTCAAAGGTCTCCTCCATTCATAAAGCAGCTTTTTTCATAGCTTAATTTTAATCCCTCTCCTTCACGTTATAGTCAGGAATAGGAATCCACTGTTGAGTTATTTCCTCTATGTCTTTTAGATTTATATATTGATAGTACTCATCTTTGTCTCTCATTTTCATATTGTGCTTCTTCCCCAGAGAAACATCCCGTGTGTAAAGCATGATTTCATCACCCTCTACGGCTGAGCCAATAAAAAGGTCTCCTTTAAACCTTACACTGGTTTTCTTTTGAAAAACAAGGCTCAATTCTTCCAAATGAACTTCTTTTAAATACCTGTTTTCATGTATTTCCCCAATCTTCTTAAATCCTTTGTGCAGGTCGCTGGAATTGGTAGAAATTAGAGCAAAAGAACCATCAGATTGAGGAAGGAATCTGTATTCTTTATGATCGTATAATGCGAATTTTCCAAGGGTCCTAATATTAATCACTCCTTGTTTTCTAACAGCTCATAAGCTGGTTCATACTTCTTTAATAGGCAAGATGTTCTTTATTCAATTTACCGCTTCTGGGATCAATGGAAAAATTCCACCAGCTTCTTCCGAATGAATCAGCATTAGCTTTTCCTCCATCATAAACAATATAAGGGGAAGATCTAAATGTAGTTAAATAGACAAAGTCAAAACCATCAGAAGAATCCTTTTCAAATAACAAAGTGCCATCCAATGCATAACCATTTAGTTTAGTAGCAGAAATCCCATTTTGATTAACAACAATAATTATATTGTGCTCACTATACCGATGAGCGCCAATAGCATTTTTGCATTTAATTTGTATTTGCTTATTCCTATTTAACCAGCTGACGTTGCCAGTCAATTTATCAAAAGAAAAGATTTGGTCTCCATCAAAAGAGATGTAGTACACTCGCTCCTGCTCATAATTTTCTCCTGCTTCAACAAAGACATAATCCTCATTTTCATTTATAGTTGCAAAGTAAGCATGTTCATAGTTGTTTTTAATCACAGTGCCGTATATGTCCAACTTACTGTCTGTTTCTGGCTGTCCCACTTGAAATTTTTAACTGCCATAGTACCTCTCCTTCAAACCGCCACACACTTGATTTCTTTTTCGCTGCCTCATTCGTTTTCTGTTCAGCTGGAATTCTAAAACGTTTAAACCTACCTGGCTATTCCAATCCTTTCTAACTTTCCTTTCTGTATATTCACCCTGAAGTAGAAATCCGACCAACTTTCGCTTGATTCTTCAATATTCACTACTCCGCAAACCACGGCAACTTCTGCTTTAGGATGACTCGTAAGATACATAAGGTGGTATCCTTCAGGTTGATTAATCTCGAATAATTCATTACCGTTACGATCAAAACCTAAAACCTTCTCTGGGTTATTTGACTCATTTTCAATTATAAAAGCCATTACATCCGAATTTTCAAAATATTTAGCGCATAAAACGTTGACCAGGTTAAGATGAACCTCTCTGTTATGTACTTTCCATGACGTTTTATTTTCGTTCATAAATATCATTTTTTTACTCTCCATATCAATATATCTTTGCAAAAATCCTTTCTTGGATAGTACCCTCTATTTCCAACCATGGTATTCTAAAAATTTGTCAGGGATCCTCAATTCAAGTTGCTCTCTCAGTTCTTTGCAAAAAACATCTAAGTCTGCTTCATCGTACCATTGCTGACTATTCTTAAGACCTAATCCTGCATCGCCATTGACGATCGAACAACCAAAAGAACCTCTATCGTAATTTAAAATTACATTAAAATAGTTATACGCAGTAAATTGCAGACTAAACATTGTGTAAGGGATATCCGTCTGACCAAAAACTGAGAAACTGCTTATTCTATCATCAAAATGCTTTTTGAGAGCGTTTTTAATCTCATTTTTTATTGTTTCATAGCCTTTATTTTGCAATCCGGATTTCGTCAATAACTCCTGATTTTCAGGAATTTTTAAAAGTAATTCAGGATATTTTTGAAGAAATCCTTTATTAATTTCAGTTTCTTCCTCAACACCTGGTGGCCATTGTCCCGTTTCTGCATAAATCATGACTTCATAAGCATCCTGATCTGATTTGAATGCCTTTTTCATATTCTGTTGAGAAATAGGATAAAATACCGGCTGATTATAAGGTCCTTGAGCCCAGGAAATTTGATATTCTCCATCTTTCTCAATAATCGCAAAACCATCTCCACGATGTATCTTTTCCAATGGTTATCCCTCATCTTTTCTATTTATTTTTAACTATCAAAAAAGCTAAATTGTAGCAATCCGGTCAGGAAACCAATCCCTGCCCGAGTATTTATCACCAACCGTGATGCTCCAAAAATTTATTGGGTATTCTAAGTTCTATTTGTTTTTGCAGGTCACTGAAAAATTTATCAAAGTCCGCTTGATCAAACCATGTTTCACTAGAATCTATACTGATCCCATACTCTCCATTAACAATAGAGCACCCAAAGCTTCCTCTGTCGTAGTTAAACCTGACATGAAAATAATTGTACATTTTAAAAACGATACTAGTCATCGTATAGGGAATATCAGTGCTATTGGATATCACAAAATTTTCGACTTTTTCATGAAATCGTTTCTTAAGTTCCTCAATAATAAAATCTTCAATAGTTTCAGCAGTATGCTGCATTCATTAACCTCCTACTTCTATAAGTCTGTTATACCCAATATTTGTTGTGATTTTATCCTGTGTGAATTTTAAGATTAATAGTTGTTAGGTCTATTATGCTGACTAAGGACAACTTTATAAAAGTAATCAAACGCCTCAGATTCATCGTCAAGTTCTTTAATAATGAAGTGGCCACCACGTGCTCTTGTTTCATATACTTTCCATACCCTTTGGTCAAAAACACACCCTAATACAAGTGGAGCATCAGCATCAGATAGCTTGCCGATTATTATAGAATATTCACCTTTATTTAATTTTTCTGACTCTACCTTCTTTAAGAACTCCTGTTTTGTCATTCATCCCACCAACCTAATTTATGGAGTAGAATCTGAAAATTTTATAGCTCCCTTAATATTTTGCCCGCTCTTAATCTTTTAATAAAATTATTCAATGCTTCTTCCTCATCCTCATAGGTACCTTGTGAATTTGTAACCTTGCTAGCCCTTTCATCTGTCACATAAACTATCCATTTATCATTCTCTTGCCTTAAGACAACTTCATTTTCTCTATTTTCCCTTACTTCATTCAAAATATAATCTTTTAACTTTTCAACACATATAATTCTCATGGACTCTTGAAGATTCCTGATTGATCCTTTATATAACTGCTTTTTTTGACTTTGAACTGCCCTCCTACTAGGCGCTGCCATAAGTACGGAAAGGCAGTTTTTAATCCATATTTTTTGTTATTGTACTTATTCAAGCGGGCTGAATCCCAATAATCGATTCACGGCATTCATAGCCTTTTTCATTTTTTCTTGATAGGTGCCGGTGATGATTTGATAGGGAGTTCCATTCTGTTTCAGCAATTCTTTCAGCCGTTGGTCATTTTCAGATCTAATTGCCGGTTCTCCGTGTACTCTTAATCCGTCATTCACCCACTTAACATCAGGTTCCAGATAAAGGCAGAGATCGTATTGTTGTGTTTTTGCTATCTCATCAATTACATTTTGTTGGCGATCAAGATATAGCTCTGAGTAGAATTGAGTAACTGTTGCTTCTGTGTCGATGAACATGACTTTGTTTGCCGCTGACTGTGCTTGGTGCTCTTTCATTTTATGACCATAGGCAATCAACGGAAAATCTTCTTCCAAAATAATTTCATCACATCCTCCAATTTCTTCGCACAACGTCCGTCCGTATTCTTCCACGAAGGTTGTATTGTAAATAGTGGCGAGGTTACGAGTCAATGTGGATTTCCCGCAGCTTTCCGTACCGATAATCACAATCTTCTTTACAAAGAATGGCTGTACGACC
Organism: Bacillus salacetis; assembly: GCF_003581585.1. Taxonomy (GTDB): domain Bacteria; phylum Bacillota; class Bacilli; order Bacillales; family Bacillaceae_B; genus Rossellomorea; species Rossellomorea salacetis. The sequence continues at coordinate 27,639 of NZ_QXIR01000026.1, forward strand.
TTCGGTATGAAATCCCAATTAGCATACACCCCTTCAGTTCGTATTTTTGTAGCAGAAACAGGCATCATTATTCTATCCGGATCGATCAAAACATGTGTTGAGTTTTTGTAAAGCTGCTGAAAGATGAGGTCATAATCCTTTTCAGAACTGAATACGTGAGTAATCGGTTTTCCAATCGCCTGCTTGATTTTCTTTGCACCCAGTTCCCAATCATATTCATCTTCCCCTCCATCATCCTCGATGGATAATACATGAACATTTTCCATGTCTTTTGTAAGCTGATGGAGCCATCGTAACCTCACCCTTCCAGTGATGTAAGGGAAGTGTGTTTTTTCACATGTTATCCTATCTCTTTCTTCACTGCGAGAAAGGATAATGTACAACTCATCAACTGTCGATGAAGCCTCGATGATCGCCAGGACATGGCCTTGGTGGAGCGGAAGGAATTTCCCGCCAAAAAATCCGACTGTTTTCATCTTGTCTCCCCCTTTTGCTTGATCCAAAGTTTCCTCCAGTTGACATATCCGTACACGCTGTTCACTAGGAATGCCGTCCACATCACCAGCATGGAAAGATCGTTCCCGCCCTGTGTCACCAATGCGGTCATCCAAAGCGCGATAGATAAAATGTTTACAGCAATCCAGAATAGCCACTGTTCTGTTATGCGCTTCAACATCAATATTTGCGCGATGATTGATAGAATCGTAGTTGAAGAGTCAATCCAGATGCTTTTTCCGCCTAACGCTTTTAATAAAATGCCGTAGAGAATCACCAGGATGATGGAGCTAACGATTGTATACGCCCATCCTTTGGTAGAAAGGCTTTTTATTTGGACATCCTCCCCTTTTATATCGTCTTTCATTTTGTGTTTACTCCAAAGATAAAGCCCTACAAACTGTGCAGGGAAGTAAAACAGTGCGTTAAGCATCGTCTCCCCGTACAATCCGTATCCATAAGAGATATATGCGTACGTCGCCGTTTGAACGATTCCAAAATAGTAGTTGCTTATTTTCCCTTTCGCAACAAGTACAACGCAAAGCATTCCTGAAATGGAGGTAACGAATCCCAGGAAGGTATCATCCCAGGCAAAAAACAAATAAACATTCACAGCAGTAAATAAGCCGAGCCAGATTTTTTCAAATAATGTCCAATCTTTCAACATGTGTTATCACTCTCCATTTATGATGACTGCGTTTAAAACATTTTCAAAATGCTGCAATGCCAACTGATGAGCGGGTTCATTGAAGCTGGCCACTGCCTTTTCGTGAATGACGATGCTGAATCCTTTGTTGTAAGCATCTATGGCAGTGTGCAGGACGCAAATATCTGTGCAAACCCCAGTTAAATGGATCTCGGTTATCTCCCTTTCTCTTAACTTTGCTTCAAGGTCTGTGTAAGCAAAAGCACTGTAACGGGTCTTATCCATGTAATAAATTTGACCATCTTCATTTTCTTCGGCCATCTGTTCATGAAGTTCTTTCACTTTTCCGTACAGTTGTCTCCCCCAGGTATCTCTCACGTTATGAGTGGGGAATAACTTTGTTTCCGGATGATAGGGATCGTTTGGCGTGTGCACGTCCACAGCCTGAACGATGAACTCTTTTTCCTTCCTGAATGTTTCCATAAGCTCGAGGATAGAGTCTTCAATTTCCTGTCCCGGCTCACCGCAGGTAAGGGCTCCCTTTTCGTGAACAAAATCGTTTGTGTAATCAATGACTACCAATGCTTTTCTCATTTTAACTCCTCCTCATTTGTAGGTTATAATTTGCAAACTGTTAATTGTTATTTCGAAAAAAATTAATAGATGCTTGGCATCGGTTGAAAATCTTTAAAACGAAACATTCTTGTCATTTGTTTGGCTGTCCTATTAGTTTTTTTGATTTCACCCTTTTGGTTTCTCGCCTCTTCCAAAAAGGGATATTTTGGTGCATCTCTGACAAAAGCTGAATTATTTACAATCCCCGGGTCATCACTGACAAGTAGTAAAACACTTCTTAATTCAGAAAGTGTAAATTCCTTTGGCAGGAACTCTTTTGCAACTGTGGTTTGAAGCAAATCTTTTCGGATCATCTGGAAGGCATCATGTATAATAATTTTATGGTCGAAGGCTAATTCCAGCTGGTCAATTTCCTTTAGCGTGAACAATCCAACGTTTTCTGCATCGTCCGCCGCTTTCCTTTTATAGAGATAATCGTTTGTGACGATGGCATAGAACGCATTGGAGATAATCCATCCTCGTTTATCTCTACCTGGAGTGTCATAAACACCGAAATGTTTCAGTTTAATATTGTTTACGCTTGCTTCTTCACTTAACTCTCTGACAGCTGCTTTCGATGCTGTTTCATCCGGTTTTACAAAGCCACCCGGGAGCGCCCACTTGCCGCCTTGGATGTGTGGTTCTCCGTCTTTGTCTGACTTCGCCCTCTGGATCAAAAGCAATTTAAGTTCAGCTTTGGGTGGTTTGTATTCTTCCTTATACGCCAGTTCAATGGTGAAGACTGCAATGTCTGCTGTATAACCGTCCGGAGTGACATACTCCTTTGAATCATAGTGTTGAAGCATCTCTTCTTCGTTTTGATACTTCATGCTTATCACCTCATTTAGTATGTTGTCATTTCTTTTTTATTCATTTTATTTAACAATATGCAAAGTGTTAATTGTGATTTTATTTTATCCCACTATTTAGTAATTGTGCAAGTGTTATTATTCCGTTTTTAAGGAAAATTAAATTAAAAAAGCAGCTGAAATACCCAATATTAGGTCTTCAACTGCTTAAGTAGGAGTTTAATTGGAAATTAAGACTATTTCCAACCATTATATTCTAAAAATTTGTCAGGTATTCTCAATTCAATTTGCTCTTTGAGCTCTCTGCAAAAGATGTCTAAATCTGCTTTATCATACCACTGTTGGCTATTTTTTAATTCTATACCGTATTGTCCTTGGGTGATACTGCATCCTATACTTCCACGGTTGTAACTAAAGGTGATAAAATAATACTCATAAGCATCAAAGGTAATATTAAACATACTATATGGTTCATCAGTTATATTGTAAACAGAAAATGAACCTATTTTTTCATCAAAATTGTCTTTTAGTTTTTTTATGATTATTTTTGCTATTTCTTTTGCCGAGTGTTTATTCTGCATACCAGATTCCTTCCTCCTCTTTTTCAAGGGTCGTCTAAAGTAAGAGCGTTATAAGATTCAACTTCTTAATGTTAACTAATTCCATTCAAGTAATTATGTCTGTTTAAGAGTAATTCATAAAAATAGTTAAATGCTTCATTTTCATTTTTAAATTCTTTAATTATGTAATGACCTCCCCGTTTCTTGGTTTTATTGTAAACGCTAGAATAAAGTTGACACTTTTTGCTCGATAAGATTTTACACTTTTGCTCAATTAACCTACCAATTTAGTAAAATAGATCGTGATGTTATTTTACTGGAGGTTAGGATTTTGGAGGAGAAGTTAGTGTTATATATTAAGGTTCAGGAATTACATAAGAGAAAGTTTAAAATAGCACAAATTGCTAAAGAGCTTAAGATCTCAAGACCGACTGTTTATAAGTATTTGGAAATGACATTCGATGAAGCCAAGGCCTATGCTGAACAGCTCTTGGGAAAGAAAAAAATACTAGATCACTATAAGGACTGGATATTGGCCTGGCTAGAAGAGTATCCCCACCTAAGTAGTGCTCAGATCCAAGATTGGCTTTTAGAAAGATATCCCGACCTAGTGGTCGGCGATAGTACTGTAAGAACATATGTGAGAGGTATTCGAGAAGTATATCAGATTGATAAAAAGTTGATTGTTCGTCAATACGAAGCAGTTCCTGATCAACCCATGGGTAAACAACTCCAGGTAGACTGGGGAGAAACAAAACAGAAAACAGTAAACAACAAGGAAATTAAACTGTATTTTATTGCCTTTGTACTCGCTAACTCACGTCAGAAATTTATGGAATGGCAAGCAAGTCCCTTCACCACAAAAGATGCGATTCGTTGTCACGAAAATGCATTCCAGTTCTATGGAGGACGAACAGAAGAAATTGTCTATGATCAGGATCATTTAATCTCAGTTAGTGAAAATGCAGGGCAACTACTTTTAACAGCTGAGTTTCAAAGCTATGTAAACGAGCGTAAATTCAAAGTTCACCTTTGTAGAAGGGGGGATCCAGAATCTAAAGGGATGATTGAAAATGTAGTGAAATACATAAAAGGGAACTTCGCTGATAGTCGTGTGTTTAGAGATATAGAAGATTGGAATGAACGGGCAAGACAGTGGCTTGAGCGTACTGGTAACCATCAGGTTCACCAGACAACGAAAAAAAGACCAGCAGAAGTGTTTCTCCTCGAAAAGCAACACTTACAGCCAGTCTCTTCGTTACTTTCATATGAAAGTACCAATAACAAAAGTATAACAAGAAGTGTCAGCAAGGACAACACAATCAGGTACAAGTCAAATCGTTACTCCGTCCCACTCGGGACTTATCAAAATATGAGTGAGAATCTTGTGTGGATTGAAGTAAAGCAAGAAGATTACAACACCTTGGTTATTCGTAAAGAAGCAAATGGGGAAGTAATTGCCGAGCATATAATCAGCTCTGAAAAAGGAAAGCTGATTCAAAACCGTCACCATACTCGTGATCGCTCTAAAGGTGTGGAAGAGCTTAAGCAACGTCTCATCTCACACTTTAAAGATCAAATCCAGGCAGCTGCATATTTAGATGAGATTAGTCAAAGATACCCTAGGTATCGGAGAGACCAGTTCGCGATTATTTATAAGGTGATTCAACAATACCCGGGTTTAATTGATACTGTTTTGACAAAGTGCACGACAGAAAAGCTTTACAATGCGAATGATTTTCGCGATATCGCTCATCACCTTTGTGCTTTACAAGATGAACCGGTTGAGAAAGTACAATCTTTTTACACGAGTCCACCTAAACAGTCTCATATCAAAGCCTCTACCCGTTCGCTAGATACCTATACTAGCATTCTAGGAGGTGGAGCATGATGAACAAAACGGTACATGAGTTACAAGATCAATTCCGTCAACTACGCCTGGCAGAGACTGCGGAGGAGCTGCCAAAGCTTCTTCGCGAAGCTGAGAAAGCATCATGGACCTACTTGGAATTTTTAGAGTCTATCACTCGATATGAATTAGCAAAACGTGAAGCGAAAAGCCTAGAGAAAAGAATGAAATGGGCACACTTCCCTTTCGTGAAGTCATTAGATGAGTTTGAGCTGAAGGGACAAAACGTTCTGACGGCTCGTCAGCTTTCTCAACTGCGGGAATTAAGCTGGCTTGAGCAACAGTACAATCTCATTCTCTTAGGTCCTCCTGGAATCGGAAAAACGTATATCGCAATTGGACTCGGACTTGAGGCTGTTTATAGGGGATTCAATGTATATTTCGCTACAATGGGCGAACTTGTGCAGCTTCTAAAATCAGAAGAATACCTTAACAAATCTAAAGTTCAGCTTAAGAGAATTAGAAATGCCGACCTAGTGATCATCGATGATTTAATGTATATGGCCATGGATCAAAGAGAAGCAAATCTATTCTTCCATTTAATTAATCATTTATACGAACGAAGTTCGATTATCCTGACATCAAATAAGAGCCCAGATGAATGGGGCAATTTAATCGGAGACCAAGGGATCACCACAGCGATTCTGGATCGCTTACTTCATCGTGTGGAAGTGATCCATGGTAGTGAAGAAGAGGAAAGTCACCGGATGAAAAATCGAAAGAGCGTTTTTTCAGCAGAAGTGTAAAAAGGAAACGAGCAAAAAGTGTAAAATTCAACTTGACGTCTACATTTATACACTTTCCATAAACAATCTTCGAATGCACAACCCATTACAAGTGCTTCATCGGTAATATCATCGAGAACCACGGTATACTCACCAAGATTTAATTTGCTAGATTTATATTTTGCAAGAAACTCTTTCCTTGTCACATTATCCCTCCCAAAGGGAAACATACTTTTCAAAAGAGGCAGTTTACCTGCTGCACAAACTCGACCAAAAAATCTTAATTTCCAAGTTCTTCTATAAAAGCAGGTTCTTCCTCTACTTTAATTTCATACATGTCGGTAACATTCACATTTTTTTACTCCTTATATACAAAAAAAGCAGCTGAATAATCGTTAAAATTTTATTCCAACTGCTTTAAGAAGGTAAGATTTATTAAAGTAACACTATGTATAATTGGGACAGTGAACCCTTCACTTTAATTAATATTTTTGATTACTTCTAATACTTCTATTTCATCCTGATTGACTTCTTTATCATAGTAGTATTTATCCATTCGGTCGAATCCATTTTCCTTTGCAAGTTCTGCATTACTAGTTCCCAGTCTTAATTGTGTGGCTGTTTTATTGAAACTTAAGTTGAACACATTGCCATTGAATTTTGCTTTGTAATCAACTTCATAAATTTCATCTGCCTCTTCTTTCTTAATTTCATAGACAAATAGCTTTGGTAAGTCAGCAGAATCCTTATAGTAGCTAGGATATACTTTTTCTTTAAAACCATATTTCAAATCCTCTTGATCTTTACTAACTAATCTTAGTACATCTCCCTCTATACTAGTTACTCTGTAAGTTTTATTTTTATATTTTGCAAAGGTTCCCTTTTCCATAAAGTTACCCTCCCTAGCGTCTCCTTCCAGGCTCTTCAAATCAATTTTTAAGCACCCCATTCTCAGTAGCCATCACGGGTCGTTTATTATGGTTGTCCACCCATACTCGAATCTTTGCAACTTTGATTTATGTAAAATGAAGCTTGCATAACTGGAGAAATGAAGACATAAAAAAGCAGTGAATGATCTAAAATAGATTTCAACTGCTTAAAGAAGCTTACTTTCTATTAAATTATTATAGTGTATAGTCCTTATAATTGAGGATTCCTTTCCTCAATCCCTCTTATCCTACTACTTCAATTATAAAATCTTCTCTTTATCAATATCTATCAAGACGTCGTCCTTTTTAACCCACTTTTGATATATACCTTTGTCAATTGTGCTCATCCCTATATTTTCCCATTTTTTATAATCACCAACAATTGTAACAATGGATATTATATTATCTTTTTGGTATACAACTTCAAACACATACCCCTTATAGTGTGCCTTAATTGTTTTGTGATACATTTCTTGAATTCCATTTCTGCTAACATACTTAACATAAATTTTTTTGTTGTTAAATGACTTTTCAATAAACCCATTTAATTCGTCTTTAGGATCTTGGGAACGTAAAATAATACGTCCGTCGGCTTTGATTCCTGCAGAATATTCTTTTCCATTAAATATAGCAAAAGTATTATTTTTCATAAGTAATTAAATTCCTTCTGAATATTGCTGATTTTTAAATTTGAGGTTGGGGGACAAAATAAGCAAGCTATTATGGCCACCAGTAAAGGAAATCCTCAAAACAAATTTCAGAAGGAATACCTTATAAAAGGAGGCCAATTACACCCAGTACAGATTTAAGATCATATAAAGCGATTCGACTGCTTTAACATTATTGCGTGATAAATTTTTTCCACCCGAGACTGTAAACCTGTCTTTCGTTTTAAAACATTATTCTTATACTACTTTTTTAGTGTAAAAATATTTCAATGTCCTCGTCAGTAACATTCTGACCCTCTCCATGTTCTTTAAATAATTGATAGACTTCCTTATTAAACAAATGCAGTAAAAACAATTTTTTGAAGGCAAAGAAAAGTGCTCTTTTTTTACTGACAGGTAAAGTAGAGCTGATTGTTCTGCCGCTCTCTCCTGTAAACTTAACTTTAAAATATTCATTTTCTGGTTCTACTATAATTCTATTTTCGTTTAGTGTTTTTCCATTCAAAGAATACCAATTCGAAGGAATTCCTAAAATAGATACCGCTTCATTAAACTTAGTTTCGTCAAACTTCGGTCCACCAATATCAAAATCGTTTTTCATCATAAATGGACGAATATCTTTTGCAAAATAAAAGGCTGATAGACTATCCAATACAAAATATTTTGCTGCATCTCTTTCATTTTTAAAAGACTTTATTACTTCTTCATTAGAGATTTCTTGTCTTTCGATAAGCATTAAGCCATATTCCCACTCTTCACCTTTTTTTCTTAGATAGTGATAGTTTTCAAAAGGAGGAGTTACTTCAATTATTTTTTCTTTTTCAACTGTTACCTGTTTACCTGTATTATTTAATATTTTTGCTGCTGTAATAATATCCACTTCGTCACCTCACTGACTTATATCCCGAATATAGCCAAGTCTTTCTAAGTTTCTAACAGTAGCTTCTACCATTTTCCCGGTATCAGGATCAAGAACTTTTATATTACCTGTAAAAAATTGAGTTCCACCCCCAGGTTTATCAAACCATGGAGCGATTTTACCTGCTTCAACTTTAAATGGCTCCAATACTTTATAAATATGATAGGGAGAATTTTCGCTGTGTAACGCTAATGCTCTATTATCAAACTCAACTCCAGCAGGCGACAGAAAAGTGCCACTAGGAGCTCCATATCGATCAATAAGTTCACCTTCTTCAAGAACTCTAACTTTTGGGTCACCATCAAATCCATTATTGGGTGGCCAATTAATATCACCTGTTTCTTGGTTATAGTACTTTGAATTATCAAAAGTATCCTTGTACTTTAAATAAAGTTCATCATCAGGGGGATACTTCCAGCTAGACAATTTAGTTCTATCAGCTTCAGAAATTACTTTTTTAACATCCAATTTATTAGAATTAGCAAAATTTTCTTTTATTCCACTTACCTCACCCTTAACCTCCCTCTCAACAGAAAACTTACTAAATCCAGGCTCTCCAAATCCACCTTTCAGCATCCCATTTTCGGTAGCCATCATAGGTCGGTTATAAAGATCATCCAATCCCAACCGGATTTCCTTCCATCTCTGATTTAATGAGACTTTAGGGAGTGCCTGTCTTGCAGTTGCTGAGACAGCCGTTTGTCCTTTTACTTTGAGTCCTGGTTTGGCACCGCCGACAGCCAGTAGTCCCAGACTAAAACTGTTCATCCAATGTTCTTTTGAGAAGGGGTCGTCGGGATTTACAGCTCCATTGAAGAGGTCCACACCGCCCATCGTCAGGTAGTTGATAAAGTTCGAAGGGGAATCCAGGGCAACGTCTGCACGGTCTTCCATACCCTTCCACATGTCTTTTCCAGCATCAAGAGCTCCGATGGTTACATAATTGCCGAAATCGTAGATGGAGTCAAACTTCTTCTCGTTTCTATTCTCCATCCCTCCCCAGAAATCCTGTGCGATTTCCTTAAAGCTGTTGAGCGATTCCATGACGGGGTTTTCATTCACGTCTTCTTCAGGGGTCGGCTTGGGTTCTCTTGCTTCCTGTTGTGCTTCCTTGAATTTCAAATAAGAATCTGTTTGGGCGGTGATATCGTCGGTGAGCTGATAGGCATCGCTGGAATAGTAAGCAGCTGCGTTGAAATACAGCGGTGATATTTGATTCCCTTGCTTGGAGGATTCCATTAACTGCCTCATCAACACAGTGATCATTTGCTCACTGCTTTCTAAATGCTGGTATTCCTTTTTTAATTCTTCATCAAAACGATTCACGGAGTCAAGTGTATCCTCTCGCTTCCTTCTTGCTTGTTCAAGATGAGAATCGAAACGATCTCTCGAAAAGACATTCAATGGATGGATATCTCTTATCCGGCCAAGAATATTTCGCAGCTCCTGTTGCTGAGCATCGATCATTTGATCTGAACGTCTTTCACTTTGGTGAAGGTTCTCTTCCAGGAATGGGAGCTCGACCGTTTCGCGGCTGAGGTTGCGTCCTTCAGCGTCACCATGAATGCCATTGAAAAACGCGATGTTGCTTTCAGTTAGTTGAATCCATATGTCGACCACATCGATCTGAGCTCCATAGAAGCCTTTGATGGCATCGGCACCTTTTCCCTGGAATTCATCATCGAGTTCGACAATCGCTTGAAAAGAATTTTTCAGTGTGAGAAGTTGGTCTCTTAATGTCTCGTATTCGCTTTGGCGTGCGGACATAGCGTCGAGTAAAGTGGGGGCTTCATATACTTTCAATGGTCGCGTCTGCCTTTCTGTTAGGATCTCGTTATCGCTTCATCTTGTTCTTTTAAAGAGGTTACATTTGCCTTGGTATCTTCAACATTTTTTTCAACTACAGCGATATATTCTTTTAACAATTGGTGAATGTTTTGTTCACGCTGTATCCATGCATCTGTATAACCCAGCTTGTTTCGTCCAAGCTGTCCCTCTGCAGGCGGGTTCATCTGCAGCCGCTCAAGGGAGTTGATGACATCATTCAGTTTCGCCATGACGGCCGCATGGTTCAGTTTGATTTGCTGTCCAGAACCGCCTCCTGGACCAGAAATGACATTCATTAAAATAACCTCCCTTTCAAGTCACTGATTTTATCAGAAACCTGCTCATAAAAATCTTCACCTTTGGAAAGTAAATATTCAGCATCATTGGCCAGTGTCCCATAAAAGGAAACTGCGCTCTGCTGTGCTTCCAACAAATGAATCTTTGATTCTATTGAACTCACATATTCATCATAGTTTTCATGTCCGATCTCTCTCATCGCCTGGAGGGCAGATTCCCGTTCCGCATCATAGTCATCCGATCTAGGACCAACCCAATTCGTATGCAATTCTGGCTGCTGAATCTGTTTTATTTCATTCAAAAGTTGACTTTGCTCGCTCATAATGGCGTATTTTGCTTCCCTTAACCGTGATATCTTCTCCTGAATGTCCCTCGACCGGGAATGAATAACGCTTTGAATGCTGTTTAATTCACTGTAGAGTCCCATATCGGCATCTCCCTTAACAGATTAATCCAATTAAAAGCCTTTAAATTCCAATTTCTATTGATATAGTACCACCCTTTTCGTCCCCTTTCTATTCAGAACAGAGGATATGACAAAAACAGGAATTTTTTCATCGTTCTTTTATACCGCATTCGTGCTCAGGTAAAACCTTTTAGCAAATATATGAGTCTTTGGAATTGTTCAGGTATTTTTGTGATATTAATTAGTTGAGTGCAAATAAGGGACAGTATGTATTTGGACAATCTGTGAGTTTGTAAAGTTTCATTATGAGTGACAGATAATGTATAACATTTACCCGTAAGCAGGTTAAGCCTTTTTTATGGGCTTGACCAAGAGTGAACATTTCCTGCATACTTACTTCTGCCGAGGAAGTGAGTATGTAAATGAAAGGAATTAGGCTGGCTGGCATCAAAGTATCGGCTCTATTAAGTCATCAGCCTAAAATAAAAAACCGCCAAGACCTCGTCTTAACGGTTCTGTTTATTGATGGAAGGAGTCCTGCATCGTTTGAAGTGACCCCAGGCTGCTTCTATAGGTTTTCACCCGGTTACGTCCCTCTCTTTTGGCCGTGTATAATGCCTTATCCGCCCTGCCTGCTGCCTCTTTGATTCGCTCGTTTGCTGAAGAGGAATTGTTTTCAATAGAGGAAACTCCAAAACTCGAGGTTACACGGATGACATGATTGTCACTGGTGACAAGGTTGTCTGCGATTTCTTTCCTTATAACATCGGCAAGGAGATACGCATCTATTTCTTCTCTGTCTTTAAGGAAGACTATGAATTCCTCTCCCCCATACCTGCCAATGAAATCATCCGGTTTCAAAAGATTCTTTGCGGTTTTAGCGATTTGGGTGAGAACAATGTCCCCCATTTCATGTCCGTACGTATCGTTCACCTTTTTAAAATGGTCGATATCAAATAGGATAATAGAGTTGATTCCGGTTCCCAGATTCGATTCGGCCTTTTCATGAAAGTACGTCCTGTTGTAAACCTGCGTCAAGCCGTCGTAGGATGCAAGCTTCTTCAGCGTGTTCTGCAATGCCACTCTTTCTGTAATATCGGTAAAGGTAATGATTTTCCCTATTAATATGGTGCCCTTTCGAAAGACGGGAGAAAAGCGTATTTGATAGTTTTTTGTCTCTGTGCCTGTCACGTTTTCAAAGTCACATGGTACTCCAGAGTCTAATAGAATATCAAGTCCGCTGTTCATAGATACTGCAGCCTGGATGGGTTTCCCTATCATAAGCGGATGTAATTGGGGGAGGATCAGCTTCATAGCAAGATTATAATCGACAATCGCTCCATTATGATCCACTACGATTACCCCTTCACTCATACTGTCAAAAACCTTTTCCCTCGCAATTGGCAAAACGTTGAACATTTGATAGGAAAACAGGGAGATGCCGTGGAGAATGAAGGAAGCACTCATGGAAACAGGTCCAAGGTCAATTCCATAGGGGCTTAGTTCATTCAGGTACAAGTAATTGGCAGCAACGGGAACAAATAATCCTGCAATCATCAGAATGACCTGCAACCTGAATCGCAGCTGGGGTTTAGTCAGTTGAAAACACAAAGTCACAACACTGATGGATAAGCATAGGAACAAGTAAAGTGAGTGGACATAGAAAAAAGGCCCATACTCCAAATCAACAATAGTGATCGGAACACCTGTCCTCAATTCCACGGAGGAGTAATATAGATGATGAAGACCGTTGGTATGATGCATAAATACAGTAACGATCGGAAAGATGAACAGCACATATAGATGGCGCTGCCTTAATTTGATCCCGGCCAGTTCCATACACATCCATAGGAGATATCCCGGGATGAAGGGCATCACGAGGTATTCAATGCCAAGCCAGAACCTCGCTTCGTCCAGGCTGCTGCTTAGAAGTTCCAATATGTAAGTAAAGGCAAAGATTGCAGATAACAATGTGGCCAGCACGTACTGCCTGCCGCCGGGTGCCTCGCGGAGTTTGAAGTATGAAAAGATACTTAGGCTTATGCTCAACAAACCGGCAAGGGCAAGCAGGAGTATATAAAAAACTATTTCTTCAGGCATATCGTTCTCCCATATAGAAGGAATTTTTTTCAATTCATTATATAATGGCAGAAAGGAAATAACTACATATTTTTACTATAACCCATGAAAAAGTATTTCTGGTGAAGTGATCATCACAGGATGGATTTCCTTTTTATGGTATTATGTTTACTATGATTCTTTTATGCGAAAGGGGATTATCCAGTGGGCTATATAGAAGATTTAAGAGAGATTGTAGGGCATAGACCTTTGATATTTGCAGGTTCGGTGACTATTATTATTGACGAAGATGGCAGGTTATTATTGCAGCAACGAATGTTTCCCCATGGTTCATGGGGAATTACGGGCGGATTAATGGAGTTAGGGGAGTCGACTGAAGACGCTGCTAAACGAGAAGTATTAGAAGAGACGGGCCTTAGTGTAGACAACTTAAAGCTTATCAATGTATATTCAGGTCCCCAAAACTACATAAAAGCTGAAAATGGAGATGAGTTTTATGTAGTTACGGCTGCCTACTATTCTGAAGACTTTAAAGGTGAATTAATAGTTGACCATACTGAATCTATTCAGTGCGAATTCTTTCATCCTGACGAATTGCCAACCAATATTGTTAAAAGCCATAAAGTCATATTAGATGAATTTTTAGCAAACCACTATTATTAGTGGCAAGCAGATAAGTGTTTGGGACGACAACGAAAATAAGGGACGGGGCAATAGCCCCCTTCCCTATTTAATTTCAAAAAGTCATGTTTGAATTTTGTTCTATTCCTTATTTATTGCTTGCGAATTGCATCCAGGTGATTATCCAAACGATCCCAAGTCTCAGAGATCCCCTGCTCCACTCCCATTTCCAGGACGGTTTTCAGTGCTTCTGCTGAACCATATTCTGCCCTGTTGATCAATTTGGTCTTTCCACCGATTTCTTCAAAAGTTAACGTTATTTTAGTTGAAGGCATCTTATCGGATTCGTTTCCATGGGCATTGGAGAAATAGTCGGTATAAACTATCTTTTCACCCTCGATGATCTCTGTATAAACCCCTATTCCCCATGACTCGATTCCATAAAAATCACCTTGGTTGATATCTGTGCATTTCGTACAATAATACCAGGTGCCATCAACTGTGAAATTCAGACTGCAGCTGGTCAGCACCCACCCACTTGGTCCCCACCATTGGGTAAGTTGTTCAGGCTTAGAAAACGCGTTAAAGACCAAATCCTTGGGTGCATTGAATTCACGCTCCAAAATCAGTATGTTGCCGTCTGTTTTGGAAATCATTTTGGACATCTTGTTAATCCTCCAAAAAGTATTAGGATGAACTAATCATTCTGCTGACAAGAACACTGAAAAGATGATAACCTCTGAATCCTACTTATACTATACTTAACCATCAGCGTGCCTGTAAATAAAAGTGATCCAATTTTCACACATTTCCAGATGGACTCAACCTGTCATTGATTGTAGAATAAGAGGTGAAGAGTAAGAAGTGATTATGCTGCAGCTCCGTAATAACGTGAGAACGCATGGACTTGCGAGAAAACGTTCCTAAAATGGAGACGAACAATCGGGGTTTAGTGTGCACTTCATGTAAAAGAGTTCAGTAGTTTTTTCTCTGGTTATTCTTTTCTTATTTTAGTCCCACTTGATAAATGATATCGGCTGGATTCATCCTTTAAGCTTCAGGTTGATCTTCTTGTATCTTTATAATCACTCAAAACAATGAAGCAGCATTAGGACAAATTTTATTTGGAGGGCTTCAATGAAGAAAACCACCTGGATTCCACTGGCTGCTGGAGTCGCGACAATGGCAGCATTATTTCTGCTCGGTTACTTAGCTGATCTGCCTTATCTCATGTTTAAGATAGGCCGTTCTAATATTGAGGTTGCTTTTTTCCCAATTATAGTTGGATTTATAGTATCGTTTGTATCTGAAAAAGCTTTGCAAAGGAAGAAAATTTCTTGAATTTTTTCAAACCATTTGTTTTACAGTTTAGAAGTTTGCTGTTTCCAAACAAACCGCTTCCCCACCATGTCAAACCCTGCTGATTCATAAAGCTGATTCGGTGCCGGGAACTTTTCCGGCATTCCGGTGTACACTGTCGCTCTATTGGCGCCAAGTTCCTTGGCAGCCATCAATTGTTCTCTCAATAAAGCTTTGCTGATCCCCCTGTTCCGGAAATCAGGATAGCATGACACAGCCTCAATGGTGAGGAGTTTGCTCTCTTCGTCATATCTTCCGCTGCAAAGTGCCGCTACATGATTATTCCCATCCACCGCTACTAAATCCAACTCTTTTCTATAGGTGGAAGTTTCATAGAAATTCTTCAGGATAACCTCATTGAATGGAATTCCATAACACAGTTTATAAGCCTGATAGACTTCACCATGCTCTTTACTATCCGGAACACTCTTACAAAAAAAGCCATGGGGAAGGTTGGCTTCAACTATATCGTCCTTTAGATTCAAGTCCCTTCTGACCCAATACTCTCCTGTTTTTTGATATCCACTTTGCTCCAGGGCTGCCTCAAAGTCTTCATCCCCCTCGTACACTTCCCATTCGTGATCAGGATTTATATCCTTTCTGATCCTTATAGCTTCTTTGAAGAGAAATCTGTATTCAGGGTCAAAACAAAACGCTCCTTCTTCAAGAAGGCCAACCAGTTGATCTCCATCAAACCAAAGAATAACCCTTTGCAGCATATCGTCAACGCTTTTAGGTGGACTCTCCAAACCGGAAGCTAACGCCGCCTGGAATTCAAAAAGAGTCAGGTTATCATCAAATCTGGTTCCATAATAGCTGTTGCAGTCTACCAAAAACCTGCTGATCTTTTCATAATCTTCACTACTGTTATATTTTCTATGTGTAATGGCCATTGGATCTCCTCGTTTAAACATGTATTTTGAAGGTCAATAATTGTATAGTACCGGTGCTGACTCGACATTTCTAAGCCAGATGCGCTCCTTCCCGTACAGTCCTTCCTTCTTCCAAATGTCCTTGTATAGCCCCTTTTTTCGCACGGTACCAGAAATATCTGAGGATCAAGGTCTAAATGTAAAAGCCACTGAGGGGAGGTTCTTTTGGATTCATTTTAAAGATCTACTTGGTTCAAGTAGTGTTCTTTATTACATGATAGGGGTGATTTTCCCACACTATAGGTGTTTTATCAGTGAAAATGATCCCTTCGAGGCCGTTCTCAGCCAAGACATTAGTGGCGTCTTCTTTTGCAAAGAACTTGACTGCCCACTCATCGAAAAAACAGGACAATACAAAATCCTCATTCTCATCGGTAATCGTAATGGGATCAGAACACAAGGTCAATTTGGCTTCCAAATCGATTTCTTCTATCTCACAAATCCCCTGTTCATCATAAAGGGTGTGATAACGCAGCCTTTTTGCACCTTTAGAAACCAAAACCTTTATCAAAGCATCAATCAAAAGGATGGAGATACTATCTTCAAAAGGAGTATACACATCCTCTTCCAACACATTCTCCAACCTATTCATCAAGTCTGGTCTCCGGTAAAGCTCTCTACCCATGCATCCTGTCAATAGAGCTGTCGCTGCAATCGACATTTCCGCCATACTGGAAAATCCGCACTTCTTTCTTAAATCTTCCCATACTATCGGCTTGCCGTACTTGAAGATATCCTCTCTAATTGGATAATAGGCATGATGGCCGTAACTTTCCTCGGACTTCCAGCCATCAGGCATTTTAACAAAAGGAAAGAAGAGTGATGCTGCAAACTTATATTGGTCCGGCAGTTCATTCAGCAACGGGTCTTTTTCAGAGTCATCACCAAGAGGATAGAAGAATTTCATAAACCATTACCCCCTTTCATAGTGTGCTGCTAGAAGCAGCATTTAAACGATTTCCTTCGGTATGTATGTTAATCATGATGTCAGTATCCATATGCAGAGCTAATGGAATGTTTATTCCTTGGGTTTCCGCATTACCAATGTGTTGGATACTTATAATCTGGTGTTTGTCTGTAAATCATCCTGTTATAAACCGAACCCTTATCTATAACCTGGTGTTTATCCGCTAATCAAACCATTTAAAAATCATCTTAGTTATAAATGATTGTTTGTCTCTTATTCCATCATTATAGTTGTAATAGGTTAATATAAACCGGGTGCTTATCAGGATTATGCATCACCATTCAACAAAGCATAAAAATACCTGACATCCTCTATTGCATGGTTTAGATTAACAGAAGCCACAAGCGCAATGTAAATCGCAATCCCGGCGAAAACAGCGAGGAAGGGGCCGCTTTCTTTCAATAACTGTATCTTTTTTATATAGAGAATGATTACAATAGCAACTGAGATTAATAAGTAGGATAGGGCTAAAACAAGTTTTGTCAGCTGCGATCTACCTTCCTCAACTGCAAAGTGGAATCTATCTAACACGTTTTGGTTGGCTGGCGTTTCCTGGATAACGCGTGAACTGTCTTTGTAACCTGCCTCCCATGTAAATTCTTCGCCTTCCTAGATTACAATATAGTGATAGCCAAACAGCTTGCCATTGCTGATGGTACCGGAAAAGGTATCGGAATCTTCTTTCCCATGCTGGCAGGATGCAGATAGCAAGATTAGAAAAATAGTTATCAGAAATAGTATCTTTTTAAAGGGTTTCCTTTTCAAATCTCTCAGTCGAGTCACCGACGAAACTCCAATATTACGCCCTTACCGATATCAGAAGATTGTTTAAGCAGTTCTTTATTTACAGGGTCAACCCAATAGTATTGAACAGTTTCGCCAAAGCATGTTTTCACTTTCCAGGCATCAGTAAGTTCATCTTTGCTTTTACGTATTTTTTCTGATTGTAATACTTCTAAATTAATTTCAACCACGGCTTTTATTGTCGCATTAAAAGCTTTGAATGCTGCAGAGTATCCGGCCTCCAAAGGAAGTGCCCTTAAAATGAGTTCCACTGAAAAACTGTCAAAACATCCTGTCGCATCAAAACGGGAGACTTCTCCAGCTTCGGTTGTTATATTTACAATCCCATTCTTATACTCCGCTTTTAGATTCATTATTTCATCAACATAATCAGTGAACGATATCGGCTGAAAAGCGGCTTTTTCGACCACAGTGACCCCTTTCCGATTCCCTAAAACCTCCGATGACAATAGTTGAATTCTTTCAATCGCATTCCTTCCATCTGAGTGAATGAACCGTAGGGATTCAGTCGTGAAGCCAACCCTTTTTTTCAATCCGTTCTCGATAATGAAAATATCTTTCTTGTCTTGTGTTTCAATTAATCCTTCCCCGCTTAAGGTTATCAATTCGATCAACTCCTCTGTTCATTTCAGGAACTTCCGATACACCTGGGTATTGTGCAATGGTTGAAACCCCATTGAAGTGTAGAGCTTTTCAGCTCCTTCGTTGCCTTCTACATAACAAATGCGGATTTCTTCGTATCCTTCTTCCAGCATCTTGTTCATTGCAAACTGAAGGGCTTTACGTCCATACCCTTTTCCCTGGTATTCCGGGGAGACCATTAAGTTATCCACTTCACCTTTTCCGGTAGTGACTGAAGCAATGATTCTGTCCCCATCCAGAATCAGGTAAACATTTTCTTTACGATTTAATTTATATTTCTTCACACTATCTTCTGGAGCAAGATAGGGCTTCAAATCATTTTTTGCATGCAGTTCATAGAAAGAATGCTGAACAACTTTAACAAACTCCTCGAAAAATCGTTCCGTATATTTTACGAACTTTACATCTGCTTCAGGAAATCTTCCTCCCTTATAAATGAGTTCAGGAGATCCCCACCATTTACTGAATCCCATTTTTTCAGCAAATGGGATTGGATTATCTATTTCAGTATTTATGTAAACACTTACAAAGTCAGGGTTACTTTTAGAAATTTCTTTCTCCATTTCTTTGTATAATTTAGAACCATTACCTCGCAATCGTGATGCAGGGTCCACGAATAGATTTATCCTGAATATCGTCTCTTCTCCATTTTCATCTGGTATGGAAAAAATTAATCCCTTTAAGCCATTCTGTTCATATACCAAAAAAGGCTGCGATCCCGTTATTGCTTCTTCCATGTTCCCTATCTCTTCCGCTGTTCCCCACTCATTAACAACTTCGGCTGCTCTTTCTTTATCTATTCCGTCCTTCAATTTCCGTATCATTCATTCCGCCCCTTAAGACATGTTAGTTACAATTATTTCAAAATATTCTAATATATACAATCACCTTTTTAAAAATGGCTGTTTATGCAAACTTTGTCCCTATCTATTTCATATCAGATCTCCTGGTATACACCGAAAAAACCTTGGTATATCAGAAAGATAAGAGCTGCTTCCCTTTTTAATGAAAAACCTTGCAAGCAGGAGGAAAATCCGGCGCCTGAGATTTTTCCAAAAGCAATAATTACTGCGAAAAACAGCCTCAGAAAAAAGGCCAACCCGGGAGCGGATTGGCCATGCTGATTTATTATTCAGTTCCAAATGGAGCAAATTCAACAGTAAGTGTTTGTTTCTCATCAACTGTAGAACCAGGCTTGAGGCTTTGTTTCGTCAAATAGCCATCACCTTTCATGTCAATGGAAATGCCGCTCATCGTGACAAATTTTTGGACATCCCTCAGCGACCAGCCTTTCATATCTGGAACAGTTACTGAGCCATCAGTCAGCAGCAGGATTCTTTCTTTTTCCAGCAGCACATCGGCAGACGACTGTGCTGCTACCTTTTTTCCGTTGCCGATGATTACCGGGTTCAGCCCTGCTTCTTTCAGCGTTGCTGCTGCTTCAGAAACAGGTTTGCCTTCCAAGTCAGGTACTTCTATTGACTTTAGCTTTTGAGCAGGAGTCGCAGTATCGATGTTCAGATACTTCAGGCTGTTCTGCATGACGGGGTTGAAAACTTCCGCAACAGGAATGGAACCTAATTTCCCTCCCAGATCAGGCTGCTGGATGCCTACATAAACCACCAGCTTAGGGTCGTCAGCCGGTGCCATACCCAAAAATGAAAACAGGTAGTTATCGTGCCCGACCATATATCCTGCTCCGTCGTGATTGGGAATCTGTGCTGTACCGGACTTCCCTGCGACTGAATAGCCGGGGATGGCAAACAGCTTGCCGGTCCCTATATCGGATGTCACCGTTGTTTCAAGATACTCCCTGGTCTTTTTAGCGGATTCCTTGCTGATTGGATTCCCGCTGGAAGTCGGGACAGACTGCTTGACGATCTCTCCATTGCTGCCGTCCACAATCCTGTCCACCATATATGGTTTCATCATCTTACCGTCATTTGCAACTGCAGAGGCAGCTTGTATCATCTGCATGGCAGTGACAGTGGTTCCTTGACCGAATATCGTGGTGTAGCGTTCAATCGGATAGTCATAAAGAATCCTGCCGCTGGATTCGTTCTCTAACTCCAAGCCGATTTTTTTCCCGAAACCAAAACGATCCAGATAAGCGCGGTACTTATCCTGGCCGATTTGATCAAGCAGTTCTGCAAAGGCAACGTTCGAAGAGCGCTGCACCCCCTGCAGGTAAGTGATGGTACCCCATCCTGCTCCGGCATTCCAGTCTTTGATTGGAAGAGGGTTTCCTTTAACAAAGAATTCGCCGGAGTTGTAAGTGGCATTGGGATTGAAGACCCCTGCATCAACTGCCGAGGCAAGAGAAAAGGTCTTCATCGTTGATCCCGGTTCATACGCAGTTTGCATTGTAAAATTCGTCCAGCTGCTCTCTACTCCTTCTGTTACATTTCGATTGAAGGATGGTCTTTGTGCCACGGCAAGGATTTCCCCTGTTTTCGGGTCAGATACTATCGCAAATGCCTTCACAGGATGGTACACCTCTGTGACATGATTCAATGCTTCTTCCACAAAGGATTGGATTTTTTCATCAATCGTCAGGTAGATATCATTTCCGTTCTTCGGTTCTTTTACATGGGTATCCGAATCTGGAAGAAGATAGCCCCATTTGTCACTTTCAAAATCGACTTTCCCATCTTTTCCTTCAAGCAGGTCATTATAGCTTTTTTCTATGCCCAATATCCCATTGCTTTTGACTTTTCCATCGTCAGAAACTTTTTGCTGGGAGATTC
Source organism: Bacillus salacetis (assembly GCF_003581585.1). GTDB lineage: Bacteria > Bacillota > Bacilli > Bacillales > Bacillaceae_B > Rossellomorea > Rossellomorea salacetis. The sequence goes on from NZ_QXIR01000026.1 coordinate 48,595, forward strand.
CGACCAAGTGGGTGGCAAAGTTCCCATTTGGATATGTGCGCTTGGCTACTGTTTCAAAAAGGATACCAGGCAGCTTCTCGTTTTCAATACTTTCTTTCGTGACAGGCGAAATATTTCTGCCTGCCGTTCCAAACTCGACCTGGAACGGGCCCTTTTTGTTTAAACGATCAAGAATTTCCCCTTGCTCCATATCTATGTATTGTGAAAGCACCGAAGCGGTTTTTTTCTTATCCACCACATGGTGTGGAGAATCGGGGTCTGACGTGACTGTATCCGAAAGAATCGCAATCAATTTGAAAGTTGATGAATCTTCCGCAAGGATTTCACCATTTTTGTCATAAATGGTTCCTCTATCGGCCTCCAGGATTTTGTTCTTCAAATATTTTTCCGATGCCTCGGCCGATAAGTTGACTCCCTCCACTTCCCCCGAAACGGCTATATAAGTAAACCGGGAAAACAAAATGAGGAAGACCGCTGTAAAAGTCAGGAACAAAACGAGTGCACCAATTCTTATTTCCTTTCTTCTCCCGTTCATAATACTCATCCTTTTCTAGTAGTTTCCTATACCATTAGTCTACTACTTTCAGGAAATTAATTCTATAATGTGAGAAATTTTGCGGGGATTGTAATTGGTTTTAAACACTTTTCAGCCAACAACAAATTCAATACTCTGGCATTTGAGCCGACAGGTTAGTCTTCTGACCGACAGATCCTTCTCCGATAGGGAGGATCCGGTCGTACAACTTAATTCCCTGGTATTCTTCATCGAATCCTATAGAGGAAGCAGCTATGTTTTCCCCTTCTCCACCATATATTTTTTTAATATCTTCGTCTTGTTCTGAAGGGTTGAAAGCGACACTCAGCTCATATTGTGTTTCAAGCCGGTCCCTCACAAATTGAACCTGATAGTTGCCGTCTTTGTCCGTTTTGACTTCCGTCTCCTTTTCTACTTGCTGTGAGTCAATATCTTTCAGCTGTACAGTGATAACAGCGTTTTCTTCGAGTGAACTGGTACCGTTGACGATGACATGATTGCCCACAGTCTTAATGCGCCCCTCAAGCTGGACCTCTTTCTTGGGAGTACTGCATCCGGCGGATAATCCAATCATTACCACACAAAAAAACAATAATATCTTCTTCATATTTTCCCCCTATTTTCTTTATAAAGCAGTTCAAAAGGTTCTTTCGTTAGAGCAAGTGCTTTGTTTAACTGTCTTGAGTTGTTCACTCTAACTCCTCTACTAGCAGAATCCGCCAGCACCTCTTCCAACCCTTTCCCCATTAAACGGAAAGCATATATCGTCAACGTAAAACCTATACAGGGCCCAAGGATGATCCATTTATCAAGCATCAATTCGTGGTAGGATAATCCAATTAATCCTGACCATTCATTAGTTAGCGACATGGTCACCTTCTCTCCAGAATAAAGACCATCGAATTTGGTGACTTCTTTTATTTTTCCAATCAGGATTTGAAACACACCAAGATGCACCAGCAGTAATAGTGTCTGGACGACCTGCTGTGTAAATAACACAAAAGCCCTGGGTTGGAGGTGCTTTAGTATATGATGTTTTATCAACCACCACTTACTGGCCCCCAATGTTCTTGAACAGGAGATAAAGTCACTGTCCATGAATACTCGTACTTCAGCACCTAGAAATCCCATAAGTGGAACCACACCTATGAAAACCAAAATAATCAGCTGCTGCCCTAACAACCATCCTGCTGATACATCTGGAGTATTGGAAGATATGAAAAATATCATAGCCAAAATCACTGCCGGAATGAAGCGGATGGCCCGTATAAAGGATTCAATTATAAAAGTGAGATTTCCCAGGTAAAGGATATAAAAGATACTTCCGAAGACACTGAAGGCAACTCTTAAGATTGCAGCTGACATTGCTATCGTTACCGTATATTTAGCACCATCGATCACCATCCAGAAAACATCTCCTCCAAACCGGTCTACACCGAAAATAAACGGTATACCAGGAGGATACGGCGGCGCGTCCAATAGAATATGATTCTCTCCGTAAATCATTTCCGGCGGCTTTGGCAGAATTGCATCCAGATAGATAGAATACAAGACACTCAGAAGTAGAAGAAGAGCTGTGAAAGTGAATCCTGTCAAAAATTTTCTGTTTTTCATCATGACTATAAGAGACTCCTTTCACCTGCAAGCCTGTTTGCCGCCCATTTGCCGATATAATCTGCGAAATATAAGGGCAGGAATATCATTAACAGGCACACAGCCAGCACCTCAGATGAATGAAGATTTTTGTAAATGAAGCGGAAAAGCCCATTCATATTAAATAAGTTTTCAATGATTAGCAGATTAGAAATGATGAACCATAAAATAAATTGGATTTTTGAAAAGACTGTAACACAGACGTTCCTGAAAATATGAGAAGCCAAGACTGCTCCCTTTGAGAGTCCTTTGGAATAGGAAAAATCAACATATGCTTTATTCCTTTCTTCTTCCATTGCCATTGCAGTCATCTGAAAAAGGATCACTGATGGAAGAATGGATGTTACAAGAATCGGCAGCAGATACACATCATCGGGCCCGCCTATGGGGTTTACCAAGAGGACGGCAGATTTCTTGTAGACCCAGATGATGAAAAGCTGAATGGAAAAAATCAGGACCACATCCGGAAGGGATTCTATAAAAAAGATGAACTTATGTACAATGCTCTGCCATCTTTCAGGCAGCAATGAAACAAAGAAAGCCAAAAGGACTCCAGTCAAAATGGATAGAAAAAGGATGCAAGAAATTAAAACAGCTGTATATCGGTATGGTTCTAAGATCACTTCCATAATCCCCAGGTTTTTATATTCAGAAATCCGGATCCTGATTTCTTCAAAATGAATAAGCCGAATCAACAATTCATTCAGTCTATAGATGAAAACCGAGAACCATTGAGGGGTAAATAGAAGAAAATAAGTTTTGGCAAAAACTATGATGAATATTATAAACAGAATGGTCATAACTATTTCTGCGAATATTCTGCTCATAGTAAGAAGCGTGGTGATTAAACGGTCTCTTTTATCAAAGTTTGAAATTTTGGTACCAGAGTTCATTGTTTTCTTCTCCTATTCAAGGTTTTCTAAATCATCCTCAAGCCAGGTTTTTTGCCCCTCAGTCCATTCATCATTCGCGTAGATCTTTCCATACATCCGGATGCCGTTAAATAGTTCACCTTCATGATAGTAATCAACCAGACCATCAATCCATGTACTGTATTTAAGGTTTATTCCATGGTCTCCAATCATTTCCTTAACCTCTTTGTTTTGCTTGTGCGGTAATAATTCCAAGGTCAGATAATAGTCTCTCTCCGGGATTTCCCGATCCAGAAGAACAGAATAACTTCCATCGGCATTTATGATTGCTTTTTCTATTTCAATAGTTTTATCAAACTTTTTTGATTCGTACACCTTCACAAATAGGACTGTTCCTTCTGGAAGTGTGCTTCTTCCCCTTATGATAGCCTTTTTCGGAAGGCCGATAAGGCTCTGGTATTGTTTATTGAAATGAATGGTATTCAAAGTCTGCTTTTCGCTTTGCGAAAATTGGTTAAGAGGTGAATCCTGTAGAAAGCCGGCAGTAAATACGATAAAGATCAGAAAGCCTGCGACTCCAGTAAGCCCAGCTGCGGTCCGCTTGTAAAGATTAAAGGGAGAATTCTTTGATTTTTTAATCTCCCTTAACATTTCTTCCTTCCTTGAAGGGCTGATGGCCATATCATTCAAATAAGATTTTTTATCCAGTTGATTTAGTTCCCTCTCCATATGCCGTGCCTCCTTCCTCAGAATAAATCTTTTTTAGTAGTTCCTTTGCTTTCTTCATTCTGGATTTAATGGTGTTATCTTTTAGTCCAAGCGAGATTGCCATTTCCCTGATTTTTAGATGATGAAAGTAATGCAGGAACAAGACTTCCCGATACTTTTCAGGCAATTTCATGATTTTTTCAGTCAAATCTGTGTTTTCGTATGAACCAAATACTATTTCTTCAGGCGATTTATTCTTTCCTAAGGCTAGCTCGGATATCTTGCTGCTTAATAGAACGTATTTGGCATAAGCACTTTTCCTATAATCCTTGCATTGATTAATGGCGATCCTGAAAACCCAGGTCTTTAAGTTGGAGTCCCCATTGAATTGGTTAAAGTTCCGGTAGCATTTAATAAAGACTTCCTGTACCAAATCTTCGGCAACTTCCTTATTTTTCACATAGGTGAAATTCAAACGGTAGATGTCATCGCTAAACTGTTCGTATAGGTATTCCAGGAATTCCTCCTGAGTTGAAAACCACTCTCTCATTCCACCCCTCCTCTCCCAAGTCTTTCTATCTATTAGACGACTCAAAAAATTTAATTGTTTATTTTTCTATAAATTCCTTTGCTCTATTAATTATTGCAGTTTTTGGAAATGTTACCAGTATAGAATTTATAATTCAAATAATATTGAATATTAAATTCAACTATATTAGAATTAATGTTGACAGCAAATACATAGGAGGTTTTTGTTATGAAACGACTTACCGGGCAAGCTCCCGTGGAATCCATTTCTTTGGAAGTCCAATGGTCCCCAATTTGGGAAGTCATCCTGGGGATTGCAGGATATACACACAGGGAACTGCGGCACACTTTTGAGATGGATGCTACCTGGCTTGCAGCCGCTGATGATATGCCGAAATCATTGGTCACTCTCCTTGAGGAAATAGAAAAGACGAATTTCTGGTACGGGATGATTATGCTGCAGAACGAGTTTGAGGCACAGAGCGTTCAAGAATTTTCGAATAAGCTCGCTGCACTTTCTCCTTCTTCCTTTTATGAAATCCTTCTGCCCTATAAAGGGAGAGATTATGAATCTCTTCGAAAAGATGCAGCTGCCGAGAATGCTAAGCAGGAATTATTTCAGGACTATGCCGCTATTTTTGACAATCACGAATATTTTGGCGGCTATGTTGAGAAACTCGGCCAGTACTCCCAGAAGGAAATGTCTGATCTTGTCGTAAGCACTATAAAGGGCTGGCACAGCTGGATCAGCCAGCAAGGCTGCTGGAAGAAATGGGTGCGGGCTCTTGAATTTGAAGGGCAGCAGAATCGTTCACTTGATTTCTCAAAACCATTTGAGGAAATTGACCGGGTGACTGGCGGAGTGAAATATCTTCCTGAGCCTTCCGTGTGGACTGTGAAAATGATTCCGCATGTCTCCTACCGGCCGTGGCTCCTGGAAAACCGTACTTTTGATACGAAGCTGTTTTTTTATCCAATTAAAGATGCGTTCCTGACAGAACCTGGTGAACCTCCTGCCGAATTGGTCCGCGGGCATAAAGCATTGGGAGACGAACTAAGGCTGAAGATACTTTATCATCTATTGAAAGGACCCCTGTCCCTTCAGGATATAAGCATGCACTTTAAAACCTCTAAGACACGTCTTCACCATCAGCTTTCATTATTGAAAGCTGCCAGGTTTGTTTCCGTGGAGAAAGGAATTTATTCAGTAAACCCTGAACAGGTTCAGTCGTTTTCTGAGAAGCTGACTCATTTCCTGGATGTTAAGGAATGAAGAAGTTTTCCAGGTCTTTTAAAGCTCTTTGGACAGGAGAGATCGTTTCTGAATTTGGCGGGGCAGCGGGAGGAATCATCAATGGCCTGCTGCTTTTTGAACTGACAGGATCCAAAGAGTGGATGGGTGCACTATGGCTGGTATACTTTCTTCCTTCACTAATCTTACAAGGCATCAGTGCCCCTTTTTTGAATCATGTAATCAAGGAAAGAGTGTTAAAGAACATTCAATTGATACGGGCATTCTCCTATTTACTGCCTTTGTTGGGGTATTTGCTGGGCTCTCAATCTGCAGTTATCCTGGGATTGATTGTACTGCAATGCTTTTTGGGCTTGATGCAGCCTATTTATGCCAGTCTATCCTTTTCGCTTCTTCCACAGTTATGTAGGGATGAAGAACTGGAAAACGCCAATGGGCTGCTGGACGGCACCATCAGGTTGATGAGCTTCCTTGCTCCCGGGGTGACCTCCCTGCTGCTCATCTTCATGCCGCTTCCTTTCATTTACGGCATTTCAGCTGCTATGTTTCTGGCAAGCTACATTGCACTCTCTCAAATTCCACCTTCGAATACGAAAGAGGCCGCCGTATGGACAAAGAAATTTTGGTGGAAGGAAATGCGGGAAGGCTATAGAACATTCTTTCAATTTCCTCAGTTAATGCGGCTTACGATATTGACGTCCACCGTACAGTTTGCTGTTGGGACTACATTGGTACTGAGTATCCCTTACATTCGGAGAGACCTTCAGGGGCAGTCATGGGAATACGCAATTTTTTCAGGAGCTTTTCCTGTCGGGTATGCTCTCGGCATGCTTTTGCTTAACAGGCTTCCCAAGAACCCTCATACCATGTATCTTGGCTTAGCAGGAGGCGGCTTCTCATTTGTGCTGCTCTTCTTTGTCCATTCCATCCCTCTTGCCTGGCTTTGTGAATTGTTTGGCGGGATCTTGTTCCCGCTTTTCAATGCTCAAAATTCGGCAATTTTCCAGCGGGAAGCACCAAGGGACCGTCTTACCCAGCTAAGCAGCGTCAGACTCCTGTTCATCAGAATTACTATGCCTCTGGGAGTCCTGTTTGCCTCTTCAACCCTTCTGCCGGTTACGACACGCCAGGCATACTTGATGATTGGACTGATCATCGCAATACCTGGATTATATTATCTATTTTCCTCCTTCACCCGGCCCCGAGAACAGCTTAAGAAGGCAGGGTAACGAAAACGGTCAGGCACAGTAAGTTTGTGCCTGACCGTTTATTAAATCTAGCAATATTCCTATTGATTCGGCAGATACGCCCTCCCTATCTTAAGCTGAATTCATATACTAAATAGAAATAGTAAATAACTTGAGAGGAGGATTCAAATGGATTGGAGTGATTTTGTAAACTGGCTTTATGAAACGTTAATCAACGATCTCAAGGCACAATGCCAAAACATGAAACAATAACCAACAGAATCGCAGGTACAGGAACTCACCGATTCAGAGTCAGTGTAAAAGTTTAACGCTCTGCAATTCAAATGAATGTAAATGGCTGGTTGCAGATTCGGTGAATATCTTAGGACAACTACCTATATACGATTCCTTTTTTTAAAGAAATTAGAAAGTACAATCAAAATGATTCCCGCAATAATAGCCGGAATAGAGATCGTTGGGAAGAATTCCGGTCCATCTTCTATAATTCCTACAGATGAATTGAAGATAAAACCAAATATAAACAATAAAAATCCCAGCCAAAAAAGGACTTTTCCAAGCAAGGTTTGATGGTTCAACGTCATTTCTCCCTTCATTAAATATAAGAATAACAAAGTTTTGAGTGATTTGAGTGCGAGTCTTTGATGGTAGGAATTCTACGGAATGCTTGGTCAATCAGAGCCTAAATGGTCCGGTGCGATGCTGGGTTCTCTGTGATGCCGGCCCAATCAGGGCTTAAATGGGCCGTTGTGTTGCTGACATCTCTTGGATGCTGGCCCAATTAGGGCTTAAATGGGCCATTGAGCTGCTGGGTTCTCTTGAATGTTGGCCCAATTAGGGCTTAAATGGGCCGTTGAGTTGCTGGCATCTCTTGGATGCTGGGCCAATTAGGGCATAAATGGGCCGTTGATCTGCTGGGTTCTCTTGAATGCTCGCTCAATTAGGGCTTAAATGGGCCGTTGAGTTGCTGGGTTCTCTTGAATGTTGGGCCAATTAGGGCTTAAATGGGCCGTTGAGTTGCTGGGTTCTCTTGAATGTTGGCCCAATTAGGGCATAAATGGGCCGTTGAGTTGCTGGCATCTCTTGGATGCTGGGCCAATTAGAGCTTAAATGGTCCGTTGAGTTGCTGGCATCTCTTGGATGCTGGGCCAATTAGGACTTAAATGGTCCGTTGAGTTGCTGGCATCTCTTGAATGCAGGCCCAATTAGAGCGTAAATGGGCCGGTGCAATGCTGGGTTCTGAGGTATCTTGGCTCAATTAGAGCATAAATAGGCCGTTGAGATGCTGGGTTCTCGGGGATGCTGGCCCAATTAGGGCATAAATGGGCCGTTGAGATGCTGGGTTCTCCGGGACCCTGCCCCAAATAGAGCATGAATAGGCCGGTGGGATGCTGGATTCTCCGGGCTGCCGGCCCAACTAGAGTCTAAATAGGCCGGTTTGATGCTGGATTCATGTGGATCCTGGCCCATTAATTTTATTTTGGCCAACAAAACCTGAAACCACACACAATAACGGTACATTAAGTGATTACTAACCTTATAGGTTCCAGGCCTATCTGTTGGACATCTTAAACGCTCTAAGGTATTAACTGGTCTGCTGCAAAAAACCACCATATACTAAATTAGTATTCTAAAAATCTCTCAATTTATATCCCAGCATATCAAAATCCATATGGAAATGAATGCTAAAATAGTGTTTTATAACTTGAAACCTCCCTTTGATAGAGAAGCCTTCTTTTACTCATAATTAATTTGCTTTTCATTCACGTAATCCAGCACTTCGCTGGCTGCCTGGAATTCGTCCCTCATTTCTGAAGGGATTTTATCAAGTTCGCCAGGTCCTGTGATTCCCGTTTTTGCCAAGACTTGTTGATAGACCATCAAGGCATCGATATATGCGTCGTATTCCTCGGAAGTCAATACTTCCTGGCTTGATACCAGGCCATTCAATTGGTCAAAATATGGCTGTATATCAAATAACGTTTTCTTTTGTATCTCAAGCTGTTCCGGCGGCAGTTGAGAATAGTCGATGTTGCCATTTTCATTCGCATATTCCAGTTTACTCTCTGTGAGGACACTCAGGAGTTCTTTAAAGTGCTTGTAATCTTCTTTACTCAAATCGCCTTTTGCCTGAGACATCTTAGCATCAAGAAGAAAATATCCTTCCATTGTAGCGCTGGATATTCGGGCTTTAAGAGTTTCAAAGGAACCGTATAATTCATCTGCCAAGAAAGTTTGATAGGCAAATGCCCCTGTAGGAACAAGCAGTGACATGGCGAGAACAACTGAAGCCAAATGTTTCTTGGTAAACCGTTTAACCCCTGCACCTTTTTCCAGCTGGGCTTGTTTGACACCCAATCTTGACCGGTCTCCCAGACGATGAGGTATCGCTATCTTACTTATTTCCTGTTTGATATCACTCATTAACATCCGCCTCCTTAAACTGCTTTCGCAATCTTCCCAATGCACGGTAAAGAATGGTTTTTGCCGTTCCTAACGGAATTTCAAGAATTTCTGCCATCTCTTTGAAAGAGTACCCTTCATAGAATCGAAGAAGGACGACACTTTTCTCCTCTTCATTTAATTCTTCAAGCAGTTCCTGAAGAGTGATGGATAATAGGGGATCCTGAACAACCGGTCCCATATAATCCTCATAGTCAGGCTTGAGGAGAATCACTTTCTTATTCTTCTTGATGACATTTAAGGAACTTGTTATCGCGATTCTAATCAGCCAGGTTTTAAAATAATTTGGATCTTTCAACGTTTCTATGTTTTTAAAGGCACGGTATGCTACTTCCTGGACAACATCCAGTGCATCGTCCTCATTTTTCACATAGAGATAAGCCATTCGGTAAAGGTCCTCTTCTTAACGCTGGAAAAGTTTCAGGAAAGCCTTGCCGTTTCCCTTTTGTGCTTTCTTCACTAATTTAATGATGATTTTCCACCCCATTTATTGGAACGTTCATTCATTAGACAACACTGACCAGTATTTGGCTTTAAAAATCTTCAAAAAAAAAATCAGAGACTGGGTAAATCTCTGATTATCTATGTATTTTCAGTTTTTGTTGTAGCAGCTTTTCTGCTTGGTTGATATTTTTCTTTAAATACAGTGGCAGGTCTTCCTGCTCGCAGATTTCTGATGCAGTCATCCAAATAACCGCATCCACTTCTTCACTGCTCTTGGCAAAAGGTTCGCCTGAATACCACTGACATAGAAAAACAATGTCGACTACATGAATCCCTTTATCGGTTACAAACGATGAACTGTTTACATAAACAGGATCTGTCACCTGGCATCCAACTTCTTCATCGACTTCCCTTTGTAAGGTTCGTTCAAGAATGTCCGATGAGTCACCCTCCAGGTCACATTTTCCACCTACAAGGGACAGACACCCTGCAGCGTGTTCTTCCTTTTCACTTCTACGGATCAGCAGCCATTTACCATTGCGATGAATGGCTGCTTCCACATTTACTACAAACATTTCAATGCCCCTTTTCCTTTTATAGTGCAGCTTTATTTAGAGATAGAAAGTTTAGTCAAACTGAATATCAATTATTTCTGCTTCTTGTTCGTCTCCATACAGAGTAACGGCTGCCGTCTGTTCATCCTTCCAATTTATCGAAACATTCGAGGAGCTGAGTGGTTTCCCGTCGTTTGCAATACTGGTGTCAATGTGGCTGCTCCCATACTTTATCCTGACAGAGGAAGCCCCAAGCAGAAAAGCATCCCCTGTTTCTACCACTTCAATTGTATTGGTATTAGCTGGTGAGCGGCTTATAGAAAGTTGATTTTCTTCCAAAAACATATCATATGAAAATTGGACAGCATGGTACAGGACATAAACGGCTGGAATCCCGATTAGAATGGCAATCCAGACCAGGCATCCCCATTTGGCCTTTTTCTTTATTTGCTGAACTTCTTGATCTTGTTGCTCATCCAATTTAACCAGTCCCTCCTGTAACTCCTTTGAAACTGTTTTCTTCAATTGTGACCAGATGCCAAAGAAGCCTGCTGGGTTTGAACCAACAGATTTCTTATTTTTTTGTTACCTTCAGCAGTGTTATCCTCAGGTTATCACTGCTAAAAATGCTTCATAACATACTATCATGATATGGCCGGTTTCTCCCTTGCATATCTGAATACCAGCGTGTAAATTTCAGTTAATATAATCTCTCTGCTTGGTCAGTAATACCTCTCCAGGAGGAATGAAACTTGATACTTTCTTCCGTTTTGACTTAGGACGGTTTAATGGGACTCCTCTCGATCAATCACTTTCTTTAATAATCCCGGTTTCAACATAACTGACTTTTCCTGTATGCGCGTTGATTTTCTCAATATGCCCGCTTGAACCTGGGAAATCCACTAAGTAAGAGAGTGTATAAATGCTGGGATCATCAAGGGTCTTAATACAACGGGAAAGTTTCATTTTCAGTTCCTTAAAGAATAGTTCTTCTGCTTCCTCCTTAGTTACGACAGGGGTCAGTTCCACCTTTTCCAAGCAAGTTTCTTGTTCAGGTGTCAGACGCGTGACAGAGCATTCCCGGATGGTGCCTGTGTATAATCCAACATGTACGTGTGCTTCCCGACCTTCAATCCGGTATCCAGCATGCTCCCTGTAAAAAGTGAACATTTGAGCGGGTTCAAAATCGAAGAATACGTCTTCATCCTCAGCTTCCTCTTCCACCAGCTCTTCATCATATAATGGCTCATTATCGCAGGTCAGAACGGGTTTTTCCAATACATACTTAGCGTGAATTTCGCCTTCTGCCAGCTCCATGTATTCCAGCGCATATTCCTGCAACTCCTGTAAACTCAAAGGAGCACCTTCTTCAAGCCTGTTGTAAGGCACATTGGAATAGCTGAAGTGACCCGAAGCATCGGAAAACATCGAGATAACGGGCTCCTCCTCTTCTGAATCTGCATGGGGATTTATCCATATGACAGATGCATCTTCACCTGTTGCTTTCACTAAATTTTTGCTTACTGCCAGCATGTCTTCCATTGTTCTGGAAGATTTAACTTTTTGGATCTTTTCTGTAGGAAGTTCCCCGGCATCCATAAATGCAGTAACAGTATCAATTTCTCCATTGATACTGACGCCCATGATGTCATGATTGGTACGATATATCAATTCAGCCGCAGGAGTTGAACCAAGCTCTTCCCTATGCGGGACATTCAGTGATAGCTGTACAGAATCTGCTCTTCTTAAAATCTGTTTAGCTCCTTCACTGGAGACTGCAATCTCAGGATACTCAAGCTCATATTCATCCTGTCCGATATTAGCTGATATCAATAATCCTTCTCTTGTAAAACAAAGGGTGCAGCCTGTATGAGGAATAGGAATGCCAAGCTCAGGGTCATGTTCTTCATAAATGACCATGAAATTGTCTTCAGTCCATTCATTCAGCATGCTGAAATGCACTTCCCGGTCAACGAATGAGTCCACAAAGGCTTGAGCCGTCTCCAGTATTATTTCTTTGTTCAGCGGGGATACATCATGGCCTGGTTCCATATCATCATCCACAGGTTCGATTTCAAAGCCAGTGAATTTCCCTCCCTCCATATTGACATATCCATACACTTGTCCGGTTTCTATATCAACGATGTCATAGGAAAACTCTTCTTCAACTATTTTCACCTTTGCTTTTCCTGCCATAAATGGCTGCAGCTTCTTTTCCAAGTCGTTCATCTCTAAAGCTCCTCTTCTCTTATTTATCTATTTGTCCAATTCCAGAAAGAAACCTCATCCACTTCCAAGTCCGTAATCCAGCCTTCGTCCTGAAGTTCCAATATTTTTTTCGTTGGTCCGGTGATCACCGCTCCATAATGCTGAAATCCTTCCTTTTTTAAATAGGCGATCCGGCTGGACAGTTCCAGTTCGTGGAACACCATTTTATTTGCCTTGCTTTCATTCTCTTCTAAAAAGGCCAAAGTTTTCAAGAATTGCTTATGCAGAACTTCTTGGTCGCCTTCTTCATATTCAGGGGATTCAGATCCCTCGGAAACGACTTTGCCGCCAAACCAGCCGCCATCTTCCACCTTTCGATCAGTGACTATGAAATCATCCTCGTGCCAGATGGGGAAGCTCGGAAAACCAAGCGGTTCAAATATGATCCCCTCGGAACTCCCTGACTTTTCAATGCCTGTATCGACAGCCATCCAGAGTAAATCCATATTTTTACCCGCAAAGGAATCAATAACTTCTTTCGTGTCCATAAGTTCTGAAAATGAGACGTACGCAGAAACAACCGTCCCCTCGGGAAGATCCTCAAGCTGCTTCCAGTCGGACATGCCCCTTGAACCTCTGCCAGGATAAACAAATGCAGGCTGCTGGGCGGAAACGGTTCCATAGTACTGTTCCTCTGGCACGCCCATCAAAGAAAACAGAAAGTCCACTTTCATCTCACCGACATTCAGCTGTTCATCGCCCACCCTTTTGTTCAAGTCCCTGGAGGCTTCCATCCCGAAATATGCTTTTGTATTTGTACTTGTTCCACCTAAATATCCATAGGGGTTTGTCACTGTCAATGTTTGGTCGATGATTGTACTGTTCACTTCCATCCTGTCAGGCTCACCCCAGGAATAGTAAATTCCAGTGAAGATTACGGAACATAAAGTAAAGGCCAGAAATATTCCCAAGGCTGTTACAGCTGTTTGGAATCTGGCTTTCCATTTACCTCTTCTGAGAATTTTTTTCTGCTTCTTTTCCTTAACAGGATCCGAAGCTGCTTGTAATTCTTGTTGATCATTTTGCTGTAAGTATTCCTGGTAACTTTCCAATTTATCTAATTCCTTTTCAAAATCCTCCAGTTCTTGCCCCGTTAGTTCCCCTTTTTCATATGACGCCAATTTCTTCCGGAATTCATCACTCATCCAATAACCCCCTCTTATTCCTTACCGCCTGCCTGCCCCTGAATAACAATACTTTAAAATGGCTCGGTTTAACGTCCATAATTTCTGAAGCTTCCCTTTGTGACAAACCATGAAAATCATGCAGAAGAACAGCGGTTTTATGTTTGACCGGTAAATGCTCCAAAACATTCCGAACATCGTCAATATCCTCTTTTAAAACAAGAGTATCCAGCAGCGGCATTTTTCGTTCAAACATCTTGGAGAAGAAAGAGTCCTCTTTGATGACCATTCGTTTTTGTTTCCGGTAACTGTCTATGTATGCATGATAGGCTGTTGAAAACAACCAGGACTTAATCGTTTCCCCGTTATAATGCTCAATTCTAAGGTGTGCCCTGAAAAACGTTTCCTGCACCAAATCTTCGGCCGTAAAATGATCATGGCTCAGGGAAAGCAAAAACCTGTATAGGTCCTGGAAATAAGCATAATAAATATCATCAATCGACTCCTTCATCGGCTTCCCCTTTCATAGATAATACGAACCAGTTTCAAATTGGTAACAGATATATTTAGATTTTATTATTTTTATAGAAAACAAAAAGTTCCGATAGTAAAATACTACCAGAACGTAAAGGGTTTTTCTCCTATTAATCTGAAAATAAGCCTGCTCTTTTCTTTACTGCCGGCACATCAAATCCCAGCCGGAGGGGTATTCGGTCCCTGACTTTCTTCTTCCTCTTTTTCTATGATATTCAGCCTTTCCGGCGGTTGGTCATTACTATTTTCGTTGTAGACTCCCCCTGCATTTCTCTCTTTCATAAGTGACTTCAGATCATGTATATCATTATTATTGCCAATGATATTGCCTAATCCCTGGTTATGTTTTTTATTGCTCCTGAAATTAGTGGGAAAATTATTGCCGAAATTAACAGCAGAAGCGTCTTCAACAGTTCCGATGTGGATGTCACCAATTGAAAATTCGGTAGAGTTTGGCAGGGGAAAATCCGTTTCTTCCTCTTCGCCGTTTTCCAAACAGTATGGAACGTCTTTTCCGTTGATGAGGATTGAAATGTCATTGTCAGCAGCAGAAGAACCTTTTTTCACCCTTGGAACCTTTGATTTCTGTTTGTTTTCCTTCTGCTTAAATGTGTTCCCTATATTCAGCATCCCGCTCAGCTCTTTTATATCGACGTGATCCAAATGATAATTCAAGTTTTCCAACGTAAGAGTATCGACATGTTGAATCTGGAGGTGGACGCCCTTATTTTGTTTCAGGGATTCCTCTAATCTGTCCATCCTTTTTATAAGGTCCCCTATTGCCTTTGTAATTTCATCTTCTTTTGGCTCCATATGTCTTCATCCTCTATAAGAATGGCTATTTTCACATATATTGTTACTTTCGGAAAAATCCCAGGTGCCGGATTTTCCCCCTGTATTCAGAGGTTTTTCTCACGTAAAAGACCGAGCAGTTCTTTTCTTTCCTGCTTACAGGGGTTTTTACGACGATTTACCAGGATATTAGTTGAAATTTATATTGAATAGCAACAACGTTTGAAAAGTGCCATAAGAATTTACACTGACAGCCTCTGCTGCATAGGATAGGGAAAACCTTAAGTTGATCATCCGGAGGAAAATATGAAAATCTCGATCAGCAGTCCCTGCATCGTTTTCAAGGATGTCTGTGTCCATGAAGTTGAAAACAATTCAGGCATTTTCCTAGGAAAAAACCATCAGTACGGCTGGCGGTCAACTGAGACAGAGTATTGTGGATTTGGAGGTGTTTCTGGCAGGAAGAATAGGGTAATCAACAGCACTCATCTGGTTCTAAAAGAAAGAGCTGCAAATCCGGATTTTGACGGTGGGAAATCAGGATAGTCCAGAATCATCTGCATCACCTTGTTTGACCACCACTGTCTGGTTTTTGTCCAGTCTATTGGAGTTCCCTGTTACAGCTCCGGCCCCTTCATTTTTCTTTGAGTCTTTTTTCCAATTCACCTGAAAGTTTTCACCATGATACAATCCCGCCACATTTGAAATTATATCAATACGGAGGGACCGGAATTTAATATTCGCCATAGTCGTTCCTCCTTCAAAACTTGTACCCTTTACACTATAGATATTATCTTTCTGCAGAAGTATGACCATTCAGCATGTTTTAGAGGAAATGATGCCCGTCCTAAATGAAATCCCCACCGAATTGGCTGGTGGGGACGGACTCAGCTCTGGATAACAGGCTGATTATTGGATTGTTGATATTGAGTGAAATCCGAGTCAACAAAATCGTTGTCATTTACAATATTCACGATGTTGATGGCAGCATTCTGGTATCCGGCAATCCTGCCCAGGCCGCTGTTGCTCTTTCTATTTACCTGCCAGTTTCTCTGCGTATTTTCACCAGTGAAAATACCGGAGTTGGAAGACAAGGAGCTGACCGAGATATTGCTGAACTGAATATTTATGGAGTTCATGAGACGACACTTCTTTTCTTATATTTGCGAAGTTGGCTGAGGGTTTATATTTTCCGGCTGTGTAATCGGTGTATCGAAAACATCCGGATCATTGATAATATTCGTGCAGCCTAATACTACTGAATTCACGTAATTTCCGTTGCCGTTATTAAATTTCCCCTGCGCATTCCAGTCAGGCTGGCTGTTCTGGCCGGAACCGATAATGGAATTCGAGGACATACTCAGCACATTGATTTGATTAAAAACAACACAAACAGGCATTATTTTTCCCCCAGTCATTGGGTAGTTACTGTATATATATATGTGTATTGTTCAACGGTGTGACTGAGTCGTTGGGGAAGATGCAGGGGATTCCTTAATTTATGAGAGGTTACTTTAACGCGGAGAGTTTTTGGATAAATCGGTTTTAAGTTGCTCGGAATCGATTATCTCATATCGTCTTTTTGGCCACATCGTTCTCGTGTTTTCCAGAATCGACCACCCCTTAGCGCCACTATAACTACATCGATTTTGCGTTTTTCGCAATCAACCACACCATAGTGCTCCTATGACTACATCGTTTTTGCGTTTTCTAAAATCGACCACACCACAACGTCACTATGACCACACCGATTTTGCTGTTTCCAGAATCGACCGCCTCATAGCTCTCCTATGACTACATCGATTTTTGCTTTTTCTGAAATCGACCAC
>NZ_QXIR01000027.1 GCF_003581585.1 Bacillus salacetis
GAAGCAAAGCTGACTAAACCCAGCTTTGCTTCTTTTTATTGGCTCTTTTCGTAAACTTTGTTGCTATTCAATATAAATTTCAAATAACATCCTGGTATATCGGCGTAAAAACCCCGGTGATAAGATAAGGAAAGAAAAGAGCTGCTCGTTTTTTTTCCGAGAGTAAAACCTTTGACTACAAGGGAAAAATCCGGCACCTGGGATTTTTCCGAAAGCAACAATATATGCGAAAACAGCCTTTTTATTTTCGCAGGAAAAATCCTTTACTTCTTTAGCTTCCAATTTAATTTAATTTCAAAAGATGTCCTGGCATTTAGCCGTAAAACCCGGGTAAGCAGGAAAGAAAAAAACTGCTCCTTCTATTACGGTATAACCTTGGACTATAAGGGGGAAAAATCCACACTTGGGATTTTCCCTAAAAGCAGCAATAAATGTGAAGACAGCTTTTTATAAAATATATTTGTCGATTTTCATTACGAGCTCATTAATCTGCGGCTTGCTTATCTGATCCTCCGCTCCTACCTTTTCTCCTTTGTGTTTCAGATCATCGGTAATCAGAGAAGAGAAGATAATGACAGGAATCTGTTTTAAACGTTGATTCTCTTTTATTTTTTTCGTCAAATGATGTCCATCCATCTGAGGCATTTCGATATCGGTGATGACTAAGCTGACTTCCGCCTCCTTTTCTTCGGCAGAAGCCAAAGAGACAAGAAATTCATAAGCATCTTTTCCATTTTCAAAAAAATCGACATTTTCGTAGCCCGCTTCCGCAAGTGTATCATTCAGAAGCTTTCTGAGGAGTGGGGAGTCTTCTGCAGCAACGATCCTTTTGGTTGACCTCGTTCTCTTTCCTAACTTTTTTACCTCATCCACCCTGATACCCGCCTCAGGATTGATTTCAGCCATTATGCTTTCAAAATCAAGCAGAAGCAGCATGTTTTCTCCTTTTTTGATAACACCAATAACTTTGGATTCTGAACCTTGATATATATTCGAAGGTTTTTCAATCTGCTCCCAAGAGATTCTGTGTATCTGAGTGACATTATTCACATGGAATACTACTCTCTGTTGATTGAACTCCGTAACTATGTACTTATCCTGGCTTGCGGACTCCGCTGAAGCTCCCAAAACCTTCATCATATCGATGACTGGAAGGACTTCTCCCCTTAACTGAATGATCCCCTCCATATATGGATGTGCATGGGGAATTGCCGTTACAGGCTGAGGCTGTATTATTTCCTTTACTTTGATGACATTTATCCCGTATTTATTTCTTCCTGCTTCAAACTCCACTATTTCCAATTCATTTGTTCCTGATTCCAGCAGGATTCCTTTATCTTCTGCCACTTTTCAGCATCCTTCCTTTTTTCGATAATAGACCCTACAATTTATATCGGCATCCATCAGTCATTCTGAAGACTTTCAGCGTTGGGCTCAAACAGGTTTTTATTTTTCAAACAAGAAAATCCCCCTTCTACTGAGGGGAATCTTCTATTTTAACCTTATTTTCCTGCGCTTTTTCTTTTTCCTAATGCCAAAATGAAGCCAGCCAATCCTCACAAAGAATGCAAACATCCCCAGTGCGATTATTCCCATAACTGCCAGTACGATAAAATAGGCATTTCTCTCATCGAGTTCGGGCATGTAGGAAAAATTCATTCCATACAGACCCGCGATGAATGTCAAAGGCATGAATATAGTTGTAATCACAGTCAAAGTCATCATGATATTGTTCATTTTGTCCGAATTGACGGACAAATAATTATCCCTGATGTCAGAAGAAAATTCCCTATAGGATTCAAGCATCTCCACAAGCTTCAGCAAATGATCATACACATCATTATAATAAAGATGATGTTCTTTCAGGAAGTGCAGCTTTCCTGAATTAAGGATCCGGTACATCAAGTCCCTCATCGGAATCAGGGACCTCCGAAGCTTTGACATATCATGCCTGATATCAAACAGCCTTTCCAGCATGACAGACGTGCTGGAGTTTTCCAGGACGTCTTCCACTTGGTTGAGCCTGTCTTCAATTTTATAGACCAGCGGAAAGAATTCATCGACAAGCCCGTCGATTATTTCATGCATGATATTATAGGTTGTATATTTACCCTTTCTCCCAACATCATGTTTCTGCCAAATTGTATCGACAACCTTTACTGGCTGTTTATGAAATGTAACAATGTACTGGTCGCTGACAAACATATTGACTTCATGGAAATCAAGTGTGGCAGGATTAATGGTATGCAGCAAAAGAAAGAAATAGTCATCATAGAAATCCAATTTTGGCCTTTCACTGAAATCCTCCAAACAATCCTCAACAGCAAGCGGATGAAATCCGAAGAAATCCCGCAGGAGCTTCATTTCATCCTCCTCAGGCTGGGCAAAATCAACCCAAAACCATTTCACATCTTCTCTATGTACTTCCTCGACGGGAAGATCACGCCTTACTTCTCCATTTACGTTGATAACAGTCGTTCTGATCATGATTAGCTCCCTGATTCTTTTATATTATTTCCCTCTTCCTTTCTAACATTACCCAAAACCTGTACAGACTAATCTAAACTATCGTTTTAGCAGTCATCTCTATGGTAAAATATGAAGCAAGTTAGAAAGAGAAGGTGTTAGTATGGAGCATTTAATCAATAAGCAGGTACAACAGATTGAAATTTCGGGTATCCGCAGGTTCTTCAATCTGGTTGCCGGTATTGAGGGCATGGTATCCCTCACCCTTGGCCAGCCGGATTTCCCTACCCCGGCCCATGTTAAAGAGGCTGCCAAAACGGCCATAGATGCCGGTTTTACCAACTATACCCACAATGCAGGATTCTTGGAACTCAGGGAAGCAGCTTCCGAATTTTACAGAAAAAAATACAACGTCTCGTTCAGCCCTGATTCGGAAGTCATCATTACCAATGGCGCTTCACAAGGAATCGACTCTGCTTTGAGAACCATCCTTAATGAGGGTGATGAAGTAATCCTGCCAGGCCCGGTATATCCAGGATATGAACCCATCATCAGATTATGCGGGGCCACGCCAGTCATTGCAGATACTGTTCAAAACGGATTCAAACTGGATGCAGGAGTATTAAAAGAATACATAACGTGCCGCACTAAGTGCATCATACTGCCATATCCCTCCAACCCTACCGGTGTAAGCCTTACACCCCGGGAACTGGAGGAGATCGCGGAGCTTTTAAGGGGAAAAGAAGTTTTCATTCTTGCAGATGAAATTTACAGTGAACTGACATATGACAGGAAGCACATTTCCATTGCCTCCTATTTAAAGGAACAGACTATTGTCATTAACGGACTATCGAAATCCCATTCAATGACAGGCTGGAGAATAGGAATGGTGTTTGCTCCGGAAAATATCGCAAAACATATTCTGAAAGTCCATCAATACAATGTATCCTGTGCATCATCAATCTCTCAAAAAGCAGCTTTTGAAGCTTTAACAAACGGAATAGATGATGCGGATGATATGAGGAATGAGTATAAGAAGAGAAGGGATTTTGTTTCAGGGAAATTGACCGCTATGGGCTTTGATATCATACTTCCAGACGGTGCTTTTTACTTCTTCGTCAAGGTCCCTGATATTTACCAGGGCGATTCCTTCTCGTTTGCCCTCACATTGGCTCAACAGTACAAAACAGGGGTAGTCCCGGGCAGCAGCTTTTCAAGTGCCGGTGAGGGCTTCTTCAGACTTTCATACGCCTGTTCCATGGAAGAACTGAAAATGGGCATGGAAAGGCTCGAGGCTTTCCTAAGAGACCTTGGATTGAAATCACACTAAATGCCAAACAACGCAAAAAAAGGACTGAATGTCCTTTTTTTGCGTTTAGAGTTATTGACCCTCATCCCGTTGTTTTTTAGAAGCTCTCTCTTATTTAGCTTTTTCTTTTTGAGCCTTATTTGCGGCTGCACTTCCAAATTCATGTGCAAACTCCTGGTCAATAACTGCCGAGTCAAAGCCTTTTTTATTCTTCTGTTCAGGATCATTCTTTTTGGTGCACTTCGCCATTCCGTTCATCCTCTATAAAACATCTCTCAGCGGTTTATCGACTTGTACCGCTTAACCTGTATTTTCGGGATGAATCGTATAAGTTTATTCTTTCCATAATTTTATCAATGCCTGTGTTCCATCATTTTCAGCACCCATTGATTTCAGTTCATCATACATCTCTTTTGCCAGTGATAAACCAGGCAAGGATAATGCCATTCTCTCACCTTCTTCCAATGCAATACCCATATCTTTTATGAAGTGCTTAACAAAGAATCCTGGTTCATAATTTTCAGAAACCATTCTGGGGGCAAGGTTGGACAGGGACCAGCTTCCTGCAGCACCCCCTGCTATCGATTTCAATACTTGTTCTACGTCCAGTCCTGCTCTTTTTGCATATACAAGAGCCTCGCAGACACCAATCATATTGGAAGCTATTGCAATCTGGTTAGCCATCTTAGTATGCTGTCCGGCTCCAGCTTCGCCCTGGCGGCGGATATTATCCCCGAATGTCTCCATAAAGGGCAGAGCTTTCTCGAATATGTCAGCTTCTCCGCCAACCATGATAGAAAGAGTACCATTCTTTGCACCTGTATCCCCACCGGAAACCGGTGCGTCAAGGGTATGTATATCAAGGTGGCTTGCTTTCATATAGATTTCCCTTGCCAAGCTTGGTTTCGAGGTTGTCATATCCACTGCTATCAAGCCTTTTTTCCCGTTTTCTAAAATGCCTTTCTCTCCGAAATAAATTTCTTCCACATCTTGGGGGTAGCCCACTATTGTAAACAGGATATCAACTGATGAAGCCAGCTCTGCAGGGGATGGACTCCATTTTGCCCCTTGTCCAATCAGATCCCGTGCCTTTTCTTTCGTCCTGGTGAAAACATAAAGATTTTTGTATTTATTCAGAAGATGCTGTGCCATACTTTTCCCCATTACTCCAGTACCGATGAACCCTACCTTTGTCGTTTCCATTTTCATCTTCTTCCTCCAGGTTTTTTTACCGTAATTATAAAGAATTTTTGCAGTTAATGATAATCAAATGCCTCGCTAAGTACAAAGTTATGAAAATAAAAAAAGGACCTGAATTAACAGGTCAAAAGGAAAAGGGGGTTGTAAAAAAGAGAATCTCCAACTTTATGCTTGTTATAAGGATACCCCCCCTCTCAGGAAAGTAAACCTCTTTTTTAAAAAAAAGATTTTTCAATTTCCCCTTCAAAAAAGCGCTTACATGTTTTATAATATTTATGGCTGTTGAAAATAAAAAAACCAGGTGCCTGAACACCTGGTAAAGCGGGAAAAGTGAGATTGAAAAGGCTGAGTAAGTCTGTTGCAAATACAGTACTTATTACTCACAGTTCCCTGGACAAATCTTATCTTTATTCATTAATCACTTTTTTGACAGCCTCAATTACACTGTCGTTTGTATCAAGCTGAAGTACTTCCTGCGCAAGGTTTTCCATATCAGCTTTAGTCAGATTACGGATTTGCGAACGCGCCTTCAAAATGGAAGTGGCACTCATTGAGAATTCATCCAGACCCAATCCAAGCAGGATAGGGATCGCGATTTCATCTCCGGCCATTTCACCGCACATACCAGCCCATTTTCCTTCTTTATGAGCCGCGTCAATAACCATCTTGACCAAACGCAATATAGCCGGGTTGTAAGGCTGGTATAGATAAGAAACACGCTCATTCATGCGATCGGCAGCCATTGTATACTGAATGAGGTCGTTTGTGCCTATTGAAAAGAAGTCAACCTCTTTCGCAAACACATCCGCCATGACTGCTGTCGATGGAATCTCCACCATGATACCGACTTCAATGGAATCAGCGATCTTTGTACCTGTGTCTGCCAGCTTTGATTTCTCTTCCTCTAAGATGGACTTAGCTTCCCTGAATTCATTCAGGTTTGAAATCATCGGGAACATGATTTTCAAGTTTCCATAACTGCTTGCTCTGAGCAAAGCCCTCAATTGAGTCCGAAAAATGCTCTGTTCATCCAGACATAGACGAATCGCACGGTATCCAAGGAAAGGATTCATTTCTTTCGGAAGGTCGAGATATGGCAGTTCCTTGTCTCCGCCAACATCCAAAGTCCTCACCACTACAGGCTTGTCTCCCATTCCTTCAAGGACAGCCTTATAGGCTTCGAATTGTTCCTCTTCACTAGGAAGCTCGTTTCTTCCCATGTATAGAAATTCTGTACGATACAGGCCGACAGCTTCACCGCCATTATTGATGACACCTTCAAGATCTTTCGGTGTGCCGATATTGGCCGCCAGTTCCACATGAGTGCCATCAGCCGAAACTGTCTTTTCATTGACCAGTTTAGCCCATTCGGCTTTTTGCTTCTCATATTGTTCATATTCATTTTTATAATGATTAACCACTTCTTGCGTAGGATTGATATGTACTTCACCATTCAATCCATCTACGATCACAAGATCACCATTTTTAATCTCTGAAGTGACTTCTTTTGTACCGACTACAGCAGGGATTTCCATGGAACGGGCCATGATGGCTGAATGAGAAGTCCTGCCTCCGATGTCAGTAGTGAAGCCTTTGACAAATTCCCTGTTTAATTGAGCTGTGTCTGAAGGGGTCAAATCTTCCGCTATGATGATGACTTCTTCTGAAATCATGCTTGGATTTGAAACCTGGACACCCAGAAGATGGGAAAGGACACGCTTCGTCACATCCCGGATATCCGCTGCACGCTCCCTCATATACTCGTTATCCATGCTTTCAAACATAGAAACGAACATGTCGGCTGTGTCTTTAAGGGATGCCTCTGCATTAAGGCTTTCATTCTTAATTTTATCTTCGATGGGCGCTATAAGCTCGGGATCACTCAGGACCAGTAAATGGGCATCGAAAATGGCCGCTTTATCAGCACCAAGATCAACATTTGCTTTTTCCCTGATTGTTTCCAATTCAGAAGTGGAGGTCGCAAGTGCTTCTCTGAAACGGTTCACTTCTGCCTCTGTGTCCCCTACTTCTTTTCTTTCCACTGAAAGGTCAGGTTCTACAAGAAGGTATGCTTTTGCAATGGCGATGCCATTCGATGCCGCAATTCCTTTAAGCATGCTTGACATTACTCTGCAAGCCCTTCTTTTTTCAGTGTTTCTTCAAGGCTGTTCAATGCTTCTTCCTCATCGCTTCCTTCAGTGATGATAGTAATATCTGCACCTTTTCCTACGCCAAGAGACATAACACCCATGATTGATTTAAGGTTTACTTTCTTTTCTTTATATTGAAGATGTACTTCAGAATCAAATTTGCTTGCTGTTTGTACTAGTAATGTTGCAGGACGGGCATGGATACCTGTATCAGCTGTTACTGTAAATTGTTTTTGTGCCATAATTGATCTTCTCCTTAACATTTGTTTATTTTTCAGCTTTTTAATCCGGAGGGATTTTACTCCGAATCAATACCGCTTAAGTACGGGTTGTATATAAGCCTTTTCAATTTAAAAGAATAGCATGCAAATCGAAGTTTCACAATTGTAAAGCATGATATTTTTATCATTTTCATAAATTAGACATCTTATGACCAAAATCATGCATTATTTACGCTCTACTTTAGAAACATTTCTAAACATTTCGTTTTTTCGCTTTTACACTTTTCTATTGCAGTTCCCTCTTAGATTTCCCTCATGTATAGTAATTAAACGCATGAAATATAAAAAATATACACGCAAATGCTGACAGGGAGCACCGGTCGATAGCGGAGGTACGATGAAAGAGGACGAAATCCCAATGGATTCCGTCCTCTAAATACAATTTTTCACTTTTTCTTTACTATTCACAATGGAATTGTAACTGATTTTCACTTTGGATATTGTCCCTTGCAATGCGGTATCGTGGACTTCCGAAATTCCTGCGTATATATTGACCAGATCACATACACACCTTGAAAGCAACTCTGCTGCGTTTTTCAAATCTTTCTCCTTATAATGGGCCTCGTCCTGCAGTAATTCTTCAATAATATCAAGTGCAATGCTTTTCACCTTCAATGCCTGCTCCACTTCCAAGTTCATTCCCGCCGCCCCTTTCTATCGATCTTTCTATTAAATTCTATGCCGGATTTAAATGATTAGAACCGATAGAATCGAAAGCGCGGAATTATCCTATTAACCTGCTGTCTTTTGTAAAAAAAGTCCTGTAGCCTAAAATCAAGAACAAAATCACTGTCAGAGAAACGCTTCCCAGGATCCCGAGAAGTATGGCGATTTGATATTCAATGGCAGTTAAGGGGCTGACACCAGATAAGATTTGTCCTGTCATCATCCCAGGCAGGAACACGATACCCATGCCAAGCATATTATTAATCGTTGGAAGTACTGCAGAATCAAATGCATTATCAATGTACGGCTTTGCAGCAGTTTGTGGTTCTGCCCCCAGCATAAGCGCCCCTTCTATCTTTTCCTTGTCAGCAATAAACCCTTGAAGCAGTGTTTTGACCCCCAGAGTGATCCCGGTCATAGAATTCCCGATAATCATCCCGGCTATGGGGATGAAGTAGCGGGGATCATACCAAGGGGAGAAATGGATGACTATCAAATTGAAATATAAAAGGCTTGCCAGGCTGCCTGCCGCCATGGAGACGGTGATGATCACCTTCATTTGTCTGGAAAGCTTTTCCCTTACCTGTATAAACACATTCCTGACTGCAAACATCTCCATGATGAAGATGATCAGAATTGTTAAAAGCGGATGCGGGTTATCAAAAATATATGTAAGTATGAATCCTGCAAGAATCAGCTGGATGGTCATTCTCAGTGTGGCTATGGCAATTTGTTTCTCTCTTGATATTTTCCTTACCCTTACAATCAATAGCAGTAAAAGGACAAAAATATAAGCTGCTATAAGCCTCGCCAGCTCTATGTCTATGATGCCGCCGTTCAACTTTGGACCCGCCTGCTCTTTGGTTCTATATAAAAATGCGATTCACCGAAACGGTCAGAAACCGTTTTTGAATGAGTAACCATGATGACCGTCCCGCTTTGCTCCTTTACCGCTTTAAGAAATTCCCCCATCACTTCCCCTTCGGTTTCGGGATCCAAGGCAGAAGTCGGTTCATCAAGGAGATAGACTCTTGGCTTCATAAGGTATACCCTCGCAAGAGCCAGCCTCTGCTTTTCGCCTCCGGACAGCTTATCTGCCGGTTCCTCCAACCGCTTTTCAAGCATGACCATCCTGAGGGCATCCTCCAATTCAGCCGGGGAAGCTGGTTGTACCCTGGCAAATCTTAAACCGATCTGCAGATTATCTTCCACACTTCCCTCAAACATGACAGGATTCTGCTGAAGCATAACAACTTTTCTCCTTAACTCGACAGAATCCATCGATTGCAGGTTTCGGTCATTGTAGAATACTTCCCCGCTGGTGGGTACAAGCATTTTATTAAGGAATTTCAAGATGGTTGATTTCCCTGCACCGCTTGGACCGGTCATACAGGAAACCACACCATCCCCGAATTCCAAGTTGATGGAAGTAAGGATTCCATGGTAAGAAACATCATTCAATCTGAACACCAAAATCACCTCTTTCTTATCGCTCAGTTGAAAATTTACCCAAAAAAAAGAGCACTTATGCTCTTTTTAAGGTTTCTTTGAAAATTCATTTTGCTCTATTCGATTGACAGCACGTTCTATCCCTTGTTTAAACAAGGCTAACTTATCGGGAGGGATCTCCTGGTCTCCATACCTGGCAGCCTCATATATATGGTAAAATTCCCAGCCCTCCTGAAAACCCATCCTGGAGAACCATTCTTGAATGGTTTCGCCATTCTGCCGCGGCCTCTTTTTTTCTTCCGCAAGTTTTTCAAGCATGAAAATACTCTTTCTGACTTCACTGTCCGGGCTGGAATACATAACATCCTGGATGACTTTCCCCCTGCCTGGCAGGATGGATTCTTTAAATGAAGAGTATCCAGCATTTCTCCTGGATTCATCCTCTTCCTTCCAGCCTTTATTTCTGAAGCTTCTCCAGACATATAAGATTATGACAAGCAGCAGCAAGCCGGCCAAAGCCTCATCCCACCATGCAAAAGAAAGATCACCTCCATTTTGAAGCTGTTCCTGTGTAATTTCAGAAGGTGCTTCATCAGAATTCCTTAGAGACTCCCATCCTTCTGAAACACTCCCGGGAAGCATACCCATAACCCAGTCAATTATGATCCAAATAGGCTCAATCAGAAAGGACAGAAGCCAGAACATCCATCCAAACCCCTTATTCAATAGACCGCTGACCGATTTACTCATAACGGCCGCCAGTACACAAAAACCAACCAAAACACCACTATAAACAATTGGAAGTTTGGCCGATTTGATCCTTGATGTCTTCTTTGAATGTTCTGAACTTTCTATATACCTCACAATATATGTACCTGCAGTGTAAAGAAGCATGCCGAACATGAAAATACTCAGTACAAAAACTGGAGGCTGCTTTTCATATATATTTTGATATGCCCAGGAAATGAGGGCAACAATCAATAGGGTCCCGATATATCCTCCGCCCAAATCGAATCGGGAATCCCTCTCCTCTTCAAGATGGAGGGAAACCCTCCAATGAAGCATCAATAGAATGAATAACGAAAGCCACCATGGAAAACCAAGAAAGAACTGGCCAGTAAGAAATAAAGTTAACCCTATACCTGTAAAAATCAAATTAAATACCCTGCTGGAATCAATCCCCATCCATATAAAAGGAAAGGTCAAAAGCAGGGAAAGGCTGATGAAAGGGATGCACCGGTATAAAAAGAAATACTCATCAGCAAAAAATGTGAGAAGTGCTGAGAGCATCAAAGCATCAGCGATCAACTTAATAGATACCCTTGAATAGTATGCATTCTTTCTTTTCAAGCGAATTTTCTGCTCTGCTGCTTCCATTCCTGCAAAACTCCTTGTTCATTATGATAGACCAACTGAAAGATGGACACGTCCCTATTGCTCATCAAAGATAAAAGCCTTTCACTTTCACTATCCTGTTCCCCTATAGTAATAAGTACAGGAGGAACTTGATGATGCATGACCAGATATTGATACATCAAGCTGAAAGGAAAAGTGATATCATCTGTAGAAAGGACCGAAAGCATCTCAAGTGCCTTTTGCCTTTGTTTCTTCCCTTCTCCGGCAGGCAAATAATAAAATGGAGTACTATTTAAAGAACGAACATTGACCGCCAGAGCGAAAGGAATATCCTGCTTTGCAGCCATTTCAATAATGTAGGCTGTTCTTTCAATCAATTCCTCCAGCTTGCTGGTTATGGAGTAATGTGCTGATATATTCAGCGTAATCAGCCAATTCCTGCTTGTGGCCGGGGAATGAACTTTTGTCTGCAGGGTTTGCAGCCTGGCTGTCGCTTTCCAATTGATAGCCGCAAAACTATCACCTGGGGCATAATCCCTTGTGCCTACCGGCTGAAACGGGTCATGAAACAGGGAATTATGAACTGCAAAATTCCCTTGTGTCTTGGTATGGGCAGAAGTAAAACCTTCCACAGGTTTACCGTGAGGAAAAACCAAAATATCTGATTTCACCGGTTTACCATATTGAAGGTGTACTCCTCCGCTGCCAAACAAATTAGGAATATCAACGGTGAGTTTCGCTACCCTTGCAAGTCCCCTTCTTCTCGCTTCTACAGGGAACCTGACATCTATCTTTTCGTTTTTGCTTAAAGAAAAGGGTATCTTCATCTCGATTATGCCTCCGGGAAATTCATCAAAGTCAATTCCAAGCGGAACGACCACGTCATCAAAACGGAGGATGATGGAACCGCTTAAAATCGGCAATCCTGAATTCTCGAATGTAAATGACCAGTCCCCTTTATCACCCTTATTGAATTTTTCCCTGTTTCTTTCATTAGTGAATATTAGTTTCCTTCCTGCATGGTTGATATAAAGCTGAGAGCCATAAAATAAGGCAAATACCAGCAGAAAAATTGAGAGAAGCAATATGTTCTGCAAAATCAGTCCCAGAAACGCCAAGAACAAACACAGGAAGATGCAGGCGGATAAAATATTGGATTCGGTCGTCTCTCTTTTCCACTCCAATGTTAAACCCTCGATTCTACTGGAACTAAAACATCCTCGATGAGTTCTTCCATCACCCGTTCATTCGTTTTAGTCAATGACGCCTCAGGTGTGAGGGATATTCTGTGGCTCAGCACGTATGCGGCCATCTTTTTGACATCTTCCGGGGTCACATAAGCTCTTTCGCTGATGAATGCCATTCCTTGTGATGCTCTCAGCAGAGCAAGGCTTGCGCGGGGGCTTACCCCGAGTTCGATCAATTCATGTTCCCTTGTTTTCCTTGAAATCTGTAATATGTATGATTCAATGTCTTCTGAAACATGAATTCTTTTCACCTGCTTCGAACACTCCTTAAGTTCTTCAGGAGTAATGACAGGCTGAACATCTTCAAGCGGCTGCCTTTCTTTGAACCTTCTTAACATTTCCCTTTCACTTTCAAACTCCGGATAGGAAATGGGGACTTTCATTAAGAATCTGTCAAGCTGAGCTGCAGGAAGAGGAAAGGTTCCCTGTTGTGATTCCACTGGGTTCTGTGTAGCAAGTACAATGAAAGGATCTTCCAGCTTCAGGGTGCTCCCTTCAATGGTAACCTGCTTTTCTTCCATGACTTCAAGGAGGCTGGATTGAGTCCTCGGCGTCGCCCTGTTTATTTCATCAGCAAGCAGAACATTTGTTACGACCGGTCCCGGGCGCAATTCAAATTCTTTTTCCTTTGGGTTAAAGTATTGAATACCAGTTACGTCACTTGGAAGGACATCCGGTGTAAACTGGATCCTGCGGAAACTTGATTGGACACATCCCGCAAATGTTTTTGCAAGCATGGTTTTCCCTGTACCAGGGACACTTTCAAACAGGATATGTCCTCCCTGAAGCAGTGCAATGCTCAGTATTTCTATTTCTTTGTCCATCCCAATCATGACTTTGCCTATCTCTTTTTTCAGCCTGTCTATAAACATATTGGCCCCCCATTCTTAAATGAATTATATCACAAAAACGTTTATCTTTTAAAATATTCCAAATTTTCTTCGTTTATTGCATCACTGCTTATGTTCCTCTAAAATGAATAAAAAAGATGAATTGGGTGGTGAGCGAGTGAAACCATTTAAACGCGATGAATCCTTTCGCTATACTTTTAAAGACCCCTATCCCGGCAAATTTCAATTGATGATACAGAAAGAAAATGAAATTGTATCATCAAAAGAGGGACATCTGTATGTTCTTGATCTCAGTCCCAAAGGCATGAAATTCAAAACAGAATTTAACCTGCCAGTAGACCGCTTTGATATTGACATGGAAATCCATCTGAAAATGAACGGACATGAATTGGCTGTAGCCGGCCATCCTATCTGGAGAAGGCCCTCAGGAACTGGGTTCATGTATGGATTCCAATCGATTGAAGATTCAGAGACTGAGCAGGAGATCATTGATTCGTTGAAGTCCTTCACAAAAACTTTCTTTATATAGATTGCTCCTCAAGGAGAGTTTGGAAATTAGTGTTCATAAAAAGCTTTTTACGTATATAGCATTTTTTTCGCAAAAGAATGATCAGCGCTTTTGGTTCCTGCTCACCGTCGTTTTTACGGCGGATTACCAGGATATTAATTGAATTCTATATTGAAAGCAACAATGTTTACGAATAGAGCAAAAAAAAAGAAGCAGTCACTCCCTGCTTCTTTTTGCATCAAATTTTACAAAATATTTAGACTTCACTTTAACTTAATGCATATTTAACCCTTACGATGATAGTAACCGACCAGTGGAGGGTTGACTATGTCATTGAGTATTGTGCTCCCAATCATTTTTGTATGGTGCGTCGGCATCATCAATATTATACTTTTGAAAAAAGAATAAGAAGATCAGTGTTCATATATCATTTTCCTGGTCATCCCGCCATCAATTACAAGATTTTCACCATTAATGAAATTATTCTCCTCATGGCACAGGAAAAGACATGCCCTGGCAACATCTTCAGGCTTTCCGACACGGTTGGATGGATGCTGAAAATGATCGGCTTCTCTCAGGGAATCATAATCACCCGTTTCAATCCAGCCGGGACTGATACTGTTTACACGTATATTATACTCACTCAGCGTAATGGCTAAAGCATGGGTTATTGAATAAATCCCGCCCTTGCTTGCAGAGTAGGCTTCAGTATTCGCTTCTGACATGGCTGCCCTCGTTGAAGCCATATTGATTATGGTGCCGCCAGATTCTTTCATAAGAGAGGCTGCCTCTTTACTGAAATAAAATACACTGCTCAAATTAGTCGATATCACTTCATCCCAGTCACTTGTTTCCATTTCCCAAAAATCTTTGAACTTTGAGATGCCGGCATTGTTAATCAGAACGTCAATCTTTTCATACTCGGCTTTTATCTCCCTGAATATTTTTTCTACTTCCTGGGGATCTGCAACATCGCATTGTTTATATATGACTTTACCCCCGGCCTCATTTAATTCCCTTGATAAGCTCAGGCCCTTTTTCTTCTGTTTGTCAACAAGGATAACAGTGTATCCACCCTTGCTGAATTCATTCACTATGGCTTTGCCGATCCCTTGGGCTCCGCCTGTTACTATCACCAGTTTTTCATGTTTCATCTTAAGCCCTCCTTTTTGTTCATTTTTCCTTATTCTCTTTTTCACAAACCCTTGTGCCGTCCATTCAATAAAAAAATCTGCCCACTATGAGCAGATCTTAACTTCTTGGTTTTTCCATATAAGTATAAATGATATCTCCGCCCTGCTGAGCAATCCCTCTAAAATGCTTAAAATCTTCCTGAGCGATAAGATGCTTCCTGAAGTGCAAAAAGTCAGTCTTCTGCACCCTGTACTCCTCTATTCCTCCACTTCTTAATTCATCCAATATTGCCAAAACTTCCTGATCTCCCATATAGCTTCCCTCCCTCCCTTTTTAATATTATCATTAGTGTACTATAATTGTTTTCAACTTTCATTTTATCACCTGGAATAACGGACAGGGAAATCCACCGTTTCCTGCAGTCAAAATCTCAGAAAACCATTTTCTTTTACAAATTAACAGATTATTAGAATAATATTTCGTAAAGCCCTTTACCTTTTTGTTATTTTAAGGCAAACTGTAATTAATTGTTTCTGAAACTTTTGACAAAGGAGAGAGTGTTTGTGAAGAAAGCAGAAGTAGGTAATCTAATTGAATTCCGTGATGGCTTAAAAGGCATCGTTGAGAAAGTGAACGAGAATTCTGTCATCGTTGACCTGACATTCATGGAGAATTACCGCGACCTTGAGTTGGAAGAAAAAACAGTTGTCAATCATAAAAATTATAAAATCATTGAATCATAACAGGACAAAGCCAGGCAGCCCATATGGAGTGCCCGGCTTTTCTTTTTTGGCTCTCTTCGTAAACTTTGTTGTTATTCAATATAAATTTCAAATAATATCCTGATAAACCGTCACAAAAACTCCGGTGAGCAGGAACCAAAAGAGCTGATCATTCTCTTAGAGAGTAAAACCCTGGGATACAGGCGAAAAATCCTGGCCGTAAATTTTTTCTAAAACACTAAAGATGAAAAAACAGTATAGGTTCCGCCCTGTTTAAGGAAAGACCTAATACCGAAAGGGAAAATCCGGCTTTCGGGACCTTTTCGAAAACAGCAAGAGTTCATAATCATTCCAAAAGAAGAAAGTACTGCTATGGAATAATGCTGCAGGACTCATGAAAGATTCTTATAAAATCGCTTTTTTGATACAAACATTCCAGTCATTCCCTCAATACCTGCCAGTGAACTGTATAAAAGGAATTACTTACTGCCCTTTGAAAGACTTTCTCCTTCAAGCTCTTTAAAAGACTCAACCTTTCCGTGAGGATGCTGTTCCTGTTTTCTTGCATTCCATTGCCTTTCTTTTTCTTGCTTTGATTTCGTCATGTTACATACCTCCTTTCAGTCATTTCTATGGTGCCTGATTTCTCAATGTTTATTCCTTCCCTCAAAGCCTTGTCTCTGCCGGTTTCATCCATAACAGGATGATGAACAACAAGCTCAGATAACCAAAAAGGGGATATAAGTAGGATAGAAGCTGGCTGTATTCGAAGAAACTCAATAGGTATACGAAACCAAAAATGCCGAGTGTAATGAAGATTCTCCTCCCATTCCAGTAATTGGCCAATTGTTTCTCAAGCCCGAACACTCCGCCTATTATCGAAGTGAATATCTCTCCAAAGATAATGAAAATGTAGATACCATACAAACTGCCCGCCAGGCTTTTCATGACAACCGCCATTGGAATTTCATAGGTTGTTACATGCGGGATCATTACCAGGGTGAAATGACTGGAAACCAGTATAATGGTAAGCAGGACTCCTCCAAGTATCCCCCCGTATTTCACCGTTTTGATATCTTTGATTTCCGCCGCAACCGGCACAAGGACTGCCTGTGCCATCGCCAGGTTGAATGCAGCATATGAAAAAGGACTGATGACCGCTTTCCATCCATCGTCTGCGTGAGGTATTTTCATAATCGCTTCAAGAAATTCCGGTTTAAATATAGTGGCAAACATGATGGATATATTAAAAATGATCATAGCAGGGACAACGAGAGTGTTGACTGCGAACAACCCCTTCATTCCCACAGCCATTACAATGAGTCCCAGGAAAATGGACAGCAGGACCCCTGTCTGTTTATTCATATTCAACTGTTCTTCAAAAACCGCTCCCGCACCTGACAGCATGACTGCGGTTACACCAAGAAGCATCAGCATCATAAGGATATTCATGAATTTCGAAAACCACTTCCCGAACAAGTACTCGTTAAATTGCTCGTAGGATACTGCTTTGATTTCATGTGCTTTCACCATTATCTTTGAACCAAGGAATATAAATAAATAACCGCTGATAAGGATGCCGATCAATCCAATGAAACCAAAACGGGTGAAGAACTCCACAATCTCCCTTCCCGTTGCAAAACCTGCTCCAATAATTGTGCCTACATAAACTGCCGCTAATTGAAATACACCGCTCCATCTCTTCATCTATTCACCTCATTGATCTGCTTGTTGAAACGCTATTGCTGGCTGAAATACGGCCTTAATTTAAGTAACCCGCTATTAAACCTTATGTACAAGCATGCCATTTAAGAAGTACAAACCTGGTTCTTAAAAGGAAATAATTACCTTGATCCAGCGCTTGAAAGTCAAAGTTAGTCAAAGTATAATGAACATTAGATCAGGAATGATCAAACATTAAGTATATCAATTCTTTTTTTATATAAAATTAGTCAAAGTTAATCAAAGTCAAAATACTTCATATCTGACTGGAGGAATAATATATGCTTTGTCAAAAATGCCAAGAAAACACCGCAAAAGTAAACTTGCATGTTAATGTGAATGGTCACAAAAAATCTTTATTTCTCTGCCATGGATGTTATACACGTGAAAAAGACATGATTCATTCTTCAAATAATAACCCTTTTCAGAATTTCTTTGGGGGCAGCACCGGGGAAAGCCAGCAGCCATACCATAAATCTGCACACGAAGGAAGCAAGGAAAAGTCGTTCCTTGATCAGTACGGCCGGAACTTAACGCATCTTGCAAAAGCGGACCTTATTGATCCGGTTATCGGACGGGATTCAGAATTAGACAGAATGATTGAGGTTCTAAACAGGCGAAATAAAAATAACCCGGTATTAATCGGGGAGCCCGGGGTAGGGAAGACAGCGATTGCAGAAGGGTTGGCCATCAAGATAGCCAATCGCCAGGTTCCATCCAAATTGCTGAATAAAGAAGTCTATCTTCTGGATGTGGCCTCTTTAGTGGCAAACACAGGTATCCGGGGTCAATTCGAGGAACGAATAAAGGCGCTGATCGAGGAACTTCAGAGCCGTAAGAACATCCTGCTGTTCATTGATGAAATTCACCTGATTGTCGGCGCAGGTTCAGCGGAAGGCAGCATGGATGCAGGAAATATTTTAAAGCCAGCCCTTGCCAGAGGAGAACTGCAGCTCATCGGTGCGACGACTCTGAAAGAATACAGACAAATTGAAAAAGATGCTGCTTTGGAAAGACGTTTACAGCCAATCCAGGTCAAAGAGCCATCAGAAGAGGCTGCTATCGAGATATTGAAAGGGCTGCAAAATAAATATGAAGATTATCATGAGGTGAAATTCAGCGACGAAGCGATCGAAAGCTGTGTCATCCTTTCAAAACGATACATCCAGGACCGCTTCCTGCCGGATAAAGCAATCGACCTTCTTGACGAAGCCGGCTCTTACGAAAATCTTAAAAGCGGACAGCAAAATGAAGATGAATTCCGCAGCAGACTCTCTCAAATTGCAGCCGAGAAAGAGAAGGCATTAACTGAAGAAAATTATGAGCTTGCAGCAAAACTGAGGGATGAAGAAGTTCAACTGGAAAAACTGGTGGAAAGCCATGGACGCCGGGAATACCCTGTTGTGAAACCTGAGCTTATCCAGAAATTGATCGAAAAGAAAACCGGTATTCCTGTCGGGAAACTCCAAGAAGGCGAACAGCAGAAAATGAAGGATCTCCAGACCATGCTCAACAACCAGGTTATCGGCCAGGAAGAAGCTGTTCGGACAGTTTCGAAAGCCATCAGGCGAAGCCGGGCCGGACTGAAAGATAAGAATCGTCCAATTGGGTCATTCTTGTTCATCGGGCCGACAGGTGTAGGTAAAACAGAACTTTCCAAAACTCTTGCTCAGGAGTTGTTTGGAACTGCTGAAGCCATGATAAGGCTTGATATGAGTGAATACATGGAAAAACACAGCATTTCAAAACTTATCGGTTCACCTCCGGGCTATGTTGGACATGAAGAAGCCGGGCAGCTTTCAGAAAAGGTACGGAGAAATCCCTACAGCATCATACTTCTGGATGAGATTGAAAAAGCCCACCCTGATGTACAGCATATGTTCCTTCAAATCCTTGATGATGGCCGTCTGACTGACAGCCAGGGCAGAACAGTCAGCTTCAAAGACACCGTAATTATCATGACAAGCAATGCCGGCGTCGGATTCAAAGAGAAACATGTCGGCTTTACGAGCCATACAATGAAGGAAGCATCAATCCTGGATAACCTAAAAGATTATTTCAGACCTGAATTCCTTAATCGTTTTGACAACATCGTCGAGTTCAATTCATTAGGGACGACAGAACTAAAACAAATTATCGATATCCTTCTGAACGAACTTTACAGCGTACTTGAAGAGCAGAATATTAATTTGACCGTAACAGAAGAAGTTAAGGATAAGCTTGTGGAAGATGGTTACCATCCTGATTTCGGAGCACGTCCGCTGCGCAGGATCATCCAGGAAAAACTCGAAGATTCCATTGCAGATTTTATCTTGGATCATCCAGAGAAGAAAGAAATGACAGCTGCCATTGAAGAAAATGAAATTGTAATCAAGTAACTAAAAGCCTTGCTCCTCATTAAAAGGGAGCAAGGCTTTTTGTGCGGGATGGAATTGAGGTTGATATAGATCCTTTCTTGAGATTCCCTGAGTCCCTCCAGCAAGAAAAAGTGATTTATGGAACCTGCATGAGACATCCTGATTTCTTTCACGCAGGCTGTTTTCGCATATAATGTTGCTTTCGGAAAAAATCCCAAGTGCCGGGTTTTCCCTTGTATTCAAAGGTTTTACTCTAAAAAAAGAACGAGCAGCTCTTTTCTATCCTGCTCGCCAGGGTTTTTGAAACGATTTATCAGGATATTTAGCAACAAAGTTTACGAAAGGAGCCTTCAAGCAAGAAAAAAGGACCACCTGGAACATCCCCATCTGTTTCCACTTAGGAACCAATCGGTTTTTTGAGAATGGTTTAACTATAAAGTGTAAAAGAGAATACTCTCTCCCTACATC
This sequence comes from Bacillus salacetis, assembly GCF_003581585.1. Taxonomy (GTDB): domain Bacteria; phylum Bacillota; class Bacilli; order Bacillales; family Bacillaceae_B; genus Rossellomorea; species Rossellomorea salacetis. The sequence goes on from NZ_QXIR01000027.1 coordinate 19,887, forward strand.
AATAAGAAAGATCCTTGATTGACAGACCTACTCTTTTTAATAATTCAATCGCTGTGTCTTTTTCATCACTGTCCAATACGGACATCAGCTGATGGATTTGTTCTTCATGACGCGGAAAGAGCTCACCGATGAATGCCTTCCCCTCGTCTGTGATTTGAGCATATGTCACACGACGGTCAGTTGGGCACGCAACCCTCCTGATCAAGCCTTTTTTCTCCAGCTTGTCCACCACATAGGTGATGCTTCCGCTTGCTAATAATATTTTCCCGCCAATCTGCTGCAGCGGCTGATCCCCTTTATGGTAAAGGAGTTCGAGGACAGCAAATTCCGTCATATTCAATCCGTTATTTTGTATGAAGACCTGTACGTCTTCGTTGATTGCTTTATAGGCTCTAGAAAGCACAATAAATAATTTCAATGATTGTTCTATGTCTCTTCTATCTTCCATGTTTAATCATTTCCTTTTAATATAATTATCTCTATTTTACAACTTTCCAGTTATGGTTAACAGCGGCTTTTACTGTTTTATGTTTCAAGAAGTAATTCGCAAGCAATTCCGTCATGTCAATCTGACTCGATTTTATGGCCGGCCGGTTTTTGAACATTGGGTATTCTCCACCGCCGCCGGCACGATAGTTGTTCATCACCACAATATATTTACCGTCCATATCAACCGATTCCCCTTTGTATTCCAGATTCATAATCCGGCTTCCGGGTTCATTGCTGATATTGATTGTATATTGAATGCCTTCCCACATATCGTAATTGTAATGCTGAGGCTTGGGTGTAGAAAAAGCCGGATTTACAATGATGCTCCCCTTATCATCCAACTGAAAATAAGAAGCTGAGCGCTCTAATGCCTGTTTCATATCATGCCCGCTGATCTCAATTGCTGTCAACGTATTAGGGTATACATAATTTGATACTATATCCCTCATTGTCACTGTATTGGGAAAACCTGAGGCTGTGAAACTGAACAAAGCAGTATTCGAAATGCTCACATCAAGTGCATCCATCTGTACTTTATTGATGAATTCCACTAATGGGTGTTCCACCATCCTGGCTTTTAGAGGATCTGTAATCGTCATGTCACCCTCTATAAAACCGATCGGCTGATCCAGCCATTCCTGTGTTCGGGTTTCATAGGCATCTGCAAGCTGAAGGATTTGTTCATCTTCTTTTTCACCAGCTACAGAAAGAAGTTCAGCCTTCTTGCTGATGATTTCCCACCTGCCGTTGACCTCCTCTAGTGTAATATCCACCCGGCCGATATACTGCGCATTGAAACCCGGCTGGATGACCAATACTCCATTTACCATGCCTGTCAGCTGGCGGTGCTGGTGACCTGTAAGCAGTACATCCACACCCTCGATTTCAGTACAAATGCTATAGCCTTGGTTTTCACCGGTATGAGGCTCTGTCGGTTCTCCAGTTTCAATGTCATTTTCAAACCCGCCATGATAGGAAACAATCATGATATCCGGATTTTCCTTTTCCCTGATGAACTTCACCCAATGTTTGGCAGCTTCAAGAGCATTACTGAATTTCAGCCCTGAAATATAATCCGGATTTTCCCAATTCGGTACATAGTGGGTTGTCAAACCAAGTATGACAGCCTTTAACCCGTTCGTGAATTCTTTTACCACATACGGCTGTCCAAAGTAAGGCTTGCCAGTCTGTCTATCAAGGATATTTGCTGATAGCCAAGGAAACCCAGATTGATTTACAGCTTCCGTGATGACGCAATTTCCATAGTTGAACTCATGGTTGCCAATGACTGCCGCATCATACTGAAGGTGATTTAGCACCTTGACCATTGGGTTTGTTTGATCAGCCATGTGTTTTACATAATGGTATGTCAGCGGTGTTCCCTGTATGAGATCACCATTATCCAGAGTGATGACATAGTCGTTTTCCTGCTGGATCCTTTTGATCAATGCTGCCGCTTTGGCCAAACCCAGGGGATGGAATTCATTGGTTCCATAATGTATCGGAAAGATGCTGCCATGAACATCACTTGTTTCCACTATTGTCATTGAAATTTGTGACATCATTTACCTCCGCTGTTCTCTCTTATTGATATTGTATCAAATTTCTCCAGGCGCTGTGTCACATTCCTTAGAGCGCTATGTTATACATGAACCAAATGTGAACCTCCTCAGAGCAGACCCCGGGTCAATACAACAAAAAAAGTCCCCCCTATCATTGCGGAGAACTTTGCTGGACGCTTTTTATATGGTTTATTTCCTGATATTTAGTGATGAGTTTGTCCAGCTCCTGGCTGCTTTCCACCGTACGGCTGTCATTCAGTCCGAATCTTGCCCCTATCTCAATCATTTCTCTTTGTTTTTTAGCAATTCTATAAAGAATGACTTTTTGGTAGACTTTATCAAATGGGAACATCAATGAAACTCGCACCTTTCTGTCTGTATATGGAATCTCAGTGTATTCGATAATTAATAGATACCTCTGAAGTATCGCAACATTAGGTATAAAAGTAAATAGAATCGCTAAAACAAGACAAAATTTCACAAAAAGTTCAGTATTGCTACCTCAGAACTGACGGGATACGACAAAATCCCCGGTCTCTTTATTGACAGGGGATTTTTGCAGGGTTACTCAATTCTTGCCCACATTTCCTTGGGATTCATTTCGTAGATTCCATTCTCTCTGTACATATAGTGATTAATGATGAACTCCCTTCTGATGGTGGCGTAATCTTCATGGAATTTCTTTATATAATCATTGATTTCCTTTTCCTCGTATTTCACCCCGGGTCTTAGACCTTGGATAATATGTTCAAAGATGAAAAGCTTCTTCTTTCGTTGTGCAGGAATTTGAGCTAACTTTCCTTCAGCAGTAAAAAAGTTGTTTAATACCTTTTGTCTTTCCTTCTGGATTTTTTCCATTGCTTCTTTGTCCCCCTTGTTTTCTTCTGCCATCCTTTGCAGTACCTCTCCATGATGTTTCATCACTTTCTTATTCAGATGATAATATAATGAGTTTTTTTCCCTGCGCGAAAACACAAGATTAATATCCTTAAGTTTTGTTAAATGATGGGAAATGGTCGGTGCGGTTAGTCCCAATTTACCTGCAATGGCAAGTCCATGTAATGGCCCTTCCTTAAGGAGCATGATGATTTTCAATCTGGTTGGATCTCCGATCGTCTTATAAAAGGAGACCAGTTTATCGAGTTGCATATCGTTCCTCCCTAAAACCCCTATTTAGATGTTCATCTAATTTAATTATTATCTAAATAGATTGCATTGTCAAATCATTCAGGCACAAAAAAGCCCCAAGGTAATTTGAGGCTTTCAGCTTGTTGACAAGGTCCAATATACGGACCATGTCTACAAGCTTTTTTTGCATAGTTAAGTTAAATATTTACAAATTAGGATGATTGGAACGAAAAGTTGATTTCCGCTACAGGCGCTCGACTCCGCGGGGCGGGTCTCCCGACAACGGAAGACCGAATATCAACCCTGTTGTTTTGATAATTTATTGGACATGGCAAGGAACATGCCCAGTCTAATTATCCACAATTCCCACTAGAAATCAGCAAACCCCGCTCCACCCTTTTGGTTAGAGCGGGGTTTGTCTACACAGTCTGGACTTTGATACATCTTCTATTGAACTGCTTTTTCTACCTTAAGCAGGATTTCTTTTTTATCCACCTGGCTGCCGGCATATCCTGTCAGCGATTGATTTTTCCCGATCACCCTGTGACATGGGATGATAATGGGAAGGGAATTGGATTTGTTCGCTTGGCCAATTGCCCTTACCGCTTTAGGATTATTGATTTTTTCTGCAATTTGCTTGTAGCTGCAAGTACTTCCATAAGGAATGTCCTTCAGTGCTTCCCAAACTGATTCTTGAAATGGAGTGCCTTTGGTTTTTATGGGCAGGTCGAACTTCTCCCTGTTTCCCCTGAAGTATTCTTCCATTTGTGCTGCCGCTTTTTGAAGCAGTGTATTTTCACTGGTTGATTCTGGTGCAGTTACAAACTCGACTTTTGTCAGGAAGCCTTCTTCAGCTGTGATTTTCAGATTACCGACAGGACTGGTAACCACCATGCTTTCTGTTTTCAATGTTTTCATCCTTTCGCACACGGAAAGTCAATATGGAACGTGGTGCCTTTGCCCAGTTCACTCTCTACCTCTACCAGGCCTGCATGTTCTTCAACAATTTTGAAAGTGACCATTAAGCCAAGGCCGGTTCCTCTTTCCTTTGTTGTATAAAATGGTTCTCCCAGTTTCTTGATTTTTTCTTTTGGAATTCCCATTCCTTCATCCCTAATTGATATTCGCAGGATACCTTCATCTTTTTCTGAAATGGCAATCGAAATCATGCCCCCCTTCGGCATCACCTCAATGGCATTTTTCACAATATTGATAAAAACCTGCTTCAATTGGTTCGGTTCAGCATAAACAGCTGGTATCCCGCTGCCATACTCTTCTTGGAATTGTACATTATGCATGACTGCTTGTGCTTTCAAAAGTTCCAGTGTATCCTTCATGATCCTGACAAGATCTGTTTCCTGATATTGAACTGCCTGCGGCTTGGCAAGGATCAGAAACTCAGTGATGATGGATTCAATCCTTTGCAATTCTGACTGTATAACCTGAAAATACATTTCATGTTCAGTTTCCATACTGTTCTCCAATAGCTGGATGAATCCCTTCAAAGCAGTCATAGGGTTCCTTATTTCATGGGCTATGCCTGCTGCAAGCTCTCCGACTACCGATAAGGTGTCCGATTTCCTAAGCTGGTCTTGAAGTTCCACTTCTTCTGTAATATCCCTGATGACGGTCAGATTCATATTCGATAAAAGATTGTATTTAGATGACAGCTCCAAATGCTGCTGGCGGTCGGAGTCCGTTTTAATCAGCTTTACAAAGCTTGCCTGGCCCTCTTCCTTCAACTTAGCCTGATATCTCAGGTATTCCTCATCTTCATTTTCTTTAATCATAAAGATATCCTTTATGTCACTGCCGATCAACTTATCTTTATTGGTAGACAGAATTTCAAGGGCGACTGGATTGGCATCGACCACCTGTCCGGAATGATTGGTAAGGACCATTCCATCGAGAGTCCCTTCAAAAACCTTCCGGAAGCGTTCTTCACTTTCCCTAAGGCTCTTTTCCATTTGATGCCTTTCACTGACATTTCGAAAGATCGTCATATTATAACCATCCACTGAATGCAGCTTCGAAGTGAACTCCAGATGCTTCAATTGATTATTGGGCATAAGGAATAGTACCTCATCCCGGACAGCCCCTTTGGATTTGAGTTCATGTGTCACAGATTCAAACTTAGACATTTCCAGTGGATATACAAAGTCTTCAATCTTTTTAGTCAGAATTTCAGACAGTGAGCACTCAAAAATCTTCAAAGCCGATCGGTTAGCGCGAAGCACCCTCCCGTCATGATCCCATAGTACTATGGCATCGATTGCTTCTTCAAAAAGATCTTTGAACAACTCTTCACTGCGTTTCAACTGGATTTCCATCTGCCTTTTTTCCGTAATATCCCTGAGGATGGCCATATGTAGTTCATGATTTACATATGGGGTTGTCGTGTATTCGACCACTGATATCCCTTCAGAATGGGTAATGGGCATTTCTCCTCTCGCTTGTATTCCTGAATCGAGGAGCTCTTTGATTTTCATCACCTTGAAATGAAAGTTTTCAGGTACGAAGGAGGCGACTTTCCGGTTCAGGACATCCCTTTTGTTCAGGTTCACCTGCTTGCAGAATGCCTGATTGGCCTCTTGGATGGTCCCATCTTTGTCAAATAAGAGAATCCCCTCAGCAGCCTGCTGAAATATGTTATTAAGCATATGGAGGTTCATATGATCATTTCTCAGTTTCTCTCGTTCACTCGTAATATCTCGCAGAAAAAAGAAAGCATATTCACAATCAGTTGATTTAGTGATCTTCAGGTCTATATGCTTTATTTTTCCCGAGACAGTTGTCAGCAGTGTTTCATCCTCGATTTCCCCTCCTTCAACTGCAACTTTCTCATATTGAGAAAATATAGGGGCGGGAACAGCTTGGAAGAATTGGACAAAAGACTGATGAAGCAAGGACTCTTCTTCTATTTCAAGCAAATCCAATGCAGCTGAATTGGCTTCAACGATAGAGAAATCTTTTCTCACTATCAAAATCGGGGCGGGGGAAGCTGTCAAAATCACCCTGTAATCCTTGGGATCCAATGGGCTTAAATCCTTATCACGCTTGTACGTTTGATTATTGGCCATTCCACTTTCCTCCTATTACCTTGCATCTCTGCCTTTTATCCTATGTTATCTTTCTTCTGTTTCAGAAAGTTTACAGCTTAATTTCGGTTTATATCGATTCAGTTATTTATAGTTTAAGAATGGGTTGAAAGGGTACTTTCTAGATATATTTTTGATACGTTATTAGGGGAGAGCACGCTGCTCCACCCAATAAAGAGCAGGGTATCAGGATATACTTTCACAAGAAAAAAGCAATCTATTTTTCAATAACACTCAAAGTTGGTGACTTCATGAAGAAAACTAGAAATTATTACTTCGATAATGCGAAAGTCATTTTGATCTTCCTTGTCGTATTCGGACATTTTCTCCGTTCATTCATTGAAAACGATGAATTTGTCCTTGCCCTGTACAAAACGCTGTATACCTTCCACATGCCCGCGTTTATCATTGTTTCAGGGTTTTTCGCCAAAGGATTCTTTAAAAAAGGGTATATACCGAAATTATTTAAAAAGCTGATACTGCCCTATCTATTATTTCAAATCATCTATACGGTCTATTATTTCTTTCTGTACAACAGGAACAGTTTGACTATCGATATATATGATCCCCAATGGTCGATGTGGTTTCTATTAAGTTTATTCTGCTGGAATATACTGCTGTATTTGTTCGTCCGCAAATGGAAGCTGCAGCAAAATAAGGCGTTGTTAATAGCTTTTGCCCTCGGGATAGCCATTGGGTTTGTCGACAATGTTTCCAATTATCTAAGTCTGTCCAGGACATTCGTATTTTTCCCGCTGTTCCTTCTTGGCTATTTTCTTAAAAAGGAACATTTCACACTCATGAGGACAAACCGGGCCCGTATTGCCGCAGCACTGATTCCTGCAGCTGTATTTGCATTCATGTTCCTGGTGCCGGAGTTTTCAGACAAGTGGCTGTTGCATTCGAAATCCTATGAGCAGCTTGGCGGAAAAGAATTCTTCAGCGCGATTGAAAGAAGCGGTGTCTATTTGATGAATGTCGCAATGTCCTTCAGCTTTTTCGCATTTGTACCGAAAAGCAGGCATTTCTTTACAAAGTGGGGAGCCAGCACGCTTTATGTGTATCTGATACATGGATTTATCATAAAGTTCTTCCGGGAAACTTCCTATCCGGATATCCTGCCTCCCGTCCAGTCGATCATTTTACTTGTGGCTGCTTCCTTTATCCTGACTGTACTATTGTCCAGCAGGGCATTCACTTCTTTGACACAGCCCTTGATCGAGCTGAAGACAAGTAAATTCGTTAAACTTTTGAAAGACTTAAAGAACTACAAGAAGCGACATACTGAATATATGAAGTATTGATACTGATCGGCCATATGCTGCCGTCAAAAAACCAGACCGGCAGTCCTGCCGGTCTTTTACTTTTTTATACATATTCTCATAACTGATGCCAAATTCCTTCATATAATTTGGAAATAGGTCAAAATACCGAATAACGTTGAGTTTAGTGCCTTGCTTGGTTACAATGTTAAAGTACTGTTGCTCTAACTTTTTAAAGGTACATAAAGGAGTTTTCATAATGAAAAAAGCTGTATTAAGCACATTGAATGCAAAATATATACACACAAATCTAGCCATCAGGAATCTTAAGGCATTTTCATCACCAGAATTTGATGTCGAGATAGCAGAATATACCATTAAAGACCCGCTCATGAACATCGTATCAGATCTATACACTAAAAAAGCTGATGTCGTAGGCTTCAGCTGTTACATTTGGAATATTGAGGAGACAATATCCGTAGTCAAAATGCTGAAAAAGATATCTCCTGAGACTGTCGTAATCTTTGGCGGTCCTGAAGTTTCGTATGATGTCCCCTACTGGCTGGAACGTTTGCCTGAAGTTGACTTCTTTGTGATCGGTGAAGGGGAAGAAACCTTCAAAAGCCTGCTTGGGCAGATCTATGGCGGCCAAAATTGGGAAGAGGTCAATGGCATAGGCTATTTAAAAGACGGCAAGGTAAAAATCAACCCGCAGCGGAACAAACTTGACCTGAGGGAACTGCCATCGCCTTTCAGGTTCGAGGAAGATCTTCATGATCTTTCCAAACGGGTAACATACATTGAAACCAGCCGCGGCTGTCCTTTCCGTTGCCAGTTCTGCCTTTCTTCCATAGAAGTCGGAGTCCGTTACTTCGACAGGGAAAAAGTCAAAGATGATATTCGTTTTCTGATGGAACATGGGGCCAAGACGATCAAGTTCGTGGACAGGACATTTAATATCAGCCGGAGTTATGCAATGGAAATGTTCCGCTTCCTAATCGATGAACATCGCCCTGGAACTGTTTTTCAGTTTGAAATCACGGCTGATATCATGCGTCCTGAAGTTATCGATTTCCTTAATAAAGAAGCACCTGCAGGATTATTCAGATTCGAAATCGGGGTGCAATCAACAAATGATGAAACCAATGATCTTGTCCTGAGAAAGCAGAACTTCTCAAAATTGACCCGAACTGTGACCATGGTAAAGGAAGGAAAGAAAATTGATCAGCATCTGGATTTAATCGCTGGATTGCCTGAGGAGGACTACCAATCCTTCCGCAAAACATTCAATGATGTATTTGAGTTAAGACCGGAAGAACTGCAGCTGGGCTTTTTAAAAATGCTGCGCGGGACCGGCTTAAGAATCAATGCCAAACAACAGGATTATATTTATATGGACAACGCTCCATATGAAATATTGGGAAATAACGTCCTTTCCTTTGACGATATCGTCAGAATCAAACAAGTGGAGGATGTACTGGAGAAGTATTGGAACGATCACCGGATGGATGAAACCATTGAATACCTTGTTACAAATGTTTTTGATACACCATTTGATTTCTTTCAAAGCTTTGGGTCTTACTGGGAAGGCCGCGGATGGTCAAGGATCGGCCACCAGCTTGAAGATCTATTCAGAAGGCTTCATGAATTTCTATCAGAAACCAAAAGCGGGCACATTCCAACCATTGAAGCCATAATGAAATATGATTATTTGAAGAATCAGCGCTATAAACCAAGAAAGGCTTGGTGGCAGCCGACTTTGGAAAAACGGGACCGCTCTCAAGTGTACCAACAGATCTTGAAGGACCCTGCATTATTTGGCAGTGACTTTGTCCAGTTGAACTTAAATGAAAAAGATCTGCATAAACATACCCTTTTGGAAAGATTATCGGTGACACCGTCTACATCAGGAATTAAGGAGGAACCTTGCTACCTTCTCTCCTACTATGAACCCGTTTCCGGTACCGCACAGCTGTTTACCTCTGCAGGTTCGGATATACTCCAAAAGATTTAATATTGTTTGACTAATTGTTAAGGCTCTTTTCGATAACTTTGATGCAACCTATTATGAATTTCAAATGATATGCTGGCAGTCCGCCGGAAAGGAAAGCGAAGGGCTGTTCTTTCTTTTTCGGAAGCAGCAATAAATGCGAAAAAATTCTATTGTAAAAAGGTTAAGCCTCATCTTGGGGCTTAACCTTTTTGTATTTGTATTCTCAACATCCTCTTTTTTTATCCTGCTTTTTGTTCGTTTCAGGAATTTCAAAATGTTTGGCTGCGTTGAAATCCCCGAATTCCATTCCAAACTCTTCCTGGAAATTTTGTTTCTTCTCTGTATCTTTACATTTATCTTTCATCATTCATTCTGCCTTCCCTGCCATGTTTAGAGTTTCTATTTTTTCCTTTAGCCGGGTTTTCATCTTGTGCAAATTCAGCACTGAAATCCTTTTGCTCCGATAAATTCTTTCTTGGTGTTTTATTATTCTTCTCTGCTGCATCATATTCTGCTTTACGTTTAGCCATTTACGTCAGCTCCTTTTGAATGAACTGAATATAGTTTTTCCGGGTTATTAAATTTCATACAGTCTGACCTTTTCAAACCCATTTCTTGTGATGCGAAAAATTACCACTCATTTTCTTTATATTTGGAGAGATGATAACAGTAGAAACAATAAACTATTCAAAAGGAGGACACCATCAATGGCTAGAAGTTCAAATAAATTATTAGTTCCGGGCGTGGAGCAATTCATGGATCAAGTGAAGTATGAAATTGCAGAGGAATTCGGAGTGACACTTGGTTCTGATACAGTTTCCCGTTCCAATGGTTCTGTCGGAGGCGAAATCACAAAGCGCCTTGTAAAACAAGCCCAGTCACAGCTTAAAGGAAAATAATATCCCGAATAATTAAACCAGGCTGCCTGCAGGCAGCCTGGTTTAATTTAGTGTCCGTTTCCTTTTCTTTTATCACTATCAGAAGGATTACCCTTATGGTTTTCATTCGGTTTTTTCTTGCTGTCCCTGTCATCTGTTCCTTTATCCTTATGATCCTTTTTTCCCTGATTACCTCGATTGGTATCTAAGTCATTTTTTCCTTTGCTTCCATTGTTATTCTCCGGGGTATTTGGTTTTTCTCCTTTTTCATTTCTATTGCTTTTGCCGTTATTTCCTTTTTCTTCTTTTTTATCAGCACCATGATCTGATTGGTTTTGATGGGCCCGGGAATTACTGTTCGCTTTTGATTTACCCGCTTGTTTCTCCTCGACGTGATCCGGCCTTTTTCCCTTTGTTTCCGGAAGTTTTTTAGGCTGTTCATTTTTTTCTTTTGTGATCTCAGGCTTTGAAGGTTGACTGGTTTCTTCAGAGGCTTTCTGTCGAGTTGCTTTTTCTTTTTGGGCATTCTCTTCTTTCATCAACAACTGTCCTGTTGTCAAACCTGCTGCTGCGGCCTCTTTTCTTGTCTCCAAACTGGATTCGATGGAAGAGATGTCGGCTGTTCCTTCCTTCATCTTCTCCGATGCAAATTCCTTGATCTCGTCCTCAATGGAATTCTTAATTTCTTCATCGGCTTCTTCAGTAAATACTGTTGTAAGAGTCACTTTTTTATGCTCGTCCAAATATCCATTCTTTTCACTAATGGAAATGATCTCTTCTGCAACCTCAACGATCGATTTTCCTTTCCAATCAGAGAGGCTTTCCAATATGTGTTTCGCTTCAGGATTAAAGGCCTTCATTTGCAAAACTTCCCGATCTTTATCGATGCTCATTTCGAAGCTTGGATTGATATCAACCGAAACATAAGCATAAACCCCGGGATCATTGACTGCAGGAATAAGTATGAATAATAACATTAACAATGCGGCTGCCCCCGCCAGGATGGGTTTGAAGTGTAACCGCTGCTTCCAGTGATCAAAAAATGATAAATGACTCTCACCTTTCAGCTTCGGGAGAAAAGTCAGCTCTTCTCCTATTTCATATTGTACTGCAGGCTGCTTTCTTGCCTTATGAAATTCGCCTTCAGGAGTCATCATGATGATGGTATCCGATTTAACCTCCATAACGATCCCTTTTTTCATTGTTTCATCCGCCCTTTTAAGTAATCCTTAAGATAATAAAAATCCCCCATGAGGATAAGAGTAATCGCAATAATGTATTTTCTATTCCGCTCGATTGTTTTTCGGCTGAAACCTACTTCTTTTTCCAATTGTTTTATCGGCAGACGCTTCTTTTCCTCTAAGTACTCCAGTAGTGATGGAGTCGATGCGACTACTTCAGCAATCGATATTGCATTCATTCGGGCATCTTCATGCTTAGGAGAGATCTTAACAAGGTCTTCAAAGCTGAGAGAGTACTTCTTTAATTGCTTGCTGAAGGCCATAATCTCTTCTTTTCTTTCGCTTACTATTTTGTCCCGGTCATATTCTTCCATTGAAAGAGTTTCTGTAATTGCATTTCGGGTTTCTCCTTCTTTACTTTCAGAAAGTGCTTCCATGCTGAGACTCCGGTGCCGGCCATTCATGCGTATATAATCAATCACTTTCCTTTTAATGATCACTTCTGCAAAGCTTAGAAACGAAGCCCCTCGGCCGCTGTCATATTTATAAATGGCATCATGAAAAGCTATGAGACCTATACTGAATTCATCATCACTTTCATATATATACCTTTTGCATACCGAAGAAACAGCCTTTTTCACAAAAGGCTTATAATCCTCCAGTATCTGATTGACAATTTCTTTATTGCCATTCTGGATTTCTGCTGCCAGGTCTTCCAGAGAACCTTTTTTGTTTCTGTTTGCCGTAAAGATTAATAACACATTCAGCATTAGTCTCACCTCATTTTCGAACCTTATTATAACATGTAAAAAGCAAACCTGAAGGTACTGAAGTATGGAAAAGGCTGCCTCTTTAAAACTGTCCTCACTAGTGATTCAGTCAAAAAGGACAGCCTCTCCGGACTAATGTCTGTATAGGGATAGGTTAATTAAAGCTGTAAAGCAATTCCTTTACTGATTTTGATTGCCTTTCCCTTTTTGGTCATTTTTGTTGCCTTTGTTTTCGTGACTGTTCCCCTTATGGTGTTCTTTTTTGTTTGCTTCCTTTTCAGCATGTTGTCTTTCTTTCTTTGCTGCCTGCTCCGCTTTTGCGTTTTTCTTTTCTGCTTCCTGCTTAGCTTTCAATTCCTCTCTGACTGCTTGACGTTCTGCTTTGACTTTCTCTCTTTCTGCCTCTTGTTGTGCCTTTACTTCTTCTTTATCAAATTTACGTTCTGCTTTAATTTTCTCTTTCTCTGCTTTTTGTTGTGCTTTCGTTTGTTTGTGCTCAGCCTTTATTTCTTTTACAGGTTTCTGCTTTAGAATAGGTGCCGGTTCTTTCTCATCATCCTTATCTGTAGAGATGTCTTCTGTACCATTTGTGGTATCATCCACTGTTTCTGCTTCAGATTCACTTTTTGTTTCTTGTTCAACAAGCTTGGCCATTTTTTCTGCAAGTCTGACATAGCTTTTTTCAATATTTTTAAGAAGTGCTGCTTTTGCAGTAGGATTCTTCACTTTTTCCATAGCAGCTTTAAGAGCTATGATATTTTGAGCCAGTAGTTCTTCAAGTTCATCCTCGGATTCTGTTTCTGCTTGCTCAGATCCCCCCATATCTTCTTCGGTTCCTTCTTTGTCAGAAATCACCTCATCGGTTGTTTCCTTCTCCTCTTCTCCCGACTTTTGGTCATCGCCTTTTTCATTATCTGCATCTTTCATTGTTTCCAGTGCTTTTTCTATTGTTTCTACTGCTTTCTCTTCTACTCCAGCATCGAATAATGCTTGTGCTTCATCAAGTCGTTCAGCTGCAAATTCTGCTAAGAGCTGTGCCTCTTTCACATCATCCGCAGTAAATGCAAGCTTGACTTTCTCTATTGCCAGCTTGGCAAAATAAAAGAAATCTCCCGGAAGTAATGAAGGGGATTCCTTTTCTTCTTGCAATGACTCCATTTCTTCCTTGACTGATTCCATAACCATGTCATCATTTGCAATTACATTGGATTGGGTTTCAGTGTTCTGTTGGAATTCTACCTTTTCAAATGACTCTGCATCATTCCCATTGGCATATGCGTGTGTACTTGAAAATGAAATAGCACCTGCTGCAAGTATGGCTAATGATGTTCTTGTTACCTTCGACTGTTTGGACAATGTAGTTCACCTCATAAATTGTTTTCAAGCGATCGCCTCATTACAAGGTTACGGAAACTTAAACTTTCTTTTGGGGGTCATTTAAGGTTATCTATTTCAGCACCTGAAATCAGGTAGTTAGTTGGAGAGAAGGAAAAACCCCCGGTTTTCAAATCTAGACGGATAGCACCATGTAATGGGCTCCTTTTCTCCTAAAGAAGATAAAAAAAAGACCTCTCCCATTACTGGTAAAGGTTTTAAAGCTAAATTTGTATTTTTTCGGCTACCCCTATTTATTGCCACTATAATGGCAGAGGATATATTGTATTAACAGACCCGCCCCTACCCCGGGCACTACACAAAGCATCGGAAAGAAAATTGGGCCGATGAAAATATCATTGATATATATCTTTTGTGAAACCATCAGGCCCGTTGTGACGGTATAAGCCGAACAAACAAAAGGAAGAAATGAGTACTTATCCCTTTCTCCCTCGGCACTTTTGAAAGCATCCCACATTGCAAACATATATAAACAGGGATAAAACATCAACCATTGATAGTCGATCACTTCAGCAGCCATCCTGGTTTCACCAAGAAAGCTTAAGCGTATCGCTTCATTGAAATTACTTTGGACATTGATTAGGAATTCCAATATCACGAAAAAAATCCCTTTGACTACTGAATTGATCAAAAGCTGCGGAAATCCCGGAAGAGCTATACTCCATAAGATGGCTTCGAGTTTATTTATTTTTTTGTTAGGCATATACTCTCATTCCATCTCCTCCAAATTACATGCTGACCTTAGTTTGCACAGAGATGGAACTCTTATTACTTTTATTTACATATCAAGAGCAGAGGAAAGTTAATCCACCTTCACATGATATTGCGGATTTTCACAATTCGCCTTATAGAACCCGACCATACTTCCTACTGTTTGCAAAAAATCGGTACAGACAATTCCTGCCGGCTCGAGATCCCTGATGGTGGCTGTACAGTCAAATGTACCTTTCCAGGCAAAATAGTCCAACGCTTCCCTTTCCACACGCAAAAATTTACGCACCGGCGCCAGCTTAAGGGATGAAGAGGCTAACCTTAGAGGGATCCTTCCGATTGGTTTTTTCCTGTTCATTTCCCACAGAATCGAACGGTAGATGTCATTGACTTTATAGGGATGCGGATCTGTCAGGTGATAGGTTTTCCCTTCTCCTGAAGGTAGATGCCCCAAATATATGGATGCGCTTATTATGTATTCAACAGGGACGATATTCACTACACTTTCTCCGTCCCCAATTGCTGGGATGACAGGCAGGAAGGAGAGCCTGCGGAACATGTTCATGATAAAATAGGGACCATCAAACTTGCTTGTTTCACCTGTATCAGATTTACCTTTGACAATTCCAGGACGGATGATGGTGACAGGCAGGCGTTTTTTCACTTCCTCCACAAGGATTTCTGCTTCAAATTTCGTTTCTTCATAATGGTTATGAAATGATTCCGGCCTTTCCAGTTCTGTCTCCAGCAACGTCCCTGTCCGTGTACCGGCAATGTATGCTGGGCTGAAATATACATACCTCTTCAGGTTCATCAGCTCTTCACAGAAATGATTCATATTAAGGGTGCCAGTCACATTGACCCTATAGGCAGTCTCATATGCCACCGACAGATCATATATTGCAGCCAGATGCCAGACAAAGTCTATATTCCGCTTTAGAAATTCTTTTTTCCCATCCTCTAATCCAAGTCCTTTCTGGGTGATATCTCCTTCTAGAAGGATGATTTTTTTTGACATACCGGCTTCCTTTTCTAATTTTTTGGCTGCGGCCAATGCTTTTGATTTCATGGAAGGAAGATGAAGGCAATATAGAACATTTTCGTCACTTTCCTTTAAAAGCCCAATAATCAATTCATTGGCAATGAATCCAGGGAAACCAGTTAAGAAATAGTTGGCCATATTCTCACCTCTGTTATTTTTTTACATCGCCAAAAAGCAAAAAAACCTCAAGATTGAACGAAAGCTGGATGTTCAATCTTGAGGTGGAAGGACAATAGGGAATTGTTATTCTTATTTTACAATTATTTATATGCTCTTCTTTTTCTCTTCATTCTTCTGGTATTTTTATCAAACAGGCTGTAGATGACCGGTATGACATACAGCGTCAATAATGTGGAACTCAATAGTCCGCCGATGACTGTGATCCCCATTGGCTGATTGATTTCTGTCCCCTGTCCGATACCCAGTGCAAGAGGCAGCAATCCAAGTATGGTAGTCAGGGCCGTCATCAGGATCGGGCGTGCCCTGTCTTTTACCGATTCGACAATTGCTTCATAACTGTCCGTACCGTTTGCTTTCTTTTGGTTGATATAATCAACGATAACTATCGCATTATTGACAACAATACCAGCAAGCACAATCACCCCTATGACCGCCGAGATACTGATAGGTGTCCTGGTCACCGTAAGTGCCAGCGCCACGCCGATTACCATCAGAGGAACAGTAAACATGATGACAAATGGATATTTGAATGACTCGAACTGTGCCGCCATGACAATGTAGACCAGGACAATCGCCAAGCCGATGGCCAGGATCATGTCATCGATTGAGTCTTCCAAGAGTTCCCTGTCCCCTGAGAATGTTATCTCAGTTTCGTCCGACAGATCCAGCTCCGCAATCTCTTCATCAACGATCCTCGAGATCGCTCCCAGGTTCGTTTCAGAGGAATACTTCAATGTGAATTGCACAGAACCCTGCTGGTCGATCCTTTGAATGCTGACAGGTCCTTCTTCAATACTGAAGTCGACTATTTGATCGAGCTGGACGAATTGTCCTTGTGCATTTTGGACCTCCAGCTTTTTAAGGCTGTCAAGGTTCTCAGTGATTTCCCTGTCGTAGCGGACAAAAACCGTCAAGACCTCATCGTTTTCGGACACAATCTGAGCAGCGGGTACACCACGGGTTACCTCATTGACCGTCTGGGCTATCCCGGCAGGCGAAAGACCTTCCTCCAGTGCTCTTTCCCGGTTTACTTTCATCTGCACTTCCTGGATCAACTCATTCTGATCGGTGGATACATCCGTAACATATTCTGCAGACTGAAGCTTTTCTTCAATCTGTGTAACAGCTTGGGTAAGCCTCTTATTGTCTGTGTCCCTTACATTGAATGTAAGCGTCTGCGGACTTTGCCCGGATGTGGACTGCAGATTAAACCCTACAGTTGCCGTTTGATTCTGTTCACGCGCAGCATCCTCAACAAGTGGTTTCAATTCATCCACAAGCTTGAATACTGAAATGTCCCTTTCTTCAAGAGGATCCAATTTGACGTATATTTCAGCTATATTTCTGTTTGACTGGCCCCTGAATGACTGTTCCTGGTTTGTCCCTGTCAAAGAAACATAAACATCGATCGCTTCTTCTTTACCAAGCTCTTCTTCAATGGCTTGGACAACAGAATTCGTTTCTTCCAGAGATGAACCATTTTCCAGCTTTACATTCATACTGAAAAATCCTTCATCCGTCGCTGGCAGGAATTGTGTGCCCACAGTCGTCAATCCGAAGGTCCCGACAGCAAGGAAAATGGTGGTGATCAATAGTACTGCCCATCTGTGTTTCAAGGACCAGTGAATGCTCCTCTCAAAAGTATTCATGGACTTGGATCGCCTTCTGATCGCCTCGTGATTCCCTCTGGCAGTTTTCAGCATCCTGCTTGCCAGCATGGGGATGACTGTCAATGCCACCACCAGGGATGCAAAAAGGCTGAACGAAATCGTCAAGGCAAACTCAGTAAAAAGCTGCCCGATCAAACCTGAGATGAATACAACCGGCAAGAAAACGGCAACAGTTGTCAGGGTAGACGCTGTAATGGCTGTGCCCACCTCTTTCGCCCCGTCTCTTGCAGCCTGCTTTGGATCTTTTCCCATTGAAAGATGGCGGTAAATATTTTCAATGACTACGATTGCGTTATCCACCAACATTCCGATCCCCAATGCCAAAGCACCAAGAGTCATGATGTTAAGAGCAAAATCGGCAAAGTACATAAGCACAAACGTAACAATGACTGAGTATGGAATCGCCACACCAATGATCAGGGGGCTCTTGACATTTCTCAGGAATAAAAACAGCACCAGCATAGCAAACGCGCCGCCGATAATAAGGGAGTTCGCTATATTGCCTATTGCATCTTTAATGTAATCACCCTGGTCGAACAGAATGTCAGCCTCAATATTATTATACCGTTCCTGGTCCATCAGCTGATTGAGTTTTTCCTGAAAGGCGTCCGAAACTTCAGCTGTATTGGCATCAGATTCCTGCAAAACACTCAGCAGGACCGCATTATTCCTGTCCGCTCTTGTAATTGTGCTGCTTTCCTGCTTTCTCTGTTCGACTTCCGCTACATCGCCAAGCACTATATTCTTGCCTGTCTGTGGATTTTTACCCATGACCAGGCCGGCAATTTCCTCCGCATTGGCGAGTTCGCTTATGACCCTGGTCGTTAGTGTCTTATCGTCGGCAGTAATCGTATCTCCGGGCATGGTGACATTATTTGCCCTGATGGAATTCACAATATCGCTCTGGGTCAGCTTGTATTCTTTCAGCTTTTCCTGATCGAGTTCAATGGCAATCTCGTCCGCATTGACCCCCGACACATTGACGCTTGCCACTCCCTCTGCCTTTGTCAGTTCCAGCTTTAAATCATCCGCAAGATCCTGGATGTTGTCCCCTTCCCCCGTTTCTTTCAGGGAAACCTGAATGATCGGAAATTGAGCAGGATCAAATTTCAGGAACCGGGGATTTTCTGCATCGTCCGGCAGTGGAACGCCATCGAGCCTTTGGAGAACCTCATCCTGTATTTCATCAATAGAAGTAGTCCATGAAAACTCGAGGAGGATGAAGTTTGATCCTTCTCGTGAAGTCGATTGGATATTTTTTATCCCAGGCAGTGTCGCCAGGCTGTCTTCCAAGGGCTTAGTCACCTTTTCAACAACCTCAGTCGGACCCGCACCTTCATAGGTAGTCACTACCACTCCAACAGGCGGATTGATATCAGGAATCAATTTGAGAGGTATTCTAAGGAGTGAGACACCTCCCAATATCAATATCAGGAACATTGTCACAATGGTAAAAACCGGTCTCCTGATGGAAAAATCACTTATTTTCATCCAAAATCTCCTTCCCTGAAAAGCACAGCCTTCAATCGACTATTTTCTTAAGTTACACCTACTATAATTCTTGTCCCCCCGTCTATCAACATTTAAGCTTCTCTACAACACATTTAGTATAGGAGATTCAAGGAAAAAAGATGCAACCCGGACTGAGACCGGGCAAGGGCAAAAAGAAAAGAGGCATATGAATCAGCCTCCTCGAAAAGTATTATATGATGACAGGGATTCTTGCTTCTTTTGCCGGCTTGCCAATATAGTAGCCCTGGGCCAAATCTATCCCAATTGCCCGGCAATAATCCAATTCTTCTTTTCTTTCAATTCCTTCCGCAAGCACCCGGATACCCAATTCTTTCGAGATATGGGCTGCTTCCTTAAGAAATGACTGCTTTTCTGCCATCGTGTCACATTGATCTATGTAAGATCTGTCAATTTTTACGTAATCAGGCTTCAGCTGGCTCAGCATCTCAAGTGTTGCAAACCCTGCACCCACGTCATCAAGCGCCACTTTCATCCCTTCTCTTCTGTAAACCGCAAAGACACTCTTCAAATGGTCGACATCTGCAATTTTTTCTGTCTCCACAACTTCGAATACGAGATCAGCCGGATCCACTCCATATTTCTCTACAAAATGGAACGTATGCTGAAGACAGAATTCTGGGTTGTAGATCGTCGAAGGAAGGAAGTTGATAAAACTTTTTATGCCGCTCTGCAGCTGATCTTTCCTGCATCTGATCGCCGTTTCACGCGCTCTCTGGTCCAATAAGGAATGAAGCCCTGTCTCATTTGCTGTTTGGAATAAACGCCCCGGTGATATCTGGATTTCATTGTCATCCGACCGAAGCAGCGACTCATACCCATATACCCTGTCATTCCGCAAGTCCATTATTGGCTGAAAATGACTGACCAGCCTTCCTTGTTGGATGAACTCAACGGCCTCGCGATGATCCACTCTTGTTTTGAAATCCTTGAAGGGGATGAGCCTAAGGTTTTTAATTTCTTCAGATATGCCCGCTTCCCACTGGCTGACCGCAGGTGAGTATTCTTCCATCACCTTGAGCAGTTCCTGCAATTCACTGAATGACTGATACTTGAAATGGTGTGTGTCGCTGCTTCTGTTTGAGCTTTCTTTCTTAAATGGGAGGCCGCTGAATGAAAGCTCGTCCTCACCTCTTATGGTCAGATATCCCTTTTCATAAAAAGGAATCGAGACCCCGCAGTTTACGCATGTGTTTTTCATCCGCTTTGTTCTCCTGTTCTTATGATTTATTTTATCGTACTATTTTACTAGTTTTATTGTAACATTAGTAGGTTGATTAAGCTTTTTTCGGGCTCCTTGCCAGAAAAGTTTTTCTAAAACACTGTTTTTTGGAGTTCGTTGCCTTGAAACTCATCTTCAAGACATTTTTAGGACGCTGTTTTGGTGGTCTTGTCCTTGAAATCCTTTTTCAAGACACTTTTGGTTGCCTTTTTTGGGGTTCGTGTCCTTGAAACTCATCTTCAAGACACTTTTGGGTCGTTTTTTTGGTGTTCGTGTCCTTGAAACACTTCTTCAAGACACTTTGGGTTGCCTTTTTTGGGGTTCGTGTCCTTGAAACTCATCTTCAAGACACTTTTGGGTCGTTTTTTTGGTGTTCGTGTCCTTGAAACACTTCCTCAAGACATTTTTGGTTGGCTTTTTTGATGGTCGTGTCCTTGAAACCCTTCTTCAAGACACTTTGGGTTGCCTTTTTTGGGGTTCGTGTGCTTGAAACTCTTTTTCAAGACACTTTTGGGTCGTTTTTTTGGGGTTCGTGTCCTTGAAACTCTTCTTCAAGACACTTTTGGGTGCCTTTTTTGGGGTTCGTGTCCTTGAAACCATTTTTCCATTACAATTTAAGCTTTTCAACATAATAAGCATGATTTCTAATACCTATCATTTCAAAGTTTGTTAATAGAACTTTCCTAACCGTTCTTTTGTCCTCAACCACCCCGCAAAACTCATAGATCATCCCCGTAGTCACTTTCTCACCCGGAAACAAAAGCCTGAACTCTTCTGTTGTCCGCAATATCGCGGCGGCAGTCGTTTCTTTCTTTTTGCAGTAAGAACAAATAAGCCATCGTCCAGTAACCGACTGAAAGAAACTGCGGCAATGAAGACAAATAATTCCTTTCCGTAGGTTTTCAAATTGATATGGGGGGAGCCTTCTGTATGGATCTTCTTCAATATCCATCGACAAAAGTTTCTCTGCCAGCCTCTGGTCTTCTTTGCGAACGATCATCGAACGGTTTAGGATTTTCTCCAAGAATCTGGACAATTGAGGGAAGTAGATAATGGACGTATCAGGCGGTGGATTATAGAGGTAAAAGCCAGGGTTGATAAAGATGAGGAATGATTCGACCCTGTGCTTGAATCCTGACTGCCGGGTCTTCTGCCGGATAAGTGAATCTGCTCTTTGTATTTGAAGTAAAGGGTTTTTGATTTCTTCTCCGGAAGGGTCGAGCCACTTATCGTCCTTGATTCTATAATCTCCTTCAAAGTTCTTCACTTCGAAGTTGAAGATAGTGTTAGAGCCGAGGGCACAGGAGTCGATTTGAAAAGTGGAGCCTTGATGGTCAAGCAGCAGATCATTCAGGAAAACCATTTTTGGTTCCAGGGGAAGAGCCCATTCATCAAACATCAATTCTCCTTGATAACCTTTTTGCTGGGAAGCCAGAATCCTCTTCTTTTCTTTGGGCAAATGTGTCCGGGAATCCAGGGATCTTAGTATCTGCGTTTCTTTTTTTTTCCTTTCGTTCTTTCATTATCAATACACACCTCTCCTTTCTGCACCATTTTATACCAGTTAACTATTAAACGCTACAAAAAAAGAGAGAGAGCATCTGCTCCCTCTGTTTCCTGTTTTTATAATAAGCTGTACAGCTTGATATCCGGATTTTTATCCTGGAACCATCTCATGGCAAAGTCATTTTCGAAAAGGAACACGAGGCGGTCGTGTCTGTCTTTGACTAGGATGCTGCGTGAACTGGACATGGATTCTGTAACGTCTGCTTCATTTTCGATCCAGCGGGCGATCTTCCCTCCGATGTTTTCCATGATGACATCAACATTGTATTCGTTTTTCATGCGATGTTCGAATACCTCATATTGGAGCTGGCCCACGGCACCGATAATGATGTCTTCTGTACGCAGTGT
This sequence comes from Bacillus salacetis, assembly GCF_003581585.1. Classification (GTDB taxonomy): domain Bacteria; phylum Bacillota; class Bacilli; order Bacillales; family Bacillaceae_B; genus Rossellomorea; species Rossellomorea salacetis. Next base: position 41,912 of record NZ_QXIR01000027.1, read on the forward strand.
TTTGTACAGCTGAATGGCACCTTCCTGGACAAGCTGATGAATCCCCTTGTGGAAATGCTTCTGCTTCATGACGTTCTTCGCCGTCACCCTCATAAATAGTTCCGGGGTGAACTGCGGCAGTTTCTCATACTGTATGTTTTCTTTCCCTTCGACGATCGTATCGCCGATTTGATAAGTGCCTGTGTCATACAAGCCGATGATATCCCCGCTGACAGCTTCATTCACAGTACTCCGGTCATCCGCAAGGAATTGGGTAGATTGGGAAAGCTTGATTGACTTTCCAGTCCTGGAAAGGGTAACGTTCATCCCTCTCTCGAACTTGCCTGAGCAGATTCGGACAAAAGCGATTCTGTCCCGGTGTGCCGGGTTCATATTAGCCTGGATTTTGAATATGAATCCTGAAAATTCTTCTTTTACAGGATCGACCGGACCCTCTTCTGATTTTCTCGGCTGAGGGGATGGTGCGAACTGCAGGTAGGTTTCCAGGAATGTCTGAACCCCGAAGTTTGTCAAAGCACTTCCAAAGAATACAGGGGTCAGTGTACCATTCGCTACTTTCTCCTCTGAAAAGTCATTGCCGGCTTCATTCAGCAGCTGAACGTCTTCCAATGCCTGTTGATAAAGTCCTGAAGACTTCAATTCAGCATCTCCTATCAATTCACCGTTCTCATCGAGCGGAAGGAACCTTTCTTCGTCCCCCACGCGGAACTGTTCAATCCGGTTATAGTGTCTGTCATAAATCCCAAGGAATTCTTTCCCCATACCAATCGGCCAGTTCATCGGATAAGATTCGATTCCCAGAACTTCTTCGAGCTCTTCAAGGACTTCCAGCGGCTCCCTGCCTTGGCGGTCAAGTTTGTTGATGAAAGTGAAAATAGGAATTCCTCTCATGCGGCAAACTTTAAACAGCTTTATGGTCTGCGCCTCTATCCCTTTTGCCGAGTCGATGATCATGACTGCGCTGTCCACTGCCATGAGGGTACGGTAGGTATCTTCACTGAAATCCTGGTGACCAGGTGTATCAAGTATATTTACACGGTAACCGTCATAATCGAAAGCCATGACAGACGAGGTTACCGAGATTCCTCTTTGTTTCTCGATCTCCATCCAGTCAGAGGTTGCAAACTTACCGGTCTTTTTTCCTTTGACTGTACCCGCTGCCCTAATGGCGCCGCCAAAAAGCAGCAGCTGTTCCGTCAATGTCGTCTTCCCGGCATCTGGATGCGATATGATAGCAAAGGTTCTTCTGGAAAGAACTTCATCTTTTAAATTCGTCATTGAAATATAACCCTCTCATCTATAAAATCTCACGTTTTCATCATATTCTTTCCTATTCTCATTTGCAATATAAACATGGAGCCCATACTACATTTCCCTTGTCCAATTGAAAATCCTTTGAGCCAATTCCCCTGCTTCTTCCATGGTCCCTGCAGCAGGATACAGAGACTTTTCCAGGATTTCCTTTAGATTCTCGGTTTCGTATGTGAAATCAGCCGACCATCCCACATCTGGAACGGCGACCATAAAATATTCTTCTTTCTTATTTTCATAAATGAATACCTTGCGTTCCTTCCCGCCCGCAAGACTTTTTCTTATTTTCAATTTCATTACTCCTTTTCATCTTGACATTATCTCAATTCATGGGTAATTAAATCTGAATAAAAATATAGCCGAATTCACTCGGATAAAAAAAATGAAATTCTCCATAATAATAGTGATTAAAAATTTCCAAAACTCATTAAAGGGTTTACATTAAGTAAATTTTAAAGTAATCTTACTAACCTAGCAAGAATATTACATAAGAGGTGAGAGGTTTGCAGTATATTTGGGGTATTATAGGTATTTTGGTCGTTTTGGCGATCGGATTTATTTCCTCAACGAATAAACGATCCATTAATTGGAGAACCGTCCTTGGAGGACTGGCGATTCAGCTTTTCTTTGCTTTCATAGTATTGAATACGGGCTGGGGCCAAGATGCTTTGCAGAACTTTACAAAAGTTGTCAACAACATCATCAATTATTCTAATGAGGGAATTAACTTCCTTTTCGGCGGGCTATATACGAAAGAATCGAACATAGCGATGGTCTTTGCATTCAACGTTCTGCCTGTCGTCATTTTCTTTTCCTCGTTGATTTCCGTTTTGTATTATCTGAAAGTCATGCAGTTCTTCATCTATATTCTCGGAGGAGGCCTTTCCTGGCTTCTTGGCACTAGAAAAGCTGAATCGATGTCAGCAGCTGCCAATATATTTGTTGGACAAACAGAAGCTCCTTTAGTTGTACGTCCATTCCTTCCAAAAATGACTGAATCCGAATTATTTGCAGTCATGACAGGCGGACTGGCGTCTGTTGCCGGTTCGGTATTGATCGGTTATTCACTCCTCGGAGTGCCGCTTGAATACTTGCTCGCAGCCAGTTTCATGGCAGCACCTGCGGGTCTGGTGATGGCTAAACTGTTCATACCTGAAACAGACACGGCTCCTGAACCTAAGGAGTTTGAAATGGAAAATGATTCTGATTCCACAAATGTCATAGATGCCGCAGCGAAAGGAGCCTCTGTCGGACTTCAATTAGCTTTGAATATCGGGGCAATGCTTCTTGCATTTATCGCTCTAGTTGCATTGATCAATGGTATTCTTGGTTTTGTCGGAGGATGGTTTGGAGCAGACAACCTGTCGCTTGAGCTTATCCTTGGCTATGTCTTTTCTCCGCTTGCCTTTGCAATTGGGGTTCCGTGGAACGAAGCTGTTCAGGCTGGTAACTTCATTGGCCAAAAGCTGGTCATCAACGAATTTGTCGCTTATTCAAACTTTGCTCCAGTTATGGATGAGATGTCACCTAAGACGGCTGCCATCATCAGTTTCGCACTGTGCGGTTTCGCCAACTTGTCTTCACTCGGCATCCTGCTTGGCGGGCTTGGCAACCTTGCACCGAACCGCCGCCAGGATATCGCGCGCCTCGGCTTAAAAGCAATTGCCGCCGGGGCATTGGCATCATTATTGAGTGCAGCCATTGCTGGTATGTTTATTTAATAGAGGCTGTTTTCGCATTCATTGTTGCTTTCTGAAAAATCCCAAGAGCCGGATTTTTCCCCTGTATTCCAATGTCCTTCACTCGAAGGGAGAGTAGCTCTTTTCTTTCTTGTTTACAGGGATTTTTCGGTGAATAACCAGGATATTATTTGAAAAATAAATTAAATAGCAACAAAGTTGACTTAAAGAGCCTGATAGAAGGACCGCAGATGAATAATCTGCGGTTCTTTTTATTTGCCTTTTGCTTTCTATCTTATCTTTTTTTATACTTGTAGAAGGAGTAAAGGAGATTTTTTGATGTTAAAGATAAAGAAATTTAAGATTATAGGCGGCAGGATTATTAAGACGGCAATTGCCGTTTTTTTGACGGCGTTGATCTGTTTCTGGCTCGAACTTCCACCTGCTTTTGCCGTTATTACTGCCATCGTTACCATTGAGCCAACTGCAGCGGACTCCATTAGAAAAGGCCTTGTCCGCTTTCCGGCATCCGCAATAGGTGCGGGGCTTGCCATGCTGTTTACGTTCTTTTTTGGCGATACCCCGCTGTCTTACACACTCGCTACATTATTTACGATTGTCATTTGCCTTAAGCTGCGCCTTGAGGATGGAATGCTGGTGGCCACCCTGACAGCTGTTGCAATGATTCCAACTACTCATGACCACTATCTTTTGTCCTTTCTTTCACGGTTGGAGACTACGAGTATTGGCCTGATCGTCTCAACCCTGGTCAATATTTTTGTATTGCCGCCTAATTATTCACCGCGGATCAGTACAATGACTCATAATTTATTCGTCAAAACGGGCAATCTGCTTGAAGCAAGGATTATTGAATTGGTATACGGCAATAAATCCGAAGCCAGGACCCGCTTTCTATTCGAGGAAGTCAATAAGTCGATGGATACGATAGAGAAATTGTGCCGTTATCAACGGAAAGAATGGAAATATCATCGGTACAGCAGAAAAGATATGAAGGTTTTCCATTATGAAAACAAGAAGATGAGCATACTCAGGCAGATCCATTACCACTTAGGAAACTTGATGCTCCTTCCTCAGCATGATATCAATTGGAAAGAAGAGAAACAGAAAAAAATTATAAATGCTGTACAATCACTGGTTGAAATCATCCAGGATCCAAAGCACATCATTTCCGATGAGCACTACAATAAGTACAAAGAATTACTTGAAGAATTCTGGCATGTCAGAGGGGAATTAAAAGAGGTCAAAGAAACAGATCACCACCACTTCTTTTCTTCAGAGACAATACTGCTCTATGAATTGCTCTCCATTCAGGATTTAACAGAAGAATTATCGCACATATATGCAATGCAGCAACGAAACGATACAGTATTGATGCAGGCTCAGGAACAATAATTTCCAGTGAGGCTTGATGGGCTTAAACTGAGAAAGTACAGATGGAATATTTCTACTGACACCATTCGCAATACACCCTAGCGACATCGACTATAGAATGATTTTTAACATTCATTGCGTGATATCCATTCAGCAGCCTCATATTCAGTAACCTGGGAATTTTTTAGTCAAGCTGCTGTCTCCATACCACTATAAAAGGCTGGAGTTTCACAAACTCCAGCCCTTTTTCTGTTACATCCCGTATTTTTCTTTGCAGCGCTGAATGGCAATTTCTTTATCGCTGTGCGGGTATTTAGTATTTTCGATGATTTGATAATCCTCATGGCCTTTACCAGCAAAGATAATGATGTCGCCGGGCTCACTTACATCGACCGCGTGTTTGACCGCTTCTTCTCGATCTCCAATCAACGCATAGTTTTCATGCAGCATTCCCTTTCCAAGATCATTGACGATGCTGTCAAAGCTTTCAAAGCGGGGATCATCAGTAGTCAGGATGACATAATCGGCAATGGATGCTTTTTCTGCCATGGAAGGGCGCTTTGATTTATCCCTGTTGCCCCCGGTCCCCACTAGAAAAATGATCTTTCCTTCTTTGAATGGAAGAACAGACTGAATGGCGTTTTCAATCGCATCTGGTGTATGTGCATAATCAATATACATCGATAAAGGGGCATCCGAAATGACTTTTTCCATCCTTCCGCTGACTGGAGGGAGCTCCCTGATGATTTCCACCAGCTTTCCGACCGGCATCCCTTTAGCATATAAAGTCGCCATTGCCGCGAGGATGTTATAAACATTGAATTTTCCCAGAAGCTTCGATTCCACCTCAAAGGCACCTTCAGGAGAATGCAACCTGAATGTCGTCAAGTCGTTATAGTATTGAATGTCTTCAGCCTTAAAATCTGCATAAGCTTCCAGGCCGTAGCTGATGACTTCATGGGCGGTCATGCTTGAATATCGTTCATACCATTCATCATCGCTGTTCAAAACAGCGTATTTGGAATCGGACAAGTCCTGGCCGAGCTGTGAGAAAAGCAGGCCTTTGGCATATCCATAATGCTCCATGGTTTGATGATAGTCCAGATGGTCATGGCTGAGGTTGGTAAAGGTGACCACATCAAAATCAACCCCCCACAAGCGCCCAAGGGAAAGTCCGTGAGAAGAGACCTCCAGGACCATATTCCCAATATCCCTGTCCAATGCCTTCTGGATCATTTCCTGGTTGGTCATGACATCACAAGTGGTGTTTTCACTTGGAAACAATTCTCCATCGAGGTCAAACCCGATTGTCCCTGACAGCGCAGAACGCTGGCCGTCTTTCCGCAGAATGGCATGGATAAGGTTTGTAACAGTTGTTTTGCCGTTGGTTCCCGTGACGCCTATCACGTTCATCTTCCTTGAAGGATAATCATAGTACCTATTGACAAGCAGTGCCATGGCTTTAAATGTGTCCTTAACCACTACGAGGGCAGCTTTTTCCAAATCGATGTCCAGCTGCTTTTCGGCGATGATTAACACCGCGCCTTTTTCCACTGCATCATTGGCGAAATCATGGCCGTCCACTGTAAATCCCCTTGTGCAGATGAAGACATCGCCTTCCCTGACTTTACGGGAGTCAACGTGCAGTTTTGAAATATTGGAAGGAAGTTCACCATAAGTGGTCCTCACTTTTAAGCTCGATAATAATTCATATGTATTCATTTTCAATAACCTCACAATGTGTTGAAATCAATTATCTTCTATTTTATATTACCACCGGTAAATTGAGAAGAAAAAGAGCCCACTTTCCTAAAAAGCAAATTCAGCCATTGAAATGGTTCCCAAAAGATGGAGCACTCCTGCCATTCCTGCCCGTCGTTTCCTCAGCAAAGTATATTGACGACAAAATCGCTTCTTCCACGGATTCAGCCACTCCCTGAAAAATCTTATTCATGACAGGGTGGTCTTCCCTGATTGTTTTGACACTTTCGAATAGATCTCCCTGTGTATGGTTCACCTGATTCTCAGTGGTGAAAGCTATGACGATATCACCGCTTCCATGGTGGATATGGCTCCCCGACCTGGAAAGTCCTACACTAGCCCTTTTAGCCAGTCTTTTCAGCTGTCTGTCTGATAACGGGACATCTGTGGCAAGAATGATCATAATCGATCCGTCAGGCAGCTTTTCGCCTGCCGGTTTTAATTTATTTTCAAGGAACCGGTTTTCCTCTCTTCTGCCAAAATTGGTCTGCACCAGGGCGGCGACTGTAAATTGGTTTCCTTCGGCTTCTATAAGTCTCGAGGCAGTTCCGATCCCTCCTTTAAACCCTAAGCAAAGAGTACCGGCACCTGCTCCTGCAGCTCCATTTTCACATGGACTGCTGCTCGCCGCCTTGATTACTTCTGCGGCATGATACGGCTGAACCGCCTGAAGCCTTACAGAGTTAAGGAAGCTGTCATTGCATTCACCTACGACAATATTAATTGAACCTGCGCTTTCCCCTATCTCAGGTGTGTTTTCGAGCATATAGTCCATTGTTCCCTGCCAAACATTTCCAACTGAAAAAGTATTGGTCAGCATGATGGGTGATTCCAAAAGCCCCAATTCATCCACTTGGATCAGCCCGGTTGTTTTCCCAAAACCATTGATGACATAGCTAGCGGCACGTACTTTATGTTGGAATAAATTTTTGCCGTGAGGCAGCACGGCTGTGACGCCTGTTTGCACTTTCACACCATTACCTTTGTCCTCAGACAGAGTGATATGACCTGCCTTCACTCCGGCTACGTCTGTAATACAATTGTTTTGGCCCTTAGGCAATACGCCTATTGAAAACAAAGTATTCATCCCTTCACCTCTTTATTCCTTTTCTAGTTATTACCATCTTCTTATTTTATTTAGAATAATTCAAGTTTTTTCCCTATTATATTTCTTTTGAAATGAAATCTAAATGGAGCTCTGCTTTTCCCGGCAGAGATCTATTACAAACATTTCCTCCGTTATAGCATATTGACCGGTGATCATGGACCTGGTTTATATCCGAGAGGACTTTCTATCGTGTATACAATCACACGAACTGACCCAGGGTAATATCCGTCCATCCTGTTATATGCTGTTTTTAAATGGCTGTTTTCACATTAATTGTTGCTTTCGAAAAAATCCCAAGAGCCGGATTTTTCCCATGTATTCCAAGGTCTTTCACCCCAAAAGGGTAGAGTAGCTCTTTTCTTTCTTGTTTACCGGGGGTTTTTCGGTGAATTACCAGGATATTATTTGAACTATATAGTAAATAGCAACAAAGTTTACGAAAAGAGCGTTTTAAATAGCAGCGAGATGGGGAGGAAAATGCCGTAAAACAGAAAAGAAGCCAATCATTCGGATCGGCCTCTTTGTGTTTCTGCTTTTACTCAACCATTTCTGACTGAACATAATGGTATAGAAGTTTCTCTGTGTTATACAGGGATGTTTCATGCGTTCTTTCATATGCATGGGAAGCATCAATCCCCGCTCCTACCAATCCATGAATGATATCATGGCCGGAACGGATGGCAGCAGATGCGTCCGAGCCGTAGTATGGGTAAATATCCACTTTGTACTCCAGGTCATTTTCTTGTGCAAGTTTCACCAGATGCTGCCTCAGGCCAAAGTGGTAGGGACCGCTTGAATCTTTCGCACAAATCGAAACAGTATATTCATCTGAAGACTGTCCATCCCCAAGTGCCCCCATATCTACCGCAAGATATTCCACCGTCTCAGGGGTGATATTGGAGTTTCCGCCGTAACCGATTTCTTCGTTATTAGAAATGAGGAAATGAGTTGTATATGGAAGCTTGATATTGTCTTCTTTGATTTTCTTTATCAGCTGAAGAAGCATTCCCACACTGGCTTTGTCATCGAGATGCCTTGATTTGATATAACCTGTATCTGTGATTTCTGCACGAGGATCAAAGGAAACAAAGTCTCCTACTTCTATTCCTAGCTCCCTTACCTCGGCGGGGTTTGAGACTCTTGCATCAATACGGACTTCGATATTCACATCGTCACGCTTTGCCTCGCCTGCATTTTTGTAAACATGTACAGAGGTTTGATGCATCAGGATTGTCCCGGTAAATGTTTTTCCGGAAGAAGTTTCAATTGTGCAGTACTCCCCTTCCACTGCATTCCATCGGTAGCCGCCAATCATGGAAAGCCTCATGCGGCCATCACCCTTGATTTCTTTCACCATTGCACCCAGCGTGTCTACGTGGGCAGTCAGCATACGGTGCCTGCTGTCATCCTCCCCCGGTATTGAGACGATCAAGCCGCCTTTTCTGTTCCTGTACATTTCATAACCGGCCGATTTCAGATAATCCTCCACGAACGATATAATCGTGTTTGTATTTCCGGAAGGACTCGGGATTGAAACCAGCTGTTCAATAAGTTCCATAGTGTTTTTGGTGTTTGGATATGTAGTCATCTATCTATTCTCCTTTCCCCTTTTCTCTCATTATAGCCCAAAAGGGGAAGAGTATGAAAATTTCCGCTATTGTTCAATCCAACTTTTTACACTTTTTCTTTATCTCTGTTGTTGAATGGGAAAAACCAAAACGAGCTGCATCCGGGTGAAGAACCCGCATTATCCAAACAAATTAATAAGTTTGTTTGGCAATCTGCCTTTTATGCCAAACTGCCGTTAAATTTGAAGGAATATGACATTTTTAATCGAAGTCTGTATAGGAACAGCAATTGTATTCATTTCAGGAGGGATAAATATGGGAGAAGATAAAGAGCCAACTATTTTTGATAAAGATATACATACAGATTTTTTGGAGAAGATGACTTATGGTGATTACCTTCAGCTGGATTCACTCCTTTCAAGCCAGAAAAGGCTTTCAGGGCATCATGATGAAATGCTGTTCATCATCATCCATCAGGTAAGCGAATTGTGGATGAAGCTTATCCTGCATGAGCTTGAGGCGAGTATTGTTCTAATAAAAAAAGGAGAACTTTCCCTGGCATTCAAGATGCTTGCAAGGGTGTCAAAGATTCAATCCCAAATCATCCAGGCCTGGGATGTACTGTCTACTTTGACTCCAGCTGAATATATGGAATTCCGTGAAAAGCTCGGCCAGGCATCCGGCTTCCAATCCTACCAATATCGAATGATTGAGTTCAAGCTTGGCTACAAAACTAAGCATGTACTGGAAATCTATAAAAAGGATCAAAAGCTTCACGGGGAACTGCTGGAAGCGTATAAGAAGTCGGGCATTTACGATGCAGCCATCCTGGCGCTGTCAAGAGCAGGATTGGATATCCCTGATGAAGTGCTGAACAGGGACTATACCTCTCCTTATGAATATCAACAATCAGTAGAAGATGCCTGGATCACTGTATATAAAAATGTTGAAACATACTGGGACCTTTACGAGCTTGCCGAGAAGCTGATCGATATAGAAGACTGGCTTCAGCAATGGCGATTCCGGCATATGAAAACAGTCGAGAGAATCATCGGGCACAAAAAAGGGACAGGAGGATCATCAGGGGTCGGCTACCTCAAAAAAGTCCTTGACCATCGATTCTTCCCTGAACTTTGGGATGTACGCACCAAATTGTAAACAAAAAAGAGGGCTGCTTTTCATATTTGAAAAGCAGCCCTCTTTGGTATGATCTGAGAGGGATTCGAACCCCCGACCCCATCCCTGTCAAGGATGTATTCTCCCGCTGAACTATCAGATCGTGTTATCAGCATTTTTGCTACATACTCTATTATATGAAAAAATCCGCACTTGTCAATACACTCTTTACTATTTTTATTCAACAACGGAATAAAAGAACGGATGTTCGCGTAAACTGAGACTACTTATCTTCTGTTAAAAGGAGACACTCCTATGGAAAAGATTTTGAAGAGAGCTTTTGCGGACAATACACAAGTGGAGATTATTTACAGAACCGAGGAGAATGTTTTTACCCAGCGATCCATCCTGATCATGAAAATCGAAAAAGATCATATCAGGGCATTTTGCTGCATGAGGAAGCAGTTCCGCACGTTCAGGACGGAAAATATTCTTGCTGCCTTTCCCAAAGGCTGTTTCCGAAAAAATCCCTCAACCTGGAATGTTCCAAGGTACGGAAAAATTGATTTATGATATAGGGATTGAGCTTTTTGTAATTGGCATTAGTCAATCAACAATTGCGAATATACCCTTCCCTGAAAATCAATACAAGGCAGATAGATATCCAACTTAAGAAATCCCCCGTACATTTAACGGGGGAATCTGCTATCCGATGATTTCCTCTTCATCGTGTGCCTTGATTTGTTCATCGCTGAATTGTTCCTCTTCATCCCGCAGCCTGTGGGCTATCCTTGACGCTGCGTTGGCTGCAATGCTTGCCACCATGTCGTCCAGGAAGGTGTGGATACCTTCTCCGTTCTTTGTATCGAGGTCGCGGATTACACCGATTTTATTTTTATCAAGATGGCCGAAGGTAGTAACGGCGATACTGCCATACCCAAGTGCAGCTCCCAGGGCAATGGTTTCATCGACCCCGAACAGGCCTTCATCCGTCTCGACGATTGATTGCAGCGGTTCCGAAAGCTGTTTCTTCTCTGCCAGGACATCCAGTTCAATCCCAACAAGTATCGCATGCTGGATTTCCCTCTTTAGCAAGACCTTCTCAACACTCTCTATGCAATCCGACATTTCAAGCTCCGGATGATAAGGGTATTGCATTTGAAAGACGATGTCTGCTATATCTTCTACCGAAACACCTCTTTCCTCGAGTTTCTGTCTGGCTGCATATGTAACATCTTTAGAATGTACGATTTTAGACATGATTCCCCTCCTAAGTTAACCTATCCTTTTTTCACATTATACTGACACTTCACCGAATATGAAACTGCCAACCTCTTATACTTTTCACAAAGACCTGACCTTTAAAACCTGCCGGGGTAAAACAATGGATGATGTGAGCGGTTGCAGGGATTTTAAGAAATAAATATGGTACAATCTTTTTTGGAAGGCTTTTCGCAAATGCCTTGAAAGAATAACCCAGTAAATTGAACAAACTATAATATAAGGAGGTCACTTATAATGTCAGCTTCTAGAGGAACGATCAATGAAATAAGCCTCTTCAGTAAAGAATTGAATGAAGAAATTAACATGCTTGTCTATTTGCCTCCTTCCTATTCGCCATTATATAAATATTCTTTATTAATCTGTCAGGACGGGAAGGATTATTTCCAATTAGGAAGGCTCCCAAGGCTGGCTGATGAATTGATCGGCAATCAGGAAATTGAAAATATGATCATCGTTGCAATCCCCTATAAGGATGTCCATGACCGCCGCAGGAAGTACCACCCGGACGGTGAAGAGAATGCGGCCTATATCAGGTTTTTAGGCCATGAACTAGTGCCATACCTTGATGAACAATATCCTGTGTACCATATGGGGATGGGAAGGGCACTGATAGGTGATTCACTTGGTGCTTCTGTATCTTTGATGGCCGCATTAAAATATCCTAATACTTTTGGAAAGGTCATCCTCCAGTCACCTTTTGTCAATGATAAAGTCCTTGACGCAGTAAAGCGGAATGGACAGCCTCATCTATTGGATATCTACCATATCATCGGGAAAGGTGAAACCGAGGTCAAGACCACAAACGGGGAAACCGCTGATTTCCTGAGCCCGAACAGGGAGCTTCATGAACTGTTTGAGAAAGAGAATTTCTCCACCTTTTATGAGGAATTCGACGGAGACCATACCTGGAAGCATTGGCAGCCAGACTTAAAGCGTGCGCTAAAGCATATGTTCTCATAAGACATCAGAAAGTATGGCATAATAATTATTGTCATTCTAATTCATTTTCCATTTACTTTTCGGCACCTCTGAATGGATGCCTGGCAGGGAACAATTCAGAGGCTGGCAAAGCTTCATGAATTGTTTTCCCAGGCAAGATATATGAAGAATGACTGAATGCTTGCCTGGTAACAAACCTTCTCTTAAACTCGCTATCAGAATACCACCTTTCGCTCTAGTTAATTTCTTACTTTTTTGTGCTATAATAACTGATATATTAAATTATTTTGAATTTATCGAACTTCTCGAACTAAGGAGGTAACATTTATGAATTATGGTGTCGTTATTTTTCCATCTAAATCGCTTCAGGATAAAGCCAATGCCTACAGGAAGCGTTATGATCCCCATTACGCGCTAATCACTCCCCACTTGACTCTTAAGAATGTTTTTTCTGCAGATGATAGTGAAATAAAGGACATTGCCAACAAGTTAAGGGACATCGCCAAGAATTATGATCCGTTCAACCTGAAAGTCTACAGGGTCAGTTCTTTTCAGCCGGTGAACAATGTTATCTACTTCAAAGTGGAGTCCACTCCCGAATTGGAAGGACTGCATGATGACATGCACTCTCCTGAGTTCAATGGTCAAGAACCGGAATATGCATTCGTGCCGCACATCACCGTAGCCCAAAACCTCTCGGATGATGAACACTCGGACGTATTCGGTTCCCTCAGAATGATGGGGGTCGATTATCAAGAAACAGTGGATCGTTTCCACCTGCTCTATCAGCTTGAAAATGGCTCATGGACAGTATATGAAACATTCCGCCTGGGAAAGGAATAGACTGCTTTGGAAATGATTCTAGTGAAAACCGACAAAGAACTGAATGATGCCATGCTTGTCCGCAAAGAAGTATTTGTTGGTGAACAGAACGTACCTTTAGAAGAAGAAATAGATGAATTCGAGAACTCTTCCGCTCATTTTGTCTTGTATGATGAGAGGGAACCAGTCGGTGCCGGAAGATTTCGTGTAAAGGATGGCCAAGGAAAAGTCGAACGTATATGTGTACTTTCCAGTGCACGCGGAAAAGGCGCCGGGAAACTGATCATGAATTTCATAGAGGATCATGCGAGAAGCAAGGATATCCCTGCCTTGATCCTGAATGCACAGACACATGCCATTCCATTCTATGAAAATCTTGGCTACTCTGTTACATCAGGTGAATTCCTCGATGCCGGGATTCCCCATAAATCCATGAAAAAAGAATTGAAATAAGTACAACCGTGTTCCTATGCTGGAACACGGTTGTTTTTTGTTCCAAGTCATCTTAACAACTGAATAAATCTCCAGGGTTTTGTTGAGAATGAATAATAAATAACTCAATTGGAAACGGGAGAAACACTATGGATTATTTGGAAATTGCCTTTGAACTTATCGTGGGCTTTGTTGCACTTCTTATATTGACTAAAGTATTGGGAAAGACACAGATCTCACAGATTACTCCTTTCGATTTCATATCAGCGATTATCCTTGGGGAACTTGTGGGAAATTCTCTTTATGATAATAAGGAAGGGGTAAAAGAAATCCTTTTTGCCATTTCGATCTGGGGCGGTTTGATTTTTCTTACTGAGAAGCTCACGCAACGGTCACGTAGGTTAAGGCATCTGTTTGAAAATACCCCATCCATCATCATCAGAAAAGGGCAGATCGAATTTAAGGAATTGAAAAAGAATCACCTCGATCTCAATCAGCTTCAGCAGCTGCTGCGTGCAAAAGACGTATTTTCCGTGCGTGAATGTGAGTATGCCATCCTTGAGACTGATGGAAGCTTGAGTGTTATTAAGAAACCGTTGTATGCTTCTGTACAAAAACAGGATTTAAATCTTGCACCTGCGTCGGCAGCCATCCCCATTTCGGTTATCCTCGACGGAGAAATCATTTATGATAACTTGAAGATGATCGATGTCGATGAAAATTGGCTGGTCAGTGAACTTCACAAGAAAGGATTCACGTCTGCAAGGGACGTTTTGTTTGGTGAATGGCAGGATGGAAAAGAGTTGCTGCTTCAAGGCTACTAAATCTTTTTGTAAGGCCTGTTAATGTGAACTTATTGCCACCCCGTTGTACCTGCAAATTCCTGCTAAGCAGGGATTAAAGATCTGGTCTTTCTTTTCACAGGAGAAAACCCAGGATCTTTTCACAAAGCACCAATTTTGGCAAAACGCGAAAAAAATAAAAAGGCCTCTTGGGCCCTCTCCTATTTACTAATATATATCTTATTCTTTTCCAGAGTGACCTTCAATATTCCATCACTCACTAACTTGGTAAGATAAGCTGTGAAGCTTGTTCGATAAAGTAAATACTGTCCAAGTGACCCGGCATCAATTCCGTTTAGATCCAGGAACTCCTTCAGCATACAATCGAAATCCCGCTTGCTGTTTCCTGCAATATCTATTATCTGGCCCAATAATTTGTTATGTAATGAGATGTTCGCTTCAATAGTGGCCGTTATATCTCTCTCCAGCTCACCATGCCCGGGTACAGCCCCTTCAACCGAAAGGCTCATTATTCTTTCCAGTGTCTCAATTGTTCTCTGGGCATCTGTAATAAATGGAACGATATGTTTTTCCAAAGCTTCCTGCCCGAAGTAAGAATCAGCAGCGAAAAGAATATCGTTATACACAATGCCCGCTTGTCCGATGCTGTGCCCTGGAAGATGAAGGGCTTCCAGTTTGAATGCCCCTACTTTCATTTCTCCAGGTGAAAACCATTCATCAATTTCTACCGGCTTTCCTTCCAGAAATTTGTTCCTTAATTCCTTCAATGGGAATGCCCCATTCCATAAATATACCGGTTCCAGCAATGGATTTTCCATAATGGCTTTCTCGAATACGGGAGCAAATAATTTTATTCCCTTTTTCTTCAAGTAAGAGGCTCCTCCAAAGTGATCAGTATGGGCATGTGTAATAATGCAGTAATCCAAAGGAAGGTTCTCCTGCAGCAAGATTTTAAGCATTTTTTTTATGGAAGAATCATCGATTCCTGTATCGATGAGCATCCCTTCCCCCTCGTTGAGGATATACCCTGCATTGACCGCAGAAGAAAAATAATAGCAGTTTTCATTGATTTTTCTCAGTTCCAAGGGAAATACATCCTTTCCGTTTTTTATACATATTCGTTAACGTACTTCCCTTTTCCTGTAATATCTGCTAAAAACTCAGATGAAATGTGTTCACTCTTGCTGCTTCTTTTTCGATTCCCGAATTTTTCTATATTACCGTCTGAAAGAGAACCATCGTATTGCTGGTCTTTATTCACCAGCGGACGGATCCTAGTGACGGGCATAAATGTAAAAGGGTCGTAATCCTTGCTGATTTCACGCTCCGCATACTGCATATATTGATAATGAGGGACCGGTGCAATGTATCCCATTATACTCACCTCGCTTTTCATTTCATTTCCCGCTCGAGAATAAACATAAACTCTCTTTCTATTACTATTAAATACGGAGAAGAGTATGCATTTGCGCGGGTGAAAAGAAATTTTTTTGAGTATTGTACTTTTTATGAAGTAATGACGATTGTGTGATTGACCTTTCATTGTTGCCATATCTGTTTCAATAAATGGTTTATTCATCATTATTTCTCTTATTTGCCTGGTACCTGGCGCCCTCCCTCCATTCCATCTCACTTGCCTTGGCTCCGCTCCTTTGTGATGGTGCTTCCTTCCATATATTCAATTGTGCCAGGTAGACCGTGCGGGGTGTTCATACCTTCCCATCGTCCCACTGGAAGCAACCCATTCAAAACCAGCGGGCCCCCTCTATCCTTTAGAGGAGGCCCGCTGGTTTTTGCTTGCACTATTTCTTTTCGTTATTGATCATTTGTGAGAGTGTCCCAAAATCCAGCTGCTTGCCGTCATTTACAATGGATTTTACAATTTTGTCTTCCGTTTCTTTGTTTACTGGTTTATGGGCAATCTGTGATACACGCTGGATCACACCCCGGACCGTTTGTTCATCCTTGAAATTTGCATTTTGGAGAGAACTGGCTAATTCAAATACATCATTCATATTGACACCGGTCTTCTTTTCGATATTCTTAAAGAAGTTATTATTATTCATTGGGTAAACGCCTCCTTCATAGCTAATATATAGTATGAGGCGCTGCCCATTTGGTGCCTATTCAACACCCGGAAACCAAAAAATGAAGCTGAAGCAGCGGTGCCATGGCGCAGCCGTTTGCTTCAGCTTCGGTTCCGAACTTCTTCTAAGCGTCAGCAATAAAAGCTTGCGCCAACGATGATCAAGAGAATGAACAGGACAACAATCAAGACGAAAGTTGATCCATAATTGTATCCTGGATATCCACAGCCATAACCATATCCATACATAGTTATCACCTCTCTTTGTACCTTGCTTCTATAGTATATGTAGAGATGATCACCTATGTTTGGGCTTAGGACGGCTGTTCACCTGTCCAGTCAAATAAATCGATCGTCAACTGTCCTGACGTATCTGCCTGGGCAAGGAACACATTCTCCAAAGGAACCTTCCTTTGCTTAAGTTGGAGGCGGAGCCACTCTTCACTGAATCCCAACTGCCTCAGGCCTTGAATGTCAATTTCTCCATCGGTGATCACAGGCTGGATTTGTATCATCTTGCCGGTGTAATGAAAAAAGTCTTCATACAGAAGCGGCTGTTTTTCCTTCTTCAGCAGCACACTTAACTCACCATTGGTATCAAGGGAGGCATACTGGACATCAGATGCTCGGAAAATATTCCTCTTTCTTAATTGTTCAAGCAGTTCATCAATTGAAATCTTTTCTTTCTTAAGTGCGTCCTCTAAGATGTTTCCGTTCTCAATGAATATTGTGGGAGTTCCTTCAATGAAATGCCTGAACTTCATACTTTTTAATGATATTAACGAAAATACAAATGGAACCGAAAACCAAAGAAGGATACTCATGAGGCCTTCCAGCAGCTTCAATTCCAAATCCATGGACAGTGTCCCAGCGATACTGCCCACTGTGATGCCTGTGATATATTCAAAAAATGAAAGCTGTGAAAGCTGTTTTTTTCCGAGCAATTTTGTAATAAAGAACAATGCCGCAAGAATGAATAAGCTCCTGAGGGCAACCTCTATATATTCGGACACATACCCTCACCCTTTCGGCTTGAAAATCAAAGCACCCAGAAAGCCGAAAATGATGGCTGCCGAAATACCTGAGCTTGTCACTTCGAACATCCCCGTAAGAACTCCTACCAGACCATGCTGATCTGCTTCCTGCATTGCTCCTTGAACCAAAGCATTCCCGAAGGAGGTGATTGGAATGGTCGCTCCAGCCCCCGCGAAGTCAATCAAAGGCTCATATAAACCAAAACCGGACAATACCGCTCCGATGACAACAAGTAAACTCAGCGTGTGAGCTGGTGTAAGTTTCGCAACATCAAATAATAACTGCCCGATTACGCAGATGATGCCCCCTATCAAGAATGCCCAAAAAAACATAGCCAGCATAAGCTGCCCCTCCTTTCATTCTCATACTACCTATACTCAATCGACACAGCATGGGCTATGCAGGGAATGGACTCACCCTGCTGAAAAGTGAGCGGAGATAACAGTGCTCCGGTCGCAATCATTAATATCTTCTTATACACTCCGCTTTTCATCTGGTTTAACAGATGTCCATATAAGACCGTGGCGGAACATCCTGGACCGCTCGCCCCGGACTGAACAGGCTGATCCTGTCCATAAATCAGCAGTCCGCAATCCTGGAATTGAGTTTCATCCAGTGTGATACCTTCTTTCTGAAGCAGCTCCTGGGTGGTCTTCCGCCCTATTTTAGCCAGGTCCCCGGTTATGACTAGATCATAATAAGACGGATCCCTGCCTAAGTCCTTGAAGTGTGCAGTTATGGTATCCGCTGCTGCAGGTGCCATTGCACCTCCCATATTGAAGGGATCTGTCAATCCCATATCAATTACTTTACCGATTGTAGCTGAAGTGACCCGGGGTCCCGGGGAGGAACCAGGACTGCTTTTCCCGATAAGTGAATACCCTGCCCCTGTCACCGTCCATTGGGCTGTAGGCGGTTTTTGGCCTCCATACTCTGTAGGATAACGGAATTGCTTTTCTACAGCAGAATTATGGCTTGAAGCACCGGTAACAATGTAATCTGCCCCTCCGGTATCTACGAGATAGGAAGCCAATGCAAGGCCTTCCATCGAAGTAGAACAGGCTCCGAATAATCCAAGGTAAGGGATTTCGTTTGTCCGTGCTGCAAAAGATGAAGGTGTTATTTGATTTATTAAATCTCCCGAAAGGAAGAATTTCACCTGGTCTTCACGGATTCCGCCTTTCTCTACAGCCAGTTTGACGGCATCTTCAATCATCAGCCGGTTGGCTTTTTCATACGTTTCCTCCCCCATCCACAAATCTTCATAGAAGCGGTCGAAGTCTTCAGACAGCCTCCCTTTCTTTTCGAATGGGCCGCCGACCACTCCTGTCGAAATGATGGAAGGGGGATTTTGAAATTCCCATGATTGTGCACCTTTTAACATTATACAACCCCCCATTTAATTAGAAGCGTTTTGATCAATGCGATAACAAACGCTGAAAAAACCCCAAAAACAATAACGGACCCTGCAAGCTTAAAGATATTGCCTCCTACTCCAAGTACGAGCCCCTCTGTCCTATGTTCGATTGCAGCGGAAATCACCGCATTACCAAACCCTGTAACCGGGACAGCACTTCCTGCTCCGGCAAACTGGCCGATATGGTCATAAATGCCAAAGCCTGTGAGCAGCATTGAAAAAAACACCATTGTTGCTACCGTTGGGTTACCGGCTGTTTGTTCCGTAAAATTGAAGAAGTAGATATAAAAGTAAGTGACTACCTGTCCGATCAAACAGATAAAACCACCGACAAAAAATGCTTTGACACAATTCAACAATACAGGACGCTTGGTTTCATGCTTTTGTTCAAGCTTTGCAAACTGTTTCTGCTGCGGAGTTTTTTGTTTCTTTCCCATAACATGCTCCTTTCTAGGTTAGCTCCTCTTTCAGCTTGATGATTTCCTGGAATCTCTTTTCCGCATCTTTATTGGAGATGGAATTTTTCTCAATTTTGTCTTTAAGTCTTACTGTTTCCAAAAATATTTTATAATCACTGGAAACAATGAACTTTTCATCCGGGAATTTTTTTTCAAGCTTCCTTGTCATCTTTTTTTCAATTGCCTTCATATGGAAGCGATCGGAATGCTTCACCTTATAGGAAACCAAAATCTCCTTTTTCCCTTCAATGACTGCAACATCATAAAGCTCAGGGAGCTTTGCTATTTCCTTTTTCACAGCATGTCCGACACTGTCTGTTTCCGGATTTTCCATCAATTCAACCGGAGGCGGGTCTGTGACTTTGATTAGTGCCCCCCTGCTGTCCTTCCCGTCTTCCTCATTGACAGCACACCCAGCCAGTAACATGATAACCATAAGACTTAACCATTGCTTATTCATAAAATCCCCCCGGGCTTTTCAATGTTCATACTACAGAATTTGAAGTGTGATGCAGTATGGAAACCAATTATTGTATTCATATCTTCTGCAAGTGGCCGTTTTTTTATGAATAAAAAAAGACTGATGCCCAATATCTAAACTCCTTGAGTTTATTGAGCTTCAGTCTGAATGATATTTTTTACAGAAACTTACATATTGTATTAACCGTTATTTCTTCTCTTTCTTTTGCCGCAGCCGCAGCCTTTTTTCTTTCTCTTGGGTGAGACCATCTTAAGATTTGACTCATTTGAATTAGTTGACACAGATTTCTTCATCATTCATTTTCTTCCTCCTTAAATGACGAAACTCAGTTGACAAGTTCTATGCAAAACTTACATATACCATAATAATATGCAGCTTCTGCAACGCTTGTTCTCTGAAATCAAGAAATCCATCTTTGTATCACTGTTTCAATGATCGAGGCAAATCCAGCAGCCGCCAAAATGACCAGCAGAGGATTTGCTACTGCCGGGAGAAAGATAAATAATGCATAAAGACCGCCTGCTGCCCAGATACCAGTGCACCAATAACAGCTGAGAAGCTCACCGATCCAGCCCCTGATCAGCGTTTGCTTAGGAACCAGATATACTTCCAGTTTGCCCCGTTCATCCTTTTCTTCAACCTCATCGAAAAATGGCGACCTCAGGAATTCTGTAATTTTGTCATATACAATCAGATGAGTCAGCCGAAATACAGCCAAACCCATAATTATTAACTGTAACAAAGTCAGTTCCACTTAGTGTGCTCCTTTTCTTATGGATTAAAACTGCTATGGTCTTATGGACAGCTGCCGCAACGCCTATTTTCCCGAAAAAGGGCTAATATCCGTAACTTAAACCCCTTGGCTACAATATGTTATTAGTGTAGCGATAAACAATTAAAAGGAGGCCTTTTCAATATGGGTTGTGGAAAAAGAGAAGATGTAGGTGGAGTCAGTACTGACAACTGCGTATGTGAAGTAGTACGCGCCATTAAAGACATCCAGGATGCAGCAGTAAATGACGAATGCCTGGATTGTACTACAAGCTGTTTCCTTGAGCCGCTTGGCGATTTGAACAGCCCTGCAATGAGACGCCGTGCAGATACTCGTATCTTTACGTTGACGAATAAAAATGGTGAACTATTCAAAGCCCTTTTCAAACAACGTGATGGAGAGTGCGATGCAAACTGTGTAACCATCTATTTCCGTGTAGAAGAAATTTTTGATAACTGCTGTGCGACACTGAGAGCAATCAGACCAAACAGAGACATCATCAACGACTACGGAAAATTGGATTACAGTGCAATCTGCCATGTCGACGAGTGGTTCAGAACAAATAACTGTATCACTGTGGACCTGAATTGTTTCTGTGCAATTCAATGTATTGCAGATAGAGACCTTGGCATCTGCGACTAATCATCGATAAACCGGCCGGAACCCCTCCGGCCGGTTTTTTATATTATGGTTATTGAAGTTTATAATCCGATGATCTTGATAGCATCAAGATTACTCCTTTTGATTTCCACCTCGTCACCTTGAAAGGATTTAATAACCAGGAATTCTCCTTCCGCTCGGAGCAGGATCCCCCTGTGCCTTTCTTCTTGTGTGATAAACTCGCAAGGAAAAGGGGCCTTGCCATTAATGTACCTGGATAGATAATCAATCTTTTCGTCCAGTTCCATATCTCTGAATGGCTTTAGAGGTTTAAAGGAAAAAGAATTTCTCTTTTGTTCTGGTTCTTTATCTTCTAAGGATGCTTCTGCAGTATCGCTTGCCTCCGGCTTGGAATCCTGCAGGTCCTTTTCTTGCAGCGCTTCTTCCCCATATAATGTACTGAGTTCTTCTTCAAAGAAGGGACGCTTCCTTCTTTTTGGTTTTTTTTCAACTGACTGCTCTTTTATTGGTTTTTCACTTGTTTTCTGCTTGGCATTTTTAGATGAATAGCTCTGCTGCATATTCGCTCTGATTTCTTTAAGTGATGGCTGCTGGATGTATAATAAAGGGGTTTTTGCATTTGTTTTGGATTCTTTACTCATGATGGCACCTCCCATGGGTCATTCCTTTTACAATGTATGCAGCAAGTGCCTAGAGGTTTCTGGAATATTTCCAATTTTTTAATCGACTTCTAAGGGCAAGGCACCCATCAAGTCATTAAAGCAC
>NZ_QXIR01000028.1 GCF_003581585.1 Bacillus salacetis
AAAATGTTTTTGTATGAAACGCCGTTGTTCAGCAGCGACGTTTATTAATATATCAAGATGATAAATCAAAGTCAACGATTTTCACAAAAAAAAAATACTTTTTTGCTTGTCCGCAATTTCCGCGGCATCAACTATGATTTCCCCTGCTCTATTCTTTTGGTTTTCATGTATTTCATACAGTCTTTATGGGAAGCGACCCTTTTGAATAATTCAAATAATATTTTATATCTTTCATCCATTGCTCTTTTTACAATATGATCTATTCTTGAATCTTTCAAATCGAAAAGAATTTCATCCATTTCTCTTTTCAATAAGTATTCCATTTCCTGCTTCTCTCTTTCGTTTATTAAGAAACCCAGCAACTCTGTCACCCCTTCAACGTAGTAATTGTAGTTTTTTCCAACTGGGCGGAATTTATAATAGGCTTTTCGTTATTTCTGTAATATTTTTTCTTCGGACATGCATATGTTAGAACAGGATATTGTCTCTTGGAGGGATTGTATGAATGTTTTCTACTCATTAAATGCCCGAAAACTAAAACAGGGTATTCTGATTCTGGTCATTTCTTTTTTCACGGCTTTATTCATTTTTACCGGCAGCCTCTCTGCTCTTCCTGTTTTCTCAACGGATGATGGGCCAAAAGCCATTTATAAAGGTGATAAGGGAATATCCCTGACATTCAACGTGGGCTGGGGGGACGAGAAAGCTGAACCGATCCTTGAGAAGCTCAAGGATCAAGGGGTTCAATCCGCTACCTTCTTCCTTTCTGGAGCTTGGGCTGAAAGACATCCGGATATAGTTGAAAAGATCAATAAACAAGGATACGAAATCGGGAGCCTGGGTTATGCTTATAGTGATTACAGCGAGATGGAAGATGCCAAAGTGCGTCAGGACATCCTGAAAGCCCAAGAAGTCTTTGAGAAGTTGAATATTAAAGATGTCACTCTTCTTAGAATGCCAACCGGACATTTTGATAAACGGGTGCTGTCTATTGCCGATAAACTCGGATTTACTGTGGTTCATTGGAGCATCAACTCCCAGGACTGGACAAATCCAGGTGCCGAACAGATTATCAAAAATGTCTCTGCAGCGAAAAAAGGTGATATAGTGCTCCTTCATGCTTCGGATTCCGCTAAACAAACTGAAAAGTCCCTTCCGGAAATTGTTAAGGTTCTTAAGTCTAAAGGAGAATTCAAAAGTGTCTCTGAAATGATTGCCAATGGTAAGACGAAAACGACATTGGTTCCTTAATCAGAAAAGGACTGGCCCCTCGGCGGGATCAGTCCTTTCATCATTTCTTTGCTTTTCTTTCCTCTTCTGAGCGCTTATTGAATTTTGGCAATGCGAGCAGCTGGTAGGCATTACAGGCCACCAATGCAAACAGCATCAGGAAAAGCCACTTACTTTCTTTAGCCTGCAGGACCGGGAGCCACTCCAGCACCGTTACAACAACCATAAAGAAAATCGCCGGGATGAATGTATTCTGGGCTGACTGCTTGTTTTTCAAGAAGGCAACCCCCACCCCGGTCACGGTAATCATTAAGAATAAAAAGATATATGAATACCTGACCTCTCCATTGTTCGTAAATCCATCGAAGCGGAAATAAATCAAATCAAACAAAACAAAAAGAATTACTACGACCTGCACTGTATTCCAAAAAGAACGGAACATGCCAAGGCCAAATTGATGAATGGTCAAATAAGCGAAAAACCCCATTTGACTGATGACACTAAACGTAAAGCCGACTACTATAAGCCATAGAAGAACAGAAAGAATCCTTCCGAGGTCAAAATCAATGAACCATGGTTTGAATTCATCCCACCTCAATATCAGGCCTGAAACACCAGTTACAACTCCACCCACCATAAGTGTGGAGAAAAATAATCGAATCCAATTTCGGATAGTCACTTAAGAAATGCCTCCATTACATTTTTTTGCACTTCTTTGATTGTACCAAACGACCATTTAAAAAATCCACATCTACCTTATCCTGCGGTATATTTTTTTTGGTTTAATCCATATTAATTGTAGGGGTATTTTGAAGTGAAAGGGGCTTAAAAATGAAAAAATTATCCTTTCTATTTTTATTATTGCCGCTCCTGCTTCTTTCTGCGTGCGGCGGAGGAGGCGGGCAAGCGAGCGCCAGCCAGCCTGACTATGAGGAAACCAAGAAGATGGTTGTAGATATACTGAAAACAGATGATGGGAAAAAGGCGATCCAGGAGATAATGGCTGATGAAAAAGTGAAACAGCAGCTTATCATGGATGAAGGGGTTGTAAAGGAAACGATAACGACCACTCTAACTTCTGATAAAGGCAGCGAGTTCTGGAAGAAAGCTTTTGAAGACCCTAAATTTGCTGAATCCATGGCAAAGAGTATGAAGGGTGAAAATGAAAAGCTGCTGAAAGATCTCATGAAGGATCCCGAATACCAGGGCATGGTCATGGATATCATGAAAGATCCTGAAATCCAAAAGGAAATCGGAGAGACTCTGAAAAGCAAAGAGTACAGGGAGCATCTCCAGCAAGTAGTGACCGAAACCTTTGAAAGTCCGCTGTTCAAAGCTAAGATTCAGGACATCCTTCTTAAAGCAGCGAGCGAAATGAAAGGCCAGGGCGGAGAGCAGGGCGGACAAGGCGGTGCTGGTGAATCTGGTGGCGGAGGCGGACAAAGCGGCGGTGAATCCGGTGGCGGAGGCGGAGGCGGTGCTTGATCAGCCCTTCTCCTTCCTCCTCTTAAAACACATTTTCTCTTACGGAGAGAATCCCCATAGTAGGATCTCCCCTCTGTTTCTCTGATTGACTATCGCAGCAATTTATAAAAAAGGGAATAAAAAAACAAGCGGCTGTCGTTTCAAGCCGCTTGTTCTACGTTTCAATTCAGGACAGCAAGTCGATGACTTTGTGGGCGATATCCCCATAGATCTTTCCGACTCGGTGGTCTGTATCGTATACGGATGGAGCAAAGTCATCCTCATTCCAGTCAGGCTGCTGAAGCGGGAGCTGCCCAAGGAGGTTCGTTCTTAATTCTTCTGACAGTTTCTCTCCCCCGCCTCTTCCGAATACATATTCTCTTTCGCCGGTGTTCTTGCTCTCGAAGTATGACATATTCTCGATAACACCCAGGATCTCATGGTCAGTACTTAAAGCCATGGCGCCCGCACGCGCAGCAACGAATGCTGCAGTCGGGTGAGGGGTCGTCACGATGATCTCTTTACATTGCGGGAGCATTGTATGGATATCCAGGGCTACGTCGCCTGTTCCCGGCGGAAGGTCAAGCAGCAGGTAATCAAGGTCGCCCCATTCCACTTCATTGAAGAAGTTATTCAGCATTTTTCCAAGCATGGGCCCTCTCCAGATGACTGGTGCATTGTCTTCCACAAAGAAGCCCATAGAGATGACTTTAACGCCAAATCTTTCAACAGGGATGATCTTTTCTCCTCTTACGACCGGACGCTTCACAATCCCCATCATATCAGGAACGCTGAAACCATATATATCGGCATCGACCAATCCTACCTTTTTACCTGCGCGCGCAAGTGAAACAGCAAGGTTGACGGATACTGTCGACTTACCGACTCCGCCTTTTCCGCTGGCGATCGCGATGAATGTTGTTTTGCTTCCAGGAGACAGGAGGCTGCCGGACTCTTCGCCTTCCGGTTGTGATCCCCTATGTTTTTCAAGTTCCTCAGGAGAAAGATCTGCAAATCGGATACCCACCGTTTCAGCCCCATTTTCTTTAAGGACCTTGACGATTTCCTGCTGCATCTTCATTTGCTCTGCTGTCCCGGTTTTGGCAATCGCAACCTTTACACTGACATGATTCTTTTCCTCTTTGACACTTACTTCAAGAACACCGTTTGTTTCTTCCAGTGTTTTATGTAAAAATGGATCTTTGATTTTATATAGTAAATCTCTAACTTGTTGTTGGGATAACATAGCTAACACCTTCCTCTAATCTTGAATTCGTTTTCATTCTATTTCAGTATAACATATCCTAATTGTATTGAATTGTCTAACAGCTTATAGAAATAAAAAAACTGAGAGGTTATTCCTCATCAGTTTTCTCATCATAATACTTTAATACTCCTTCATATATGGAAGCAGCTACTTTTTGTTGATACTTCTCAGTAATAAGGTTGGCTTTTTCTCCCGGATTGGACAGGAAGCCAATCTCTACCAGGGCACCAGGCTTATTGATATGTTTTACCAAATACACATTCTGGATCCCCTTTGCCTCTCTCTTCGTGTTTTCAAGATTTCGGATCAGCTCGGACTGAATCTTTTCGGCAACCTCTTTGTTCTCCTTGAATTTAGGATTATAGAAGGTTTGTGCTCCGCTCCATCTGCTGGAAGGAATTGCATTCAAATGAATGCTGAGATACAGGTCGGCGTTGGATGAATTGATCATCTCCAGACGCTTCTTAAGATCCTGTGTTTTTCTCCGGCTGTATCCTCTTGTTCCTTCTGGAGCAAGATCACTGTCATCATCCCTCGTCATGATGACAAGGGCGCCCTGCTCCTGAAAGTAATCACGAAGCATCTTTGAAACATTCAAGGCAATATCTTTTTCCAGTACTTCATCTGACCCCGAACCGCTTTCCGCTCCCCCATCAGGGCCTCCGTGACCGGGATCAAGATAAATAATTTTTCCTGACAAAGGAAGATTCCAGGATTCCCAAGTGCCTGTATCAAGCAGTTTATATTGAAAAATGATGAATATTATGATGGCAACCCCGGCAAACCCTATCATCTTCAATTTATTTTTCATTTGAAATCCCTCCCCCATCTCTATAAAAAATATGGGACAAGGGATGAATTTAGAACTGCCGGAAAAAATTAATGCATTCTGAGCTTATGCCGTTTAATACCATTTTGATACCCTTCACT
Organism: Bacillus salacetis; assembly: GCF_003581585.1. GTDB lineage: Bacteria > Bacillota > Bacilli > Bacillales > Bacillaceae_B > Rossellomorea > Rossellomorea salacetis. The sequence continues at coordinate 4,892 of NZ_QXIR01000028.1, forward strand.
CCACCACGTCTCAACAAAATGTTCGCAGCTGTAATAAAAGGACTCGTCCACGGTATTGGAAACGCCAAGCTCTGACCAGTATAGCCAGAAGTTATATAAAGTATCGATATAGTGCTTCATTTCAGGATTACAGCGTTTTTGTACCTCTTCCAGTGTTTCGCCGCTGTATCCAAACTTGCTCAGCTTCCCGCCAAGTAAATAAGCCTCTACCGCCACATCAAAGCAGGCTTCATCAAACCCCTGCTGCATAAAGACGCCTCCCTGGATCTTGATCTGGCCAAAATGCTTTCGGACACTTTCCTGAAGCATCTTAATGGAGACTTCCCGCAGCAGCTTTCGTTCATGCTGTATCTGCTTCTCTCTTCTTTTTGAATTAAATGAAGTAATAACGCTCAAAGCGATTCCCTCCCTTTGAACGTTATTTTTAGCTTAAAGTCGTTCTTCATTCGAGCAATGGTTTCCAATTCTGGCTTTAGTGACAGTCACGCCCCGGATCTTGTCGAACCTGAGGTGCCTTGTTTGTTCTGCAGGCTAAGCGGGATACATTAATTTGGAAGTTTAGCGTTTGATGTAGCCCCGCCGGCCGAGCAACCAGCATCTTTTTATGTTTTTGACGTTATATTGTGCCTATTAACCCTCCTTTACTGCATCATCCATTGGTTCATCACAGTTGATGTCCGAATTACCCTCTTTTTACTACATCAAATAACTGGTTCTCCTGCTTTGATGTTCTAATCTGCTCTCTTTTCCTGCCTCGCAACTCTTTTCATTTTAAATGATGCCCCTATACCTCCAATAACATCAAAAAATCCCAGCTGGATAATCCAGCTGGGATCGAACGTTAATAAGATTAACGTTTTGAGAACTGAGGTGCACGACGAGCGCCTTTAAGACCGTATTTCTTACGTTCTTTCATACGAGCGTCACGAGTCAGTAATCCTGCGCGCTTAAGAGTTCCGCGGTATTCAGGATCAGCTTGAAGCAATGCACGTGCGATACCGTGACGGATTGCACCAGCTTGGCCAGTGTATCCACCACCGTGTACGTTTACCAATACATCATAGTTGCCAACAGTTTCAGTTGCAACTAGAGGCTGCTTGATAACCTCACGTAGTGCTTCGAATGGGATGTAGTTTTCTACTTCACGATCATTAATAACGATCTTACCGTTACCTGGTACTAAACGTACACGAGCTACTGAGCTCTTACGACGACCAGTTCCGTAATATTGAACTTGTGCCAAGATAATTACCTCCTCTTATTGATTATCCACGAAGTTCGTAAACTTCTGGTTGTTGTGCTTGATGCGGATGTTCAGCGCCAGCGTATACATGCAGTTTCTTGAACATTTGACGGCCTAAAGATCCTTTTGGAAGCATACCTTTAATACCAAGTTCAAGCATTTTTTCTGAGTAGTTTGTACGCATTTCAAGAGCTGTACGAGACTTCAAACCGCCTGGGTGTTGGCTGTGACGGTAGTAAATTTTGTCAGTAAGTTTCTTACCAGTCAATTCGATTTTGGAAGCGTTGATGATGATAACGTGATCACCAGTGTCAACGTGTGGTGTGAAAGTTGGTTTGTGTTTACCACGTAAGATTGCTGCTACTTCGCTGGAAAGGCGACCAAGAGTCTTTCCTTCGGCGTCAACAACGTACCACTTACGTTCGATTTCATTAGCTTTTGCCATATATGTCGTACGCATGAGTTACCCTCCTAATATTTATCATTCAATTTCATTTAAGTTCCGATAGTATATATCTTCAATCACAATAAGATTCCGGGGCTTATCGTGGGGTTAATAACATACCATATGTTATAATATCTTGTTCGCGCCGGGATGTCAAGGGAATGTTACACCTGGATTAGTTGTTTTAGTATTTTTTTTTCAATAGTATACTTTCCAGAGATACAGCCCTTGCGGAGCAGCTGTTTTGCCCGCTGCACCCCGGTCTGCCGCCTCCAGCATGCCTCTTACATCATCCGCAGTGTACTTGCCCCTTCCGACTTCCAAAAGCGTCCCTGAAAGGATTCTGACCATGTTATAAAGGAACCCATTCCCTATATAGGAGAAAGTGATCTCTTCTTCGGCTTCCTCGATTCCAATTGAGTAAATCGTCCGAACCTTATCCGCCACTTCCGTCTTCGCTGAACAAAAACTGGTGAAGTCATGTTCTCCAATCAAATACTCCGCAGCATTCCTCATTTCTTCGATATTTATCTGAAATGGATAATGCAATGCAAAGTGTCTTTTAAAAGGATCTGCTGCTTGGTTTTGGTAGACGCAGTATCGGTATTCCTTTTTGACGGCAGAAAAGCGTGAATGAAAATCACCTGAAACTTTTTCTGCCCAAGTGAGGACGATTTCCGGCGGCAGTTTGCTGTTCAGAACCGTTGGCCACTTCTCCTCTGGGATCGAGAGCCCTGTGTCGAAGTGAAAGACTTGTCCCTTTGCATGGACTCCTGCATCCGTTCTTCCCGATGCTGTTATCTTTACATCTTCCCCTTTATGGATTTCCCGGAGGGCTTTTTCTATTTCCAACTGGACTGTCCGCTTCCCAGGCTGCACCTGATAGCCGGCAAACGGTGTGCCGTCGTATGCCACTGTACACTTTATTCTCTGCATGAGAACACTCCTATCAGCCTCTTAATACAATCAGGATGGCTGCCAGGACAACCAGGGAACCAAGGACTGCCGTGTCTGTCACTGTCCAGTGCAGAACCCTGTATTTCGTCCTGCCTTCGCCGCCCTTGTAGCCTCTCGCTTCCATTGCGGTCGCCAAATCCTCCGCACGCTTGAATGCACCAACAAACAATGGAATCAGTAAAGGCACAATCGACTTGATTCTTTCTTTAACGGGCCCTGAAGCCAGTTCTGCTCCCCTGGCTGTCTGCGCTTTGATGATCTTGTCCGTTTCTTCCATCAAGGTAGGGATGAACCGGAGGGAGATACTCATCATCAATGCCATTTCATGTACAGGGAACCTGACTTTTTTCAGTGGGTTCAGCAAAGTTTCAAGACCGTCTGTTATCGAAATTGGCGATGTCGTAAGTGTCAGCAGGGTCGTTACCAGGATGAGATACGTAAAACGAAGCGAAATGAAGACAGCCTGTCTCAGACCCTCTTCATGGATTTTCAGGAAACCCACGTCCAGCAGAACTTCTCCTTCTTTAGTGAAAAATATATGCAGAAGGAAGGTGAACAAAACGAGCCACATGACTGGTTTCAATCCCCCAATTAGGAACTTGACTGGAATCTTCACCGAAAGCATGGCTCCTAATGTAAATGCTCCAAGGATTGCATAGGTTACCGCATTATTAGCAAGGAATACAATACATATGAATGCAAAAACAAAAACCAGCTTGGAGCGGGGGTCCATTTTGTGAACGAAAGAATCACTTGGTATATACCGGCCGAAAATCATTTTATCCATCATGAACGGTCACCGCTTTCCACATGGGCCAGTATTTCATCAGCAAGCTCTTCTATGGTCAAGCAGGTTCTGCCGAATTTGTGCCCCAGCTGCTGTTCCACGCTGTATTGAAATTTGACTGTCTCAGGGACATCCAGCCCAAGAGAGAATAACCAGTCCGGCTTCGAAAAAATCTCTTCCGGAGATCCCTTCCCGACTAGCTTCCCTTTCTGCATGATGACCAATTCATCCGCATACCGTGCTGCATCCTCCATGCTGTGTGTAACCAGCACTGTAGTCAGCCCTTTTTCCAAATGGATCCTATTGAACATATCCATGATTTCCGTCCGCCCTCTGGGATCGAGTCCTGCAGTAGGTTCATCGAGGACCAGGACATCCGGTTCCATGGCAAGTACTCCGGCAATGGCCACCCTTCTCTTCTGGCCACCTGATAAATCAAAAGGTGAGCGTTCCAATACTTCCTCATCGAGCCCGACAGTGACGATCAATTCCCTTGCACGCCTTTCTGACTCTTCCTCTGAAACCCCGAAATTTTGGGGACCATAGCAGATATCCTTAAGGACTGTCTCCTCAAAAAGCTGATGCTCAGGGAATTGAAAGACGATGCCGACGCGCTTCCGGATGGGCTTCAACTGCTTATTCTTCTTCTTTGGGGTTATTTCATATTCACCAATGGACACTTTGCCTGAAGTTGGCTTAAGCAGGGCATTCAAGTGCTGGAGAAGAGTCGATTTACCGGAACCGGTATGCCCTATGATAGCTGTGTATTTCTTTGAAGGCAAAAGGAGGTTGAGATCCTCAAGGGCCAGCTTCTCAAAGGGTGTCCCGGCAGAATACCGGTATTCTACTTGTTCAAATGATATGTCCATAAATCCCTCACCAATTCTTCCTGTGTTAAATAGGTTTCAGAAAGGGAGATCCCCCGTCTTTTCAACGCTTTTGCCATTCTTCCCGGAAACGGGATATCCAGCCCAAGAGCAGTCAATTCCTCGTCCAGTTTGAAAATTTCCAGAGGAGTCCCTTCCTTGAATACCTCTCCTTTGTTTAACACCAGCATACGATCAGCCTTTGCAGCTTCTTCCAAGTCATGGGTGATCGAAATGACTGTCAGGTTACTGTTCTTTTTTAGCTCACGGATTGTTGCCAGTACTTCCTGCCTGCCTTTAGGGTCCAGCATGGAGGTAGCTTCATCCAATATGATAATATCAGGCCTGAGCGCAACGACTCCAGCGATGGCCACACGCTGTTTCTGGCCACCAGACAGGTGGTGGGGTTCTTGATTAAGAAAATCACTCATATTGACCATGTCAAGGGCCCCGATGACTCTTTCTGCCATTATATACTGCGGGATTCCGTGATTTTCTAAACCAAAAGCCACATCATCTTCCACTGTCGTCCCGACAAACTGGTTATCGGGGTTTTGAAAAACCATTCCTATTTTGGCCCGGATATCCCAGACGCTCTCTTCTGATAATGGAATTCCATCCACTGTTACTGTTCCTTTTTCAGGAAACAGCAGCCCATTCAGCATTTTGGCTAAAGTTGATTTGCCAGAACCATTGTGCCCGACAATCGCCAGCCATTCTCTATCAAAGACTTTTAGGGAAATATCATTCAGGGCATAGGTTTCCTGCTCATGATAGCGATAACTTACATTTTCTATGGAAATGAGTTCTTTCATCGTACCACTCCTCTCATCTCTTCTATGCTCAAACTGTTCTCTTCTAAAATTTATTGAATTGGGAAAGCTACTTGTGAATCATTAGTATCTAGTTAAAGACAGAACACGGATTTCAAATTTTAATCCAACACAAATGGTAGTCTTTTTCAAATAGTGTTGGTCGGAGCGGAAGGTACCCAACTCCTGCGGGATTAGCGCGACGTCTAGTTCCAGCGCCCAGCCCCTCGGGGTCAAATAACCCAAAGAGAATAAAAGGGAAAATCGCCTTTTTTTCTCTTTGGAACATTTGCCTGTCGGGACTGATCGGGGCGCTTCCACTTTTGATGACAGGTGAGACCCCACAGGCCAGCCGAGGAGGCTCAATCCAGCTCCAGTGGCCAACGACTAGCAGATTTCGATCTCTCTTCTTGCGAATCCAGCTCCAAGGTACAGCTGATAGCGGATTTCCCAACTCCTCCTTGCGATAAGTCAACATCAACTCACGTTGTTCGTTATGTTTCCTTTATCTCATGCGAGTCAGTCCAGTCCGTACGCAGCTGAAAGGGCCTTTCCGCTTTTTAATGATAAGTCATCATCGAATCGCTTTGCTCTTCGTGATTCCTTTATCTCATCCGAGAGCTCTCCAATCTGTACGTCGCTGATCGGCCACTTGCGCTTTTTTGTTCACCGCGCGCCCCGCGGAGTTGGGTGCCTGCAGCTGAGATCAACACTTTTCGAAAAAGTCCTGAATACAAAAAAAAGCCTGCACCTCGTTCCATAGATAGCGGCTGCTTTCTTGTTCAGCGTGTGAACGGACTTCTAATGGATAGAAGCTGGAAGAGGTGCATGAGCTAGACGGGTCACTTCAGGGAATGCCCATCGTAACGCTCTGCTTTTTGAGTATTGACCAAGGTGTAAACAAAAAGGGCATAGAAGCAGTTAACAAAATAACTGTCCTGCCCTTGTTGTGTATGAATGAAATTATACTAGCTCAATGATAACCATTGGAGCACCGTCACCACGACGAGGTCCAAGCTTCATGATACGAGTGTATCCGCCTTGACGCTCTGTGTAACGGCCAGCGATATCAGAGAACAACTTTTGGATTGCATCCTGGTTCTCTTCTGCATTAGCAACTTCATGACGGATGAAGCTTGATGCTTGACGACGTGCATGCAAGTCACCACGTTTTCCTAATGTGATCATTTTCTCAACAACTGAGCGAAGTTCTTTTGCACGAGCTTCTGTTGTTTCGATGCGTTCGTTGATGATTAGGTCAGTAGCTAAATCGCGAAGCATTGCTTTACGTTGAGCGCTAGTACGCCCTAACTTTCTGTATGCCATTTTAGATTCCCTCCTTTGTTAAATCGTTAAATAACCTGATGCTTGACTCAGTCGTCCTTGCGTAAACCTAAGCCCAGATCTTCAAGCTTAACTTTAACTTCTTCCAAGGATTTACGCCCTAAGTTACGTACTTTCATCATATCTTCTTCAGTCTTGTTGGCAAGCTCCTGAACAGTGTTGATTCCCGCACGCTTCAAGCAGTTATATGAACGAACAGATAGATCCAGTTCTTCAATTGTCATTTCAAGAACTTTCTCTTTTTGGTCTTCTTCTTTTTCTACCATGATTTCAGCATTCTGAGCTTCGTCAGTAAGACCGACAAAGATGTTAAGATGCTCATTGAGGATCTTAGCACCAAGGGAAATGGCTTCTTTCGGGCCAATGCTTCCGTCAGTCCAAACATCAAGAGATAGTTTATCGAAGTTAGTCAATTGACCAACACGAGTGTTTTCTACTTGATAGTTAACGCGTGAAACTGGAGTGTAAATAGAGTCGATAGGGATCACGCCGATTGGCAGGTCCTCTCGTTTGTTTTGATCAGCAGGTGTATATCCTCGACCTCGTTGAGCTGTCAGACGCATACGGAAGTTGCTGTTAGCAGACAATGTAGCAATGTGCAGTTCAGGGTTAAGAACTTCTACATCACTATCGTGAGTAATATCAGCAGCTGTTACTACTCCTTCACCATTAACGTCAATTTCAAGCGTTTTCTCTTCATCAGAATAGATCTTCAGAGCAAGCTTTTTGATATTCATGATGATTGTCGTTACATCTTCCACGACACCTTCAATTGTTGAAAATTCATGCAGCACTCCATCAATTTGAATGGAAGTTACAGCAGCACCAGGGAGTGAGGACAATAGGATACGACGTAAGGAGTTACCCAAAGTTGTACCATACCCACGCTCAAGTGGTTCTACGACGAATTTTCCAAATGCGGCATCATCGCTGATCTCAACCGTTTCAATTTTTGGTTTCTCAATTTCGATCATTAATATTTACCCTCCTTCAAAACGTCGAAATCCCGGCTTAGGCAGCACCGAAATTTCCCATGTTTACGTTCCCGATTGTATACCAACAACTGGTTTAACCCTCTCCATGAAACGTATCATTTTATCATATCCATTATTGACAGGGATACGAAATTTATACAGAGAAATTAAACACGGCGACGTTTTGGCGGACGACATCCATTATGAGGAACTGGAGTAACGTCTCTGATAGCAGTAACTTCGAGTCCTGCAGCTTGAAGAGCACGGATTGCTGCTTCACGGCCTGCACCAGGTCCTTTTACTGTTACTTCAAGAGTTTTTAATCCATGTTCCTGGGATGCTTTTGCAGCAGTTTCAGCAGCCATTTGTGCAGCGAAAGGAGTAGATTTACGAGAACCTTTGAATCCTAAAGAACCTGCACTTGACCATGCTACAGCATTACCATGAACGTCAGTGATCATTACAATTGTATTGTTGAATGTAGAACGAATGTGTGCAATACCAGCTTCGATATTCTTTTTCACACGACGCTTACGAGTATTAGTTTTACGTGCCATTTTCAGATGTAACCTCCTTTACCTATTATTTTTTCTTGTTCGCTACAGTCTTACGAGGACCTTTACGAGTACGAGCATTGTTTTTAGTGTTTTGACCGCGAACCGGTAAGCCTCTGCGGTGGCGGAGACCACGGTAAGAACCGATTTCCATTAGACGTTTGATGTTTAGGGAGATTTCACGACGAAGGTCTCCTTCAACTTTCAACTTGTCAACGATGTCACGGATTTTACCAAGTTCATCATCAGTTAGATCGCGAACGCGAGTGTCTTCAGAAACACCAGCTTCTGCAAGGATCTTTTTAGCGGTATTTTTACCAATACCATAAATGTATGTTAGTGAAATGACAATACGTTTGTCACGTGGGATATCTACACCAGCAATACGTGCCATATTAAGCGCGCACCTCCTTCATTATTAGCCTTGTTTTTGTTTGTGTTTAGGGTTTTCACAGATAACCATTACTTTACCGCGACGGCGAATAACTTTACATTTTTCGCAGATGGGCTTTACAGATGGTCTGACTTTCATCTTATTCTAACCTCCTTGAGAGTACGGAGTGCAATAGATTATTTATAACGATAAGTGACTCTTCCGCGAGTCAGGTCATATGGAGAAAGTTCAACAGTAACTTTATCTCCTGGCAGGATTCGGATGAAGTGCATGCGAATCTTCCCGGATACATGAGCAAGTACCGTATGACCATTTTCTAATTCTACCTTAAACATAGCGTTAGGCAAAGTTTCAACTACCGTGCCTTCCACTTCGATTACATCATCTTTCGCCATCGAATTCGTCTCCCTTCTTAACATCATCTAAGACTTCATTCAAAAACTTTGTTAGAGCGTAACGCAGTTTCCCATTTGTCACTCGCCCAGTTTCTGATAAACTGTTCTGAACTTCTGGAGAAATATAATTGTGAAAAGAGAGATGTTGAATGTTTTTCTTCTTTGGACGATCAAACTTTCGTTTATCTCCATCCGCAATCAACACAAACCGTTCATCCAGCTTCTGGATGATCACCGAGTACTGCCCGGCATCTCTTCCTTTTTTGGTTGAAACGATTTGACCTATACACGGAGTCGTATCGGACTCGATCAATCAGATCACCTTCACTTAGGCTTTCGTTAAAATCTCGTAACCTTCTTCTGTAATAGCAATTGTGTGTTCAAAGTGAGCACACATTTTACCATCAACTGTGACAACTGTCCAGTTATCCGTCAATGTTCTTACATAACGACTGCCTGCATTCACCATAGGTTCAATAGCAAGTACCATACCAGGTTTAAGACGCGGACCTCTGTTAGGAGGACCATAATGAGGAATTTGGGGATCCTCATGTAAGTCTTGACCAACACCGTGCCCGACATACTCACGAACAATGGAAAACCCTTCTGCTTCAACAAAAGTCTGAATCGAATGAGAGATGTTCGATAGACGTTCACCTGGTTTTGCTTCTTTTAAGCCAAGATATAATGATTCCTCAGTTACATCCAGCAGTCTTTGAGTTTCGTCATCTATAGTTCCAACAGGATAAGTCCAAGCTGAATCACCATGGTAACCCATATATTTCGCACCGATATCGATGCTGATAATATCGCCGTCTTTCAACGTCCGGTCACCTGGAATCCCATGAACCAACTCGTCATTTACGGAAGCACAAATGCTGCCACGAAACCCATTATAACCTTTAAAAGAAGGAATTGCATCATTTTGACTTATGAATTTTTCAGCGATTGCATCCAATTCACGAGTCGTGATTCCCGGAGCGATATGCTTTTGCAATTCCTTGTGAGTGAGTGCGACAATTTTACCTGCTTCACGCATGATGTCTATCTCACGAGGAGTTTTACAAATGATCATTAGCGGGAGCTCCCGATCAGTTTATCGATTTCAGAGAATACCTCTTTGATATCCCTCTGTCCGTCGATGTTTACTAGATAGCCTTTGTCCTGATAGAAATCAAGAAGCGGCTGTGTTTGTTTGATATTGACTTCCAAGCGATTCTGAACCGTTTCCTCGTTGTCATCAGCACGCTGATAAAGTTCTCCGCCGCAGCGGTCGCAAACGCCGTCTTCACTTGGAGGATTAAATACAAGATGATAAGTCGCTCCGCAGTTTTTACAGATGCGCCGGCCTGTCAGGCGTTCCATCAAGACACCCTTATCTACTTGAATGTTAATCACATAATCAATTTTCTTGCCAAGGTTATCGAGGATGTTCTCAAGAGCGTCTGCCTGGGCAACCGTTCTTGGGAAACCGTCCAAAAGGAATCCTTTATGAGCATCTTCTTTGCTAAGACGCTCCTGAACGATACCGATCGTAACTTCGTCCGGTACCAATTCACCTTTATCGATAAAAGATTTTGCCTTCAAGCCTAGTTCCGTTTCTTCTTTCATAGCGGCACGGAACATGTCGCCTGTGGAGATATGAGGTATCCCATATTTCTCAACGATCTTTTCAGCCTGAGTTCCTTTTCCTGCACCCGGCAAACCCATCAATACTATATTCACTCGAATTCCACCTCAGTTTCTATTAGGGTTTCAGGGAACTGAAGTCCCCAAAACCTTTTTTATTTAATGAAGCCTTTATAGTGGCGTTTCACCAACTGAGCTTCCAGCCCTTTCATCGTTTCGAGTGCAACACCCACAACGATCAGCAAGCTTGTTCCTCCAATTTGAGCAGCAGGCGGTAAACCTGCAAACTTAATGAAGAAAACAGGAAGAATGGAAATGACAGCTAAGAATATCGCACCGACGAATGTCAGACGATATAGTACCCTTGTCAAATACTCCTGAGTGTTTTTACCAGGGCGAATTCCCGGAATGTAACCACCTTGCTTCTTCAAGTTCTCTGACATTTGTTCAGGATTGACTTGAATGAAAGCATAGAAGTACGTAAATGCGATGATCAACGCAACATAAATGATCATTCCGATCGGCTGGGTATAATCAAACACATATTGGATCGTACTTGTAACATCATTCGTACCAAAGAATGATGCGATGGTTTGCGGTGTAATAATGAAGGATATCGCGAAGATAACCGGAATTACACCTGCAGCATTAACTTTCAATGGCAAGTGAGTGGATTGTCCTCCGACAGGACTGCGGCCTACCAGACGCTTGGCGTATTGGATAGGAATCTTTCTCAGTGCCTGCTGGATAAAGATAACACCGACTATGATTGCCACGATAGCTAATAAGATCAATAGTGTCACCACGATGCGAAGGAACAGGGCGTCGCCGGCTCCTTGAAGCTGTGATGCATAATATTGGTTCACTGCATTAGGGATAGCTGCTACGATACCTGCGAAAATGATGATCGAAATACCGTTTCCAACACCTTTGGCAGTGATTTGTTCACCCAGCCACAATAAAAACGCCGTACCGGCAGTAAGGATCAATGCAATTAAAAGGTACGTCGTAACGCTTGGGTTAGGAATTAATAATCCACTATACATTGTATTGAATCCATAAGACATACCCAATGCCTGTATGAAACCAAGAATGATAGTGAAATATCGGGTAAACTGAGCTAATTTACGGCGGCCAACATCCCCCTGTTTAGACCATTCCGTAAATTTAGGCACAACATCCATCTGCAGTAGCTGCACAATGATAGATGCTGTGATATACGGCATGATCCCCATAGCAAAGATCGAGAAGTTTTGAAGCGCTCCTCCGCCGAATGTATTCAGGAAGCCGATTAACCCGGCTTGTTCTTGCATTTTCAGTACGTTTGCATCCACGCTCGGTACTGGAATGAAAGTACCCAAGCGGAAGACGACTAACATAAGAAGGGTGAAGATAATTTTGTTTCTTATATCACCCACGCGCATAAAATTGGAGATTGACTGAAACATTAAATCACCTCGGTTTTACCGCCAGCAGCTTCGATTGCTTCTTTAGCAGTAGATGAGAATTTGTTTGCTTTCACTGTAAGCTTTTTCTCAATATTACCTTTACCAAGAATCTTAATTCCAGCTTTTTCGCTGCTCACTACACCAGTTTCGATAAGAAGCTCAGGTGTAACTTCAGTTCCTTCTTCAAAGCGATTTAATGCATCAAGGTTAACAATTGCGTATTCTTTACGGTTGATATTCGTGAAACCGCGCTTAGGAAGACGTTGGAATAAAGGTGTTTGACCACCCTCGAAACCAGGACGAGTTCCGCCGCCAGAACGAGCGTTTTGACCTTTGTGACCTTTTCCGGATGTTTTACCATTACCGGAACCGATACCACGGCCTACACGATTGCGCTCTTTGCGAGAACCTTTAGCAGGTTTTAATTCATGTAATTTCATGTCGGCACCTCCTTATTTACAAAGAATCTAATTAAGCTTCTTTAACCGTGACTAAGTGAGCAACCTTATTGATCATACCGCGCATAGCAGCATTATCTTGTTGTTCAACTGTTTGATGAAGCTTACGTAAGCCCAGAGCCTTTACTGTTTCGCGTTGGTCTTTCGGACGACCAATCACACTGCGAGTGAGGGTAATTTCCAGTTTGTTTGCCATCGTTATCCCTCCCTTATCCTAACAGTTCTTCTACTGATTTACCACGTAACTTAGCTACGTCCTCAGCACGTTTAAGTTCTTTTAATCCGGAAATTGTAGCACGGATCATGTTGATTGGAGTGTTGGATCCCAATGACTTAGAAAGGATATCCTGTACACCAGCAAGTTCAAGTACCGCACGGACTGGTCCGCCAGCGATGATTCCTGTACCGGCAGAAGCAGGCTTGATAAGGATCTCACCAGCACCAAAACGACCGATTACTAGGTGAGGAGTAGTTCCACCTACCATAGGCACTTCAACAAGATTTTTCTTCGCATCTTCAATCGCTTTACGGATAGCATCCGGTACCTCTTGAGCTTTACCAGTACCGAAACCTACATGACCGTTTTTGTCTCCAACCACTACAAGAGCAGCGAAACGGAAACGACGTCCACCTTTAACTACCTTTGCAACACGGTTGATCGTTACTACGCGTTCTTCTAGTTCTAGTTTGTTTGGATCAATACGACGCATCTATATGTCCCTCCTTTTTTATTAAAATTCTAAGCCGTTTTCACGAGCTGCATCTGCTAGTGCTTTTACGCGGCCGTGGTATAGGTAACCTCCACGGTCAAATACTACAGATTTCAAACCTTTTTCAGTTGCACGTTTTGCAATTAGTTCACCGACTTGAGCAGCTGCATCTACGTTAGCAGTAGAGTCAAGGTTGATTTCTTTATCTACAGTAGAAGCACTTGCCAAAGTTACACCATTAACATCATCGATCAATTGAGCGTAGATGTTTTTATTTGAACGATATACGTTTAGACGAGGACGCTGTTCTGTTCCTGTGATCTTGGCACGTACACGTGCGTGTCTATTCTTACGCGTTTTGTTTTTGGATGGCTTAGTGATCATTAAGGTCACTCCTTTCTACTGCCTAAGCGGCATTATTTACCTGTTTTACCTTCTTTACGGCGTACATGTTCGCCTTCGTAACGGATACCTTTACCTTTATAAGGCTCAGGAGGACGGACAGCGCGGATGTTGGAAGCAATTGCGCCAACACGCTCTTTGTCGATACCTTTGATTGAAATTTTTGTGTTAGCAGGAACTTCGATTTCGATTCCGTTTTCCGGTTCGAATTCAACTGGATGAGAATACCCAACGTTCAATACAAGTTTAGATCCTTGTTTTTGAGCACGGTAACCTACACCGATAAGTTCAAGGTTTCTTTCGAATCCTTTAGAAACACCTTCAACCATGTTTGAGATCAAAGCACGAGTCGTTCCGTGTAATGAACGATGTTCCTTAGATTCAGATGGACGAGTGATGTTTACTACGTTCTCTTGAATTTCTATGTTCATATCCGGGCTGAATGTACGAGACAATTCACCTTTAGGACCTTTTACAGTTACGTTATTGGCATCAGTAGTAATTGTAACGCCTTCTGGCAACTCGATAGGTTTTTTACCTACACGTGACATACTGTTGCACCTCCATTCATTTCAAAAAATATTACCAAACGTATCCTAGTACTTCTCCACCGACTTGCTTAGCGCGGGCTTCTTTATCAGTCAACACTCCTTGAGAAGTGGAAACAAGAGCTACACCTAGTCCGTTAAGTACTTTAGGAACTTCATTAGCTTTTGCGTAAACGCGCAGACCTGGTTTAGAGATACGCTTTAATCCAGTGATTACACGTTCGTTGTTAGAACCATATTTTAAGAAAATGCGGATAACACCTTGCTTGTTATCTTCTACAAATTCCACGTCACGCACGAAACCTTCACGTTTAAGGATTTCAGCGATTTCTTTTTTGATGTTAGAAGCAGGTATTTCTAGCTTCTCGTGACGTACCATATTCGCATTACGGATGCGAGTAAGCATATCTGCAATTGGATCTGTCAATGTCATAATAATTTACCTCCTTCCCAATATAGGGTTTTACCAGCTAGCTTTTTTAACGCCAGGAATTTGACCCTTGTATGCAAGTTCACGGAAACAGATACGGCAAAGTTTGAATTTGCGGATTACTGAATGTGGACGGCCACAACGCTCACAGCGAGTGTATCCTTGAACTTTGTACTTAGGTTCACGTTTTTGTTTTGCGATCATTGATTTTTTAGCCACATTTTCGCCTCCCTTATTTAGAGATTACTTTTGAAATGGCATTCCGAATTGAGTCAATAACTCACGTGATTCTTCATCAGAGTTTGCAGTAGTAACGATAACGATATCCATTCCGCGTACTTTGGAAACTTTATCATAATCGATCTCTGGGAAGATCAGCTGCTCTTTAACACCAAGAGTGTAGTTACCGCGACCATCGAATGCTTTTTTAGAAATACCGCGGAAGTCACGTACACGTGGTAGAGATACAGAGATTAATTTATCTAGGAACTCATACATGCGCTCGCCGCGAAGTGTTACTTTCGCACCGATTGGCATACCTTCACGAAGACGGAAACCTGCGATAGATTTTTTTGCTTTAGTTACAACTGGTTTTTGACCAGTGATTAATGTTAATTCTTCTACAGCTGTATCCAATGCTTTCGCATTTTGAACTGCATCGCCGATACCCATGTTAACTACGATTTTTTCGAGTTTTGGTACCTGCATTACGGATTTATAATTGAATTTGCTCATTAGAGCTGAAGTGATTTCGTCATTAAATTTTGCTTTTAGGCGGTTCATTTGAGTACCTCCCTTCTACTTTGAACTATTTATCTAGAACTTCACCAGATTTTTTTGCTACACGTACATTTTTACCATCAACCTTCTTGAATCCTACGCGAGTTGGTTCATTCGTCTTAGGATCAAGCAGCATAACATTCGATACATGAACAGGTGCCTCTTGGCTGATGATTCCGCCTTGCGGGTTTGCTTGAGAAGGCTTTGAATGTTTCTTGATAACATTTATTCCTTCTACGATCACACGGTCTTTCTTAGGCAATGCTGACAATACAACACCAGTTTTGCCTTTATCTTTACCTGTGATAACCATTACTTTGTCGCCTTTTTTAACATGCATTAGTCGCACCTCCTCTTAACGCACAATAGGTTCTATTAAAGAACTTCTGGAGCTAATGATACAATTTTCATAAAGTTGTTTTCGCGCAATTCACGTGCTACAGGTCCGAAGATACGAGTACCACGCGGTCCTTTATCATCACGGATGATTACACATGCGTTTTCGTCAAACTTAATGTAAGTTCCGTCTGTACGGCGAACTCCGCTCTTTGTACGAACAACAACAGCTTTTACTACGTCGCCTTTTTTAACAACGCCACCTGGTGTTGCTTGTTTTACTGTACATACGATTACATCACCGATATTAGCTGTTTTACGGCCAGATCCGCCAAGGACTTTAATAGTCAAAACTTCACGAGCACCAGAGTTGTCGGCAACTTTCAAACGAGATTCTTGTTGAATCATCTAGGTAACCTCCCTTCGGAATGCAAATATCCGAACATTTATTAAATAATTACTGCTTTTTCTACTACTTCTACTAAACGGAAACGTTTTGTAGCTGAAAGCGGGCGAGTTTCCATGATACGAACGATATCGCCAGTTTTAGCTTCGTTTTGCTCATCATGAGCTTTAAACTTTTTAGAGTATTTTACGCGTTTGCCGTAAAGTGAATGTTTTTTGTAAGTTTCAACCAGAACTGTAACTGTTTTATCCATTTTGTCGGAAACAACACGTCCAGTGTAAACCTTACGTTGGTTGCGTTCACTCATTCTGCAAACCTCCTCTCAATTATCGATTGTTAACGCCGATCTCTCTTTCATGGATTACAGTTTTCATACGAGCGATCGCCTTGCGCACTTCGCGGATGCGGGCAGTGTTTTCAAGCTGTCCTGTCGCAAGCTGGAAGCGAAGGTTAAATAGTTCTTCTTTTAAGGATTTTACTTTTTGGTCAATTTCGGCAGTGGTTAGGTCACGGATTTCATTAGTTTTCATTTGATTCACCACCAATTTCTTCTCGTTTCACAAACTTAGTCTTGATAGGAAGTTTGTGTGATGCAAGACGAAGGGCTTCACGAGCAACCTCTTCAGATACACCAGCAATTTCAAACATGATCTTTCCAGGTTTTACAACTGCTACCCATCCTTCAGGAGCACCTTTACCAGAACCCATTCGGACTTCTAGAGGTTTTGCAGTGTAAGGTTTGTGAGGGAAAATTTTAATCCAAACTTTACCGCCACGTTTCATGTAACGAGTCATAGCGATACGAGCTGCTTCAATTTGACGGTTAGTGATCCAAGAAGCTTCTACAGCCTGCAGGCCGTATTCACCGAACGCAACCTCTTGACCGCCTTTTGCGCGACCACGCATCTTACCACGATGTTCACGACGATACTTAACGCGTTTAGGCAATAACATAATTATTTTCCTCCTTCCTCAGATTTCTTCTTAGCAGGAAGGACCTCTCCACGATAGATCCATACTTTAACACCAAGCTTACCGTAAGTAGTGTCAGCTTCAGCATGAGCATAATCAATGTCAGCGCGAAGTGTATGAAGTGGAACTGTTCCTTCGCTGTAATGTTCAGCACGAGCGATATCTGCACCGCCAAGACGACCAGATACTTGAGTTTTGATACCTTTTGCTCCTGCGCGCATTGCACGTTGGATAGTTTGTTTTTGAGCACGACGGAAAGATACACGGTTTTCTAATTGACGAGCAATGTTCTCTGCAACCAGCTTCGCGTCCAGGTCAGCTCTCTTGATTTCAACGATATTGATGTGTACACGCTTAGAAGTAAGCTCGTTCAAAGCTTTACGCAAAGCTTCAACCTCTGTACCACCTTTACCGATAACCATACCAGGTTTTGCTGTATGAATTGTGATGTTGATGCGGTTTGCCGCACGCTCGATTTCTACTTTAGAAACAGATGCGTCAACTAGGCGTTTCGCGATATATTCACGTACTTTAAGGTCTTCGTGCAGAAGATTGGCATAATCTTTATCAGCGTACCATTTTGATTCCCAATCACGAATTACTCCTACACGCAGTCCGACTGGATGTACTTTTTGACCCACGAATTATCCCTCCTTCTTTTCTGATACCACGATTGTGATGTGGCTTGTGCGTTTGTTGATTTGGCTTGCGCGACCCATCGCACGCGGGCGGAAGCGTTTCATTGTTGGACCTTCGTTAACAAAGGCATCAGAGATGACTAAGTTGTTCACGTCCATGTCATAGTTATGTTCTGCGTTAGCGATAGCAGATTTTAATACTTTCTCAACTACTGGAGAAGCAGCTTTAGGAGTAAGATTTAAAATCGCTACAGCTTCACCTACTTGCTTACCTCGGATTAGATCAACCACTAAACGTACCTTACGAGGAGCAATACGAACTGTTTTAGCGACAGCTTTAGCTTGCATTAGGATACCCTCCTCTCAATTAGCGTCTTGTTTTCTTGTCATCATTTCCATGACCTTTGTAAGAACGAGATGGTGCGAATTCACCAAGCTTGTGTCCTACCATGTCTTCTGTTACGTATACCGGTACATGTTTACGACCATCGTAAACCGCGATTGTATGACCGATGAAATTCGGGAAAATAGTAGAACGGCGTGACCAAGTCTTAACAACTTGCTTCTTTTCGCCTTCGTTCAATTTCTCGATTTTAACCATCAAATGATCATCAACAAAAGGTCCCTTTTTTAAGCTACGACCCATGTTTGAACCTCCCTTCGTGATTGTTCTACGGCTCTATGCGTGAACCGTAGTTCAATCCCGTTATTTTTTGCGACGGCGCACAATAAATTTGTCAGATTTGCTCTTCTTCTTACGAGTCTTGAATCCAAGAGTTGGTTTACCCCATGGAGACATTGGTGATTTGCGTCCGATAGGAGCGCGTCCTTCACCACCACCGTGTGGGTGATCGTTAGGGTTCATTACAGATCCACGTACTGTCGGGCGCTTGCCTAACCAGCGTGAACGACCTGCTTTACCGATGTTGATAAGTTCGTGTTGTTCGTTACCCACTTGACCTACAGTCGCGCGGCAAGATGAAAGGATCATGCGAACCTCACCTGAGTTCAAACGTACAAGCACGTATTTACCTTCTTTACCAAGAACCTGTGCAGATGTACCAGCAGAACGAACCAATTGTCCGCCTTTACCTGGTTTAAGTTCGATGTTATGAACTACTGTACCTACAGGGATGTTGATAAGTGGTAATGTGTTACCTACTTTGATATCTGCTTCAGGGCCGGACATTACTTCCATACCTACTTGAATTGTCTTAGGAGCAAGAATGTAACGCTTTTCTCCATCCACATAGTTGATTAATGCAATGTTTGCTGAGCGGTTAGGATCATACTCAATTGTAGCAACGCGTCCTGGTATACCATCTTTATCGCGTTTGAAATCGATAACACGGTATTGGCGCTTATGACCGCCGCCTTGATGACGAACTGTTAACTTACCCTGGTTGTTACGGCCGCCTTTTTTGTGTAAAGGCGCAAGCAATGACTTTTCTGGTTTGTCAGTAGTGATCTCTGCGAAATCAGATGTAGTCATACCGCGACGACCATTAGAGGTTGGTTTATACTTTTTAATCGCCATGTTTTTCCCTCCTCTTCTAAATTTTAATTATTATACTTCAAAGAATTCGATTTCTTTGCTTTCAGTTGTAAGAGTGACTACTGCTTTACGACGTTTGTTCGTATAGCCAGCGTGACGTCCCATACGTTTGAACTTACCTTTGTAGTTCATAACGTTCACTTTTGCAACTTTAACGCCGAAGATTTCTTCAACTGCATCTTTAACTTGAGTCTTATTCGCTCTAGTGTCGACTTCAAAAGTGTATTTTTTATCAGCCATAAGATCAGTTGAAAGTTCTGTAATTACGGGGCGCTTAATGATATCGCGTGCATCCATTATGCAAGCACCTCCTCTACTTTTTCAACTGCTGCTTTAGTGATGATCAATTTATCATGAGCAACAACGTCCAGTACGCTGATTCCGTTAGCTGCAACTACTGTTATACCAGGAATGTTACGTGCTGATAGTGCTACGTTATCTTCTGAACCTTCTGTTACCACTAGTGTTTTAGCGTTAACTGAAAGATTTTTCAATACGTTAGCGAATTCTTTTGTTTTTGGAGCATCAAAAACAAGAGATTCCAATACAAGGATGTTTTCGTCTGCTACTTTAGTAGAAAGAGCAGATTTGATAGCTAAGCGACGAACCTTCTTAGGAAGCTTGTAGCTGTAGCTGCGTGGAACTGGTCCAAATACAGTACCACCGCCGCGCCATTGTGGAGATCTGATAGATCCCTGACGTGCACGTCCAGTACCTTTTTGACGCCATGGTTTACGTCCACCGCCTCTTACTTCAGAACGGCCTTTTACTTTGCTTGTACCTTGACGCTGAGATGCTCTTTGCATGATAACAGCTTCATATAGTACGCTTTGATTCGGTTCGATACCAAATACTGAATCATTAAGTTCTACATCACCAACTTGTGATCCGCTTTGGTTAAATAATGCTACTTTAGGCATTCGTGTTTCCTCCTTTCCAAAAAAATTCTATTATTTTGTTTTAATGCCAGTCTTGACTTTAAGCATTGCTTTTTTAGGTCCAGGAACATTCCCTTTTACTAGAAGCAAGTTGCGCTCAGCATCAACTTTGACAATTTCAAGGTTTTGGATAGTGATTTGCTCTCCACCCATGCGTCCAGGCAATAGTTTACCTTTGAATACACGGTTTGGATCAACTGGTCCCATTGAACCAGGACGACGATGATAACGGGAACCGTGGGACATTGGTCCGCGGGATTGGTTGTGACGCTTGATAGCACCTTGGAAACCTTTACCCTTTGAAATTCCTGTTACATCTACGATATCGCCTTCTGCGAAAATTTCTACTTTGACTTCTTGACCTACTTCATAATCTGAAGAGTTAACTCCGCGGAATTCACGGATGAAGCGCTTAGGGGCAGTCTCCGCTTTGGCAACGTGTCCTTTTTCCGGTTTGTTAGAAAGCTTTTCGCGTTTGTCTTCGAAACCGATTTGGATAGCTTCGTAGCCATCAACTTCTGCAGTTTTCTTTTGAAGAACAACGTTTCCAGCTGCTTCGATAACAGTTACCGGGATAAGATCACCGTTTTCAGCAAAAACTTGAGTCATACCAATCTTTCTACCTAAGATTCCTTTGGTCATAAGTCACACCTCCTGAGTTGTTTTTGTATGGTTATTATAATTTGATTTCAATATCGACACCAGATGGAAGATCTAAACGCATTAGCGCATCAACCGTTTGTGGTGTTGGGTTAACAATATCGATTAAGCGTTTATGCGTACGCATTTCGAATTGCTCACGAGAATCTTTGTACTTATGGACCGCACGAAGAATTGTGTAGATTGACTTTTCAGTCGGAAGCGGGATCGGGCCGGATACTGCCGCACCAGAACGCTTTGCTGTTTCAACAATTTTCTCTGCAGATTGATCAAGGATTCTGTGATCATACGCTTTTAAACGGATACGAATTTTTTGTTTTGCCATTATTTTCCCTCCTTTTTCGCCTACTTTAAGATAGACATTCTCCATGGAAATTTCCCACACACTCGCCATGGCAAAGCGGCCGGGTGTGTCAGCAACCTTCCATTTCATCGCAGTCAAAGACCAACATTCTCTATTATAACTAATACACAGGAGATATGCAACATTTTATTGAATATCTTTGTGATCAGCGCACTTTTACAATTATACAAATCTATTTGGGTGTTTGCAAGGGGCTGAGGGTTTTACAAAATATTTCTAATGGGATGGGTTGTCACGTTTGCTGAAGAGTGCTTTGGAGTTTCAAGCTGCATGGTTATTTATAGAAGGAACTTGGTAATGGGTATGGTGATTCTGAAATGGGGTTTTGTTTGTCGTGTCATTCTAATGGAAGAAACTTGTTTTATTAAAAATGCTTTGCTTTATTATACTGTTAATTACTGAGGTACTATTGTAACCAGATGTTTTTCTTTGAATCACACTGCTATGGGCTGCTGTTCTTTTTGTAACCTGGTGTTTGGGTTTAAAGAAGATGTTTTCTTCTTATTCAAATTGTTATAAGGTGGATTTCCTTTTATCACCTTGTGTTTCTCTCTTATTCATACTGTTATAAACTGCGTTTTCTTTTTTAACCTGGGGTTCCCACCTCTATCACGTTGTTAAAACTGCGACTCCTTTTGTAACCTTTTGTAACCTTGTGTTTCTTCCGATTCACACCATTATTGGTTAGGAGTCATTTTTAAATTCCTTTGTTTCTTTCTCTATCAATCACATTATTTTCACACCCTGCTCTTTCCTGAATGGTACCTTTGTTTTCTATTCGCATCGCAATACTCTTGATCTTCTCTTGATCTTCTTTCTTTAGCCGCATGCAATCTCAACAAGCTGCTCATTTCCTATCTATAATGATTTGTTTCTCTCCTATCCTATCACTTCATTTGCGTAGTTATTCTTTTTATTTTGGCAGTTTCTCTGATAACGTCCCATCGCATCTCCACTAAACGGGCTGAAATAGCGGTATGCAGCATTGCCTGCATATTCACCTATACAATCGCATATAAAAAAGCAGATGGGCTCCGGATCCCATCTGCTTTATATTTTCATCGTCAGAGTAAGATTACTCTTGGATAGAAGCAACTACTCCAGCGCCTACAGTACGTCCACCCTCACGGATAGAGAATTTAGTACCTTCTTCGATAGCGATTGGAGAGATTAGTTCAACTGTCATTTCGATGTTATCTCCAGGCATAACCATTTCTACGCCTTCAGGAAGATTACAGATACCAGTTACATCAGTTGTACGGAAGTAGAACTGAGGACGGTAGTTAGTGAAGAATGGAGTGTGACGTCCACCTTCTTCTTTAGATAGAACATAAACTTCAGCTTTGAACTTTGTGTGTGGAGTGATTGTACCTGGCTTTGCAAGTACTTGACCACGTTGGATGTCTTCACGTGCTACACCACGAAGAAGAGCTCCGATGTTGTCTCCAGCTTCTGCATAATCAAGAAGCTTACGGAACATTTCTACACCAGTTACAGTAGTAGATTTAGGCTCTTCAGAAAGACCGATGATATCAACAGTATCTCCAACTTTTACTTGTCCACGCTCTACACGTCCAGTTGCAACAGTACCACGGCCAGTGATTGAGAATACATCCTCAACAGGCATCATGAATGGTTTTTCAGTGTCACGCTCTGGAGTTGGGATATAGCTGTCAACAGCTTCCATTAGTTCGTAGATTTTTTCTTCCCACTCAGGGTCTCCCTCAAGAGCTTTAAGAGCAGAACCTTTGATTACTGGTACATCGTCACCAGGGAAGTCGTATTCAGAAAGAAGGTCACGA
Organism: Bacillus salacetis; assembly: GCF_003581585.1. Taxonomy (GTDB): domain Bacteria; phylum Bacillota; class Bacilli; order Bacillales; family Bacillaceae_B; genus Rossellomorea; species Rossellomorea salacetis. The sequence goes on from NZ_QXIR01000028.1 coordinate 27,739, forward strand.
ACTTCCATTTCTACTAGTTCAAGAAGCTCTTCGTCGTCTACCATGTCACATTTGTTCATGAAAACAACTAGGTATGGTACACCAACTTGGCGAGAAAGAAGGATGTGCTCACGAGTTTGTGGCATTGGGCCATCAGCAGCAGAAACAACTAGGATTCCGCCGTCCATTTGAGCAGCACCAGTGATCATGTTTTTAACGTAGTCAGCGTGACCAGGGCAGTCAACGTGTGCATAGTGACGAGTATCAGTTTCGTACTCAACGTGTGCAGTAGAAATTGTGATACCGCGCTCTCTTTCTTCTGGAGCACCGTCAATTTGGTCATAAGCCATAGCTGTTCCACGACCATACTTCTTGTGAAGAGTAGTTGTGATAGCAGCTGTTAATGTAGTTTTACCATGGTCAACGTGACCAATTGTACCGATATTAGCATGTTGCTTGGAACGATCGAATTTTTCCTTACCCATTAGGAAATCCTCCTTTGATTTTTAAAGAATTAAGTATATTTTATATGGTTGTCAGAAGGCAGGGGTGCTGCCTCCTTTGATACCATAGCTTACACTAGTATTTATACTTGATTACAGCGAATAAATCAATTATTCACCTTTATTTTTTTTGACGATTTCTTCAGCGATTGATTTAGGTACTTCTTCATAATGGTCGAAGTGCATAGAGTATGTTCCGCGACCTTGCGTGTTAGAACGCAATGAAGTTGCATAACCAAACATTTCAGAAAGTGGAACGAACGCTTTAACTACTTGTGCGTTACCGCGGGCTTCCATACCTTCAACGCGTCCGCGACGGGATGTGATATCACCCATGATGTCTCCCATGTACTCTTCAGGGATGACAACTTCAACCTTCATCATTGGCTCAAGGATAGCTGGATCACACTTAGAAACTGCGTTTTTAAGTGCAAGGGATGCAGCTACTTTAAAGGCCATTTCAGAAGAATCGACGTCGTGGTAAGAACCGTCCACTAGTCTGGCTTTTACATCGATCAATGGATAACCGGCGATAACACCATTTTCCATAGCGTCTGCAAGACCAGCTTGTACTGCAGGGATGTATTCACGTGGAACAACCCCTCCGACGATTCCATTTTCGAATTCGAAGCCTTTTCCTTCTTCGTTTGGAGAGAATTCGATCCAAACGTGTCCGAATTGTCCACGACCACCGGATTGACGGGCAAATTTACCTTCAACCTTAGCAGAACCGCGGAAAGTTTCACGGTAAGATACCTGAGGAGCACCAACGTTAGCTTCAACCTTGAATTCGCGTCTCATGCGATCCACGATGATATCCAAGTGAAGTTCACCCATACCCGCGATGATTACTTGTCCAGTTTCCTGGTCAGTATGCGCGCGGAATGTAGGATCTTCTTCTTGAAGTTTCTGTAGCGCAGTTGTCATTTTATCTTGGTCCGCTTTAGATTTAGGCTCAACAGACAGCGAGATAACAGGCTCTGGGAATTCCATGGACTCCAAGATTACAAGGCTCTTTTCGTCACATAGTGTGTCACCAGTTGCAGTGTCCTTAAGACCCACTGCAGCAGCGATGTCTCCAGCGTATACTGTAGAGATTTCTTCACGAGAGTTGGCGTGCATCTGCAGGATACGGCCTACACGCTCACGCTTGCCTTTCGTGGAGTTTTGTACGTATGATCCTGAGTCTAATGTTCCAGAATACACACGGAAGAATGTAAGTTTACCAACATAAGGGTCAGTCATAACTTTGAACGCCAATGCAGAGAAAGGAGCGTCATCCGTTGAAGGACGAGTTACTTCTTCTTCTGTATCAGGAAGTGTACCTTTGATATCGGCAACATCAGTTGGAGCCGGAAGGTAGTCGATGACAGCATCGATCAATAACTGGACACCTTTGTTTTTGAAGGCAGAACCACAAAGTACAGGATAGAAATCTACAGTCAATGTAGCTTTACGAACTGCAGCTTTCAACTCGTCATTAGTGAACTCTTCGCCTTCTAGATATTTCATCATGAGTTCTTCATCAAGGTCAGCTACCGCTTCAACTAGTTTTCCACGGTATTCTTCAGCTTGATCTTTGTACTCATCCGGGATTTCGCGAGCTTCAGCGCGTGTTCCAAGATCATCTTCGTAGAAATATGCTTTCATTTCCAGAAGGTCGATGATTCCTTCGAATTCATCCTCAGCACCGATTGGAAGCTGTACAGGATGTGCATTCGCTTGAAGACGGTCATGCAAAGTTCCTACAGAGTATAGGAAATCTGCACCGATTTTATCCATCTTGTTAACGAATACAACACGTGGAACACCGTAAGTTGTTGCTTGGCGCCAAACTGTTTCAGTTTGAGGCTCAACTCCAGACTGAGCGTCTAGAACTGCTACTGCACCATCAAGTACACGAAGGGAACGCTCAACTTCAACTGTGAAGTCTACGTGTCCTGGTGTATCAATGATATTGATACGATGGTCTTTCCAAGAAGCTGTTGTCGCAGCAGATGTGATCGTGATTCCACGTTCCTGCTCCTGCTCCATCCAGTCCATTTGGGAAGCACCTTCGTGAGTTTCACCGATTTTGTGAATACGTCCAGTATAGAAAAGGATACGCTCTGTTGCAGTTGTTTTACCGGCATCGATGTGAGCCATGATACCGATATTACGAGTCTTTTCTAAGGAGAACTCTCTAGGCATGTCGTCTTTCTCCTTCCATTAATGAAAATTAGTTTGTATAGTAGAAGATTACCAGCGATAGTGAGCAAACGCTTTGTTCGCTTCAGCCATCTTATGCATATCTTCACGCTTCTTAACAGAAGCTCCAGTGTTGTTTGCTGCATCAAGGATTTCGTTAGCTAAACGCTCTTCCATTGTCTTTTCACCGCGAAGACGAGAGTAGTTTACTAACCAACGAAGACCTAATGTAGTACGACGCTCTGGACGAACTTCTACAGGAACTTGGTAGTTTGCACCACCCACACGACGGGCTCTTACTTCCAATACAGGCATGATGTTTTTCAGAGCTTGATCGAATACTTCCATTGCATCTTTTCCAGAACGCTCAGCAATAAGATCAAACGCTGCGTATAGTTTCTTTTGAGCTTTACCTCTCTTACCGTCAATCATGATTTTGTTGATTAGACGAGAAACTAATTTGGAATTGTACATTGGATCTGGTAATACGTCTCTTTTTGCTACAGGACCTTTACGTGGCATGTGTTTTCCTCCTTTCAACGAAAGTTATCTATTCGTTAAGTTCTTGTTTATTATTTCTTAGCTGCTTTAGGACGCTTAGTACCGTATTTAGAACGGCCTTGCATACGACCTTCAACACCAGCTGTATCTAGCGCACCGCGAACGATGTGATAGCGTACTCCCGGTAAATCTTTTACACGTCCTCCGCGAATAAGTACAACGCTGTGCTCTTGAAGATTGTGGCCAATCCCAGGAATGTATGCAGTTACCTCGATTCCGTTTGTTAGACGTACACGAGCGTATTTACGCAACGCTGAGTTTGGTTTCTTCGGAGTCATTGTACCAACACGAGTACAAACACCGCGTTTTTGTGGAGAAGAAAGGTTAGTGTTCACTTTTTTGAAACTGTTGTAACCTTTATTCAAAGCAGGTGAAGTAGACTTTGTTGATTTAGATTGGCGTGGTTTACGCACTAATTGATTAATAGTAGGCATGGATATATCCTCCCTTCTTACATTTTATAAGCCCACACATCCAGGTGGTTCATTTTTGTGTAAAAACAAAGTCTTTGCAGTATTTGTGCTGCAAAAACTATTTTACTTAATAATAGCAACAGCTGCGGCTCCAACGTCTATTCCGCATGACTTCCCCAGCTTTCGCATGGAATCAACTCGTGTCACTGGAACATTCATTTCTTCGGCTGTTTGTATGACTTTGGAAGTAACTTTATGATCAGCATCTCCTGCTACGACCAGCAACGATACAAGTCCGTTTTTAAGAGCTTTGACTGTCTGCTTTGTTCCTACAATGATTTCAGACGCCTGTGATACTTTTTCATAAGACATATTTCATCCTCCAAAGTAACAGGTTACAGTATAGGAGCAACCTTGAATATATTATCATCTTAAAAATCTATTGTCAACAATAGAAATGAATAATTTATAAGTGCGGCGTCAAAATTAACGCCGCACTATATTAAATTACTCTACTGTGACTGCCTCTTCTGCTTCTTGATCCATCAAAGGTTCTGCTTTGCGGTAGCGCTGCATTCCTGTTCCGGCTGGAACAAGTTTACCGATGATGACATTTTCTTTCAAGCCGAGAAGCTCGTCACGCTTGCCTTTGATCGCTGCATCTGTAAGGACACGAGTTGTCTCCTGGAAGGATGCCGCAGACAAGAATGAGTCAGTTTCTAGAGATGCTTTCGTGATACCAAGCAACACCGGACGGCCTGTAGCTGGTACAGAGCCTTCAAGGATCGCTTTTTCATTGGCATCCGTAAACTGGTGGATATCAAGCAATGTACCAGGCAGAACATCGGTTTCACCTGCATCGATTACTCTTACTTTTCTCAGCATTTGACGAACCATTACCTCTACGTGCTTATCGCCGATTTCAACACCCTGCATACGGTAAACTTTTTGAACTTCACGAAGCAAGTATTCCTGAACCGCGTTTACGTCGCGGACTTTCAATAGTTCTTTTGGATCGATGGAACCTTCAGTAAGCTCCTGGCCTCTATCCACACGGTCATTGACACCGAACTTCAAGCGGGCGGTATATGGAGCTGTGTACGTCCTGGTTTCAACATCGCCTTGAACCGTAATTTCATATTGACGATCCTTGCCTTCTGAAATGGACGTGATAACACCCTCGATTTCAGAAATGACAGCCTGACCTTTCGGATGACGAGCCTCGAAGATCTCCTGGATACGCGGAAGACCCTGAGTGATATCGTCTCCTGCCACCCCTCCTGTATGGAAGGTACGCATGGTAAGCTGTGTACCCGGCTCACCGATTGATTGGGCAGCGATGATACCGACTGCTTCGCCGACTTCTACCTTTTGGCCGGTAGCAAGGTTTGTTCCGTAACACTTCTCACACACACCATGGCGTGTATTACATGTAAATGCGGAACGGATATAGACTGTTTCGATACCAGAATCAACGATTATCTTAGCAAGATCTTCGGTAATCAATTGATTTTCTTCAACAATGACTTCTTTTGTTTCCGGATGCTTGACTGCCCTGCGGGAATAGCGTCCGATAAGGCGTTCTTCAAGCGGTTCGATGATTTCCGTACCATCCTTGATGGATGCAACATGAAGGCCGCGGTCTGTTCCGCAATCTTCCACACGGACTATGACATCCTGTGCTACATCGACAAGACGGCGTGTCAGGTAACCTGAATCGGCAGTCTTAAGGGCCGTATCGGCAAGACCTTTACGTGCACCGTGAGTGGAAATGAAGTACTCAAGTACTGTCAGCCCTTCACGGAAACTTGATTTGATAGGAAGCTCGATGATACGACCAGCCGGGTTGGCCATTAGTCCGCGCATACCTGCAAGCTGAGTGAAGTTGGATGCGTTACCACGCGCACCGGAATCACTCATCATGAAGATAGGGTTGCTTCTGTCGAGCGTAGCCATCAATTTGCCTTGGATTGTATCCTTGGCAGCACTCCAGATCGAGATAACTCTGTCATAACGCTCATCTTCAGTAATCAATCCGCGCTTGAACTGTTTCAGCACATTATCGACTTTGGACTGCGCTTCTTTCAGAATTTCCTCTTTCTCGCCAAGTACGACGATATCTGCGATACCGACCGTTATACCGGCTTTGGTGGAGTATTTGAATCCAAGGTCCTTCATGCGGTCGAGCATACGGGAAGTTTCTGTGATCGCAAAGCGTTTGAAGACTTCCGCGATTACATTTCCAAGGAATCCTTTTTTGAACGGATTGATTAACTCTCTATTTTTGAACTCTTCTTTAATGTCAGTTGTCGGGTCAACGAAATAGTTCTCAGGTGTCACTGTTTCCAGGTTGCTCTGAGTCGGCTCGTTGATGTAAGGGAAACTGTCTGGAAGAATTTCATTAAAGACAATCTTTCCGACTGTTGTCAGTAATAGTTGTTTATTCTGCTTTTCAGTGAACGTCTTATTATTAACTGAGCTCGCTGCAATCGCAATACGGCTGTGCAGGTGCACATATCCGTTCTGGTATGCAAGCAGCGCTTCGTTTGCATCTGTGAACGTGCTTCCTTCCCCTTTTGCACCCTCGCGTTCCATCGTCAGGTAGTAGTTACCAAGAACCATATCCTGGGACGGAGTTACAACCGGCTTACCATCTTTCGGGTTCAGGATGTTCTGTGCTGCAAGCATGAGCATTCTGGCTTCAGCTTGTGCTTCACTTGACAACGGTACGTGGACAGCCATCTGGTCGCCATCGAAGTCAGCGTTATATGCAGTACATACGAGCGGGTGAAGGCGGATTGCCCTTCCCTCTACCAGTGTCGGTTCGAAAGCCTGGATTCCCAAACGGTGAAGAGTCGGGGCACGGTTAAGTAATACAGGGTGCTCTTTGATTACTTCTTCAAGCACATCCCATACTTCAGGCTGGATTCTTTCAATTTTACGTTTCGCACTCTTGATGTTATGCGCTATGCCTTTTTCAACCAGTTCCTTCATAACGAACGGCTTGAACAGCTCAAGTGCCATTTCTTTAGGAAGGCCGCATTGGTACATTTTCAAGTTAGGACCAACGACGATTACTGAACGGCCGGAATAGTCAACACGCTTACCAAGAAGGTTCTGACGGAAACGTCCCTGTTTCCCTTTAAGCATGTGGGAAAGAGATTTCAACGGTCTGTTACCAGGACCGGTTACCGGACGTCCGCGGCGGCCGTTATCGATCAATGCATCAACAGCTTCCTGGAGCATACGCTTCTCGTTTTGTACGATAATGCTTGGTGCACCAAGATCCAATAAACGCTTCAAGCGGTTATTACGGTTGATAACACGGCGATAAAGGTCATTCAGATCAGAAGTTGCAAAACGCCCGCCATCAAGCTGGACCATCGGGCGCAGCTCAGGAGGGATGACAGGAAGTACATCAAGGATCATCCAGTCAGGATTGTTTCCTGAATTACGGAATGATTCAACCACTTCAAGTCTTTTGATTGCACGGGTGCGGCGCTGGCCTTGGGCAGTCTTCAGCTCTTCCTTCAAGAAATCGGCTTCTTTATCCAGGTCGATGTCCTGAAGGATCTTCTTGATCGCTTCAGCACCCATTGCAGCCTGGAATTTAACACCATATTTTTCACGGTATGCACGATATTCTTTTTCAGAGAGTAGCTGTTTCTTCTCAAGGGCAGTATCGCCCGGTTCTGTCACTACATAGGAAGCGAAGTAGATGACTTCTTCCAGAGCACGAGGGGACATGTCTAAGACAAGTCCCATACGGCTTGGGATTCCTTTGAAGTACCAGATATGAGATACAGGTGCTGCAAGCTCGATATGCCCCATTCTTTCACGGCGTACCTTCGCTTTTGTCACCTCAACTCCGCATCGGTCACAGACGACACCCTTATAGCGGACGCGCTTGTATTTACCGCAGTGGCATTCCCAGTCCTTAGTAGGGCCGAAGATGCGCTCGCAGAACAAGCCGTCCTTTTCGGGTTTAAGCGTACGATAATTGATTGTTTCAGGCTTCTTGACTTCACCGAACGACCAAGAACGAATCTTGTCTGGTGATGCAAGGCCAATTTTCATATATTCAAAGTTATTTACATCTAGCAAGGGGCCTACCTCCCTTTTAATCTACAGGTTCTAACCCTAATTGCTCCAGAATCCGATTACTCTTTCGACCCAACTGTTTCGGATTCCTGTTCATCCTTGTCTGCGATATTTAAAGTATCTGCCTGCTGTGATTCCTCTTCATCTTCCAAGTCACGCATTTCGATTTCCTCATCGTTGCTTGAAAGGATCTTAACGTCCATACCCAAGCTTTGAAGTTCTTTAATCAATACTTTGAATGACTCAGGAACTCCAGGTTCAGGTACATTTTCACCTTTGACAATGGCTTCATAAGTTTTCACACGGCCGACAACATCATCAGATTTAACTGTAAGGATTTCTTGCAGTGTATAAGCAGCACCGTATGCTTCAAGTGCCCATACCTCCATCTCACCGAAACGCTGTCCGCCGAATTGAGCTTTACCGCCCAATGGCTGCTGTGTAACAAGTGAGTAAGGTCCAGTTGAACGGGCGTGAAGCTTATCGTCAACCATGTGAGCCAATTTGATCATATACATGATACCAACTGATACACGGTTATCGAATGGTTCACCAGTACGCCCATCATATAGGACAGTCTTGGCATCCCTCGCCATTCCTGCCTCTTCGATTGTAGCCCAGACATCTTCTTCACGCGCTCCATCAAATACAGGAGATGCTACGTGGATCCCAAGATATCTAGCAGCCATACCAAGGTGAAGCTCAAGCACCTGCCCGATGTTCATACGGGAAGGAACCCCAAGTGGATTCAACATGATATCGATCGGTGTTCCGTCTGGAAGGAACGGCATATCTTCTTCTGGAAGGATACGTGAGATAACACCCTTGTTACCATGTCGTCCGGCCATCTTATCTCCTTCAGAAATCTTACGTTTCTGAACGATATATGCACGAACCAGCTGGTTCACACCTGGAGGAAGTTCATCTCCGTCTTCACGGTTGAAGACTTTGACATCCAGGACGATCCCGCCGCCGCCATGCGGTACGCGAAGAGAAGTATCACGGACTTCACGTGCCTTCTCACCAAAGATGGCATGCAATAGTCTTTCTTCTGCTGTAAGCTCTGTTACACCCTTAGGCGTTACTTTACCTACTAGAAGGTCGCCGTCTTTGACTTCTGCACCGATGCGGATGATACCACGTTCATCGAGATTGCGAAGAGCATCTTCACCGACATTCGGGATATCACGCGTGATTTCTTCCGGTCCAAGTTTTGTATCCCTGGACTCAGATTCGTATTCTTCAATATGGATGGAAGTATAAACATCGTCTTTGACCAGGCGTTCACTCATGATGATAGCATCTTCATAGTTGTAGCCGTCCCATGTCATGAAACCGACCATGACATTTCGTCCAAGGGCAAGTTCACCTTTTTCCATTGAAGGACCGTCTGCAAGGATTTCACCCTTTGTTACGCGGTCGCCTTCACTTACGATCGGGCGCTGGTTGTAACAAGTTCCCTGATTGGAACGGATGAATTTCTGCATTCTATATTTATCAAGATCGCCTTTTACTTCCTGGCCATCAATTTCTTTAATCTGGCGTACCCAAACCTGTTTCGCTTCTACACGTTCCACAATACCTTCATGCTTGCAAATGACCGCAGCACCAGAGTCCTTTGCGGACACGTGCTCCATCCCCGTACCTACGATAGGAGATTCCGGGTTCATAAGCGGCACTGCTTGACGCTGCATGTTCGCTCCCATAAGGGCACGGTTCGAGTCATCGTTCTCAAGGAACGGTATACATGCTGTCGCTGCAGAAACAACCTGTTTCGGTGATACATCCATGTAATCGATGCGCTCACGTTTAACAACTGTGTTCTCACCGCGGAAACGTGCGATGACTTCCTCATCAAGGAATGATCCGTCATCACTTAAACGGGCATTCGCCTGTGCAACTACATAATTATCTTCTTCGTCCGCAGTCAGGTAATCCATGCGGTTCGTTACCTTCCCTGTGTCAGGGTCGACACGGCGGTAAGGCGTTTCAATGAAACCGAAACGATTCACTTTTGCGAATGAAGATAAGGAGTTGATCAATCCGATGTTCGGACCCTCCGGCGTTTCAATCGGACACATACGCCCATAGTGGGAGTAGTGGACGTCACGAACTTCGAATCCTGCACGTTCACGAGTCAGACCACCAGGTCCCAATGCTGAAAGTCTTCTCTTATGAGTCAACTCGGCAAGCGGATTGGTTTGGTCCATGAACTGGGAAAGCTGTGAACTTCCGAAGAACTCTTTGATGGAAGCGATAACAGGGCGGATATTGATTAATTGCTGCGGAGTGATTGTGTTGGCATCCTGAATGGACATTCTCTCACGCACTACACGCTCCATACGGGATAGACCGATCCTGAATTGGTTCTGCAGCAATTCACCAACAGAACGAAGGCGCCTGTTACCCAAGTGGTCAATATCATCCGTATCTCCTACTCCATGAAGCAAGTTAAAGAAGTAACTGATGGAAGAAATGATATCAGCAGGTGTAATGTTTTTGATTTCCTCTTCAACAAACGCATTACTGATAACGTTGATTTCTTTTTCTCCCTCTTCATTTGGAGAGTAAATTTTAATAGATTGAAGAACTACATCTTCTTCCAAAACTCCGCCAGATTGCTGGTAGGTCCTGAAACCGATCCCGTTCTCCAAGTATGGAATGATTTTGTCAAGAGCACGGCGGTCAAGCACAGTACCCTTTTCAGCTACAATCTCACCTGTTTCCGGATCGGCCAGCGTTTCTGCCAGAGTCTGTCCGAAAAGACGGTTTTTGATATGAAGCTTTTTGTTCATTTTGTAGCGTCCTACATTGGCAAGGTCATATCTTTTAGGATCAAAGAAACGTGAAACTAATAGACTCTTGGCATTTTCAACTGTAGGCGGCTCACCCGGACGGAGTCGCTCATAGATTTCAAGAAGCGCTTTCTCGATACCTTCCGTGTTGTCCTTCTCGAGTGTATTCCTGATATACTCATTATCACCAACAAGATCGATGATTTCTTGATCAGAACCAAACCCAAGTGCACGCAAAAGAACCGTTACCGGTAATTTACGTGTGCGGTCGATCCGCACATGCACTACATCTTTCGCATCTGTCTCATATTCCAGCCACGCACCGCGGTTTGGAATAACGGTGGCAGTGAAGCCCTTCTTGCCGTTTTTGTCCATTTTACCGCTGAAGTACACACTTGGAGAACGAACAAGCTGTGATACAATAACGCGTTCCGCACCATTGATCACGAACGTCCCCGTGTCTGTCATCAATGGGAAATCTCCCATGAATACATCCTGGTCCTTGACTTCGCCGGTTTCCTTGTTTAACAAACGGACCTTTACCCTTAACGGCGCAGAATATGTTACATCGCGCTCTTTTGATTCTTCCACCGAGTACTTTGGCTCTCCAAGGCTGTAATCAATAAATTCCAAGGAAAGATTACCAGTGAAGTCCTCAATCGGAGAAATGTCGCGAAACATCTCTCTTAATCCCTCATCAAGAAACCATTGATAGGAGGATGTTTGAATTTCGATTAAATTTGGTAAATCTAATACTTCACTGATACGCGCAAAACTTCTGCGTTGGCGGTGTCGTCCATACTGAACTAGTTGACCTGTCAACTGATTCACCCCTCAAATCAAACGTTTTGGTTGCCTCTATTGGTCTTATAGCAGCACAACCACTCTACCATAAGACAAAAAGAAAAAGGGTTTTACTCCATAAAACCTCATTTTCCACATAACGAGCTATTATTTTATAATCTTTTCCAATTATCCCAAACTTTATACATATGGACATAATACCGGAAAATAATATTTTTGCATTTTATAATACTAACATAGCCCATATATTACGTCAATTAATTTTCTTTTACGGATTTTAAAATCTGATAGCCTTTTTTCTTGGCTGCCACTTCTGCATTTCCGTAAACATCGGCCATTTTTTTCTGAGCTGAGGATGCACCTTGTTTCTTCTGGATGACAACCCACAACTCGCCTCCAACAGCCAGATGATTATAACTGTCTTCCAGGATTTCATGGACAACCTCTTTCCCTGCCCTTATTGGCGGGTTTGTCAGGACGGCCGAGAATCCCATTTCATTTACATTCGTAAGGCAGCTGCTTTCATAGATTGAAACATTCGATAATTTATGGACATCCGCATTTTCTTTTGCAAGTCCCAGCGCCCTTTCATTGACATCGACCATATGGATTGTCCGTTCCGGAAATGCTTTCGCCATCGCAAGTCCGACAGGTCCATAGCCGCAGCCGACATCAAGCAGCGGCCCTTCAATTTCATTTTCCGCAAAAGAATCGATAAGGAGCCGGGATCCAAAGTCGATTTCATTCTTCGAAAAGACACCTTGGTCCGTTTTTAAGCGAAATTTAAAATCTCTTAATACTGCTTCTATTTTCTGAGGGTCACTTTCCACCTCAGGTGTACGGGAATAATAATGATTCGTCATCAAAAGCCTCCCATCCGGAGTGTTCAGCGAAACGCTGCAGCCAACCTGATTTATATGCGGGATTTTCTACCGACTAACAGAACAAAAAAGCCCGCTATAATAAGCGAGCTTTTAAATCTGTCGTGAATTACTTAACTTCTACGCCAGCTCCAACTTCTTCAAGTTTAGCTTTAAGCTCTTCAGCTTCTTCTTTAGAAACGCCTTCTTTAAGAGCTTTTGGAGTGTTATCAACAAGTTCTTTCGCTTCTTTAAGACCAAGGCCTGTGATTTCACGAACAACTTTGATAACTTTGATTTTTTGAGAACCAGCGCTCTCAAGAACAACGTCGAATTCAGTTTTTTCTGCAGCAGCGTCTCCGCCACCAGCAGCGCCCATTGCTACAGGAGCAGCAGCTGTTACACCAAATTCTTCTTCAATAGCTTTTACAAGATCGTTCAATTCAAGAACAGACATTTCTTTAATAGCGTCGATAATTTGCTCTTTACTCATTTTATATTTCCTCCTATATTGTATGGATTAGTTTTGGATTTGTCTGCAAGTTAACTTGCAGGATTAAGCGCCTTGCTCTTCTTTTTGGTCCGCAACTGCCTTTGTAGCCAACGCGAAGTTGCGCATTGGTGCTTGAAGCACGCTGAGAAGCATGGAAAGAAGACCTTCGCGAGATGGAAGTTCAGCGATTGCCTTAACTTCTTCAACAGAAGTTACCGTACCTTCGATGATACCCGCTTTGATTTCAAGAGCTTCATGGTCTTTGGCAAAGTTATTAAGAATCTTTGCTGGAGCCACAACCTCTTCTGTACTGAACGCAATCGCGTTCGGTCCAGTCAACACTTCATTTAATCCTTCGAAACCAGCTGCTTCAGCCGCACGACGTGTCATTGTATTTTTGTATACTTTGAAGTCGATGCCAGCTTCACGAAGTTGTTTACGAAGTTCAGTAACCTCAGATACATCAAGACCGCGGTAATCCACGATGATAGTAGATACACTGTTCTTCATCTTGTCTGAGATTTCGTCAACGATTTGTTTCTTTTGATCAAGAATGCTGCTCATCATTACACCTCCTGTAGATTTCTGATGAACATTCATACCGGCCTATCACAATAAAAATGCCTCCATATCGTTGATAGACATGAAGGCATTGCATACGAATTCCTGAGAATCGTCATATCGCAATTACCTCGGCAGGAAATTAAGCTTGGCAGCCCCTGCTGTCTACGGTACAAATGTTATATATTTTTTAACAACAGAATGAAGTATATAACATACATTCTGTTAAGTCAACATCAAAATTAAATTATTTTACAGTGAATGTTGAAGGATCTACTTTTACTCCAGGACCCATTGTTGAAGTAACAGCTACGTTCTTCACGTAAGTTCCTTTGGCAGCAGCCGGTTTCGCTTTAAGCATTGTATCGTACATTGTAGTGAAGTTCTCAACAAGCTTGTCAGTATCGAATGATACTTTACCGATTGGAACATGTACGTTACCAGCTTTATCAGCACGGTATTCAACTTTACCAGCTTTGATTTCGTTAACCGCTTTTTCTACATCGAATGTTACTGTTCCTGTTTTAGGGTTTGGCATTAGACCTTTTGGTCCAAGCACACGTCCAAGTTTACCAACTTCACCCATCATGTCAGGTGTAGCAACGATTACATCGAAATCAAACCAGCCTTGGTTGATTTTCGCGATAAGATCTGCATCGCCAACGAAGTCAGCGCCAGCAGCTTCTGCTTCTTTTGCTTTTTCGCCTTTTGCGAATACTAGAACTTTTTGAGTTTTACCAGTTCCGTGCGGAAGTACAACAGCTCCGCGGATTTGCTGGTCGTTTTTACGAGTGTCTACTCCAAGACGGAAAGCCACTTCTACAGATGCATCAAACTTAGTGAAGTTTGTTTTCTTAACAAGTTCAACCGCTTCTGCTACATTGTAAGCTTGAGAACGGTCTACAAGTTTTTGAGCTTCAAGATACTTTTTACCTTTTTTAGCCATTTTAATTTCCTCCTTGATTGTGGTTTTAGCGGAATAACCTCCCACGAATAAAGGTTGCGAGTGAAACGGAAATTTCATCATCGCAACCTCGTCCAACATGCACATTCAACTAAACAGGGATTAGTCTTCGATGACAATACCCATGCTGCGCGCAGTACCTTCAACCATTAACATAGCCGCTTCCACGCTTGCAGCGTTCAAGTCAGGCATTTTCGTTTCAGCGATTTCACGTACTTTGTCACGTTTAACCGTTGCAACTTTGTTACGGTTTGGTTCACCGGAACCAGACTCGATACCAGCTGCTTTCTTAAGTAAAACTGCAGCAGGCGGAGTTTTAGTGATGAATGTAAATGAACGGTCTTCAAATACCGAAATTTCAACAGGGATAATCAAGCCAGCTTGATCAGCTGTGCGAGCATTAAACTCCTTACAGAATCCCATGATATTAACACCAGCCTGACCAAGTGCTGGACCAACCGGCGGCGCTGGATTAGCTTTACCAGCAGGGATTTGCAACTTAACAACTTTAACTACTTTTTTAGCCACGAGACACACCTCCTTAAAGTCCGTGATGTGGTAATAGGGCCGATATTGCCCTCCCACTCATTTAAATAATGTCTTTATAAACATAAAGAACTTAATTTGTAGTACAGCAGTCTCTCGCGGAAACAGACTGACTTATGAAATATTAACACTTTCCAAATGGAATTTCAAGTTCTTTTGGATTATAATTTATCAATCTGCGTAAACTCCAACTCTACCGGAGTTTCGCGGCCGAACATATTCACCAATACTTTCACCTTTGCCTTTGCAGCATCGATTTCTTCGATCTGGCCAGTGAAGTTGGCAAAAGGTCCCTCTGTCACTGTGATAGTCTCGCCTAGTTCGAAGTTGACGTCGAGTCTCTTTTCAACCATGCCCATCTGCTTAAGCAGTGAGTTCACTTCTTCGGGAAGGAGCGGTGTAGGTTTGGAACCGGAACCCGTAGATCCCACGAACCCTGTTACTCCCGGAGTATTCCGCACAACATACCAAGAGTCATCCGTCATGACGATTTCAACGATCACATATCCAGGGAACACTTTCTTTTTGACAACTTTCTTCTTTCCGTTCTTGATCTCTGTTTCTTCTTCTTCAGGAACTACCACCCGGAAGATCTTATCTTGCATTCCCATTGATTCCACTCGTTTTTCCAGGTTTGCTTTTACTTTGTTTTCATATCCTGAGTAAGTATGAACAACATACCAGTTCTTCTCCATTTGTTAGGACTTAATGTCCGTCCCTCCTCTAATAAACATAATCATAATTTTTTGGCCCAAATGAAAAAACCCGATTTTCAACGGGTTCCTAGAAGTTTTGCGCTATTAAATGTCATTATACCATGAATTGTCTCTCTATATACAATGCATTCTGTATTTCTCTATTATTGTTAAAAACCAGTATAATACCAAAAGGCTTTATCTGCCAGGAATAAGACGGATAAGTTCAGAAATCCCCAAGTCGATGACTGTAAAGAAAAGGGCTACAAAAATAACAGTGGAAATGACAGTGATTGTATAACGAGTAAGCTCTTTGCGCTTCGGCCAGCTTACCTTTTTCATCTCTGATGAGACATTGCTAAAGAATTTGAACATCTGTTGTTACCTCCAACTTGTATATATCACCGGGCGTTAATCTTATTCAAGCCCCGGCAGCCGGCTCCTGGCAGATTTCGGTCTTCTTCCTTTGCGGGAAGTCAACACCGGCTCAAGTTCCTTGGCCGTGTTTCCTTTATCCCGGGCAGGAGATCCCAATCTGTTCGGCGCTGTCCGGCCGCTGGCGCTTTCTATTCTACTTTGTTTCTTTATGGAGCGTGTGGGCATTGCATGTACTGCAAAACTTCTTTAACTCTAATCTATTCTTCTTGCCGCTTCTGTCATTCGGAGCGGTATAGTTGCGGGAACCACATTCATTGCAAGCCAAAACGACCTTGCTGCTCATAAATTTCACCTGCTGTTTTATACTAATTAAGTCCTATCCAAAATAACATGGCGGTGTTTTTGTGTCAATATAGTCCCGTAAGTCCTACAGTGTGATTTCCCTTACTTCCAGATACCTTTCGAGCTTGCGTTTGACCCTCTGCAGAGCATTGTCTATCGATTTCACATGGCGGTTCAATTCTTCTGAAATCTCCTGATAGGATTGGCCGTCAAGGTAAAGTGATAAGACCTTCCTCTCCAGGTCGCTCAGGAGTTCTGCCATCTTATCTTCCATACTGTCAAACTCTTCCCTGTTGATGATCAGCTCTTCCGGATTCGTGATTTTCGCCCCGGTTATGACATCCAGCAGAGTCCTGTCAGATTCTTCATCGTAGATGGGTTTGTCCAATGACACATAAGAATTCAATGGGATATGCTTTTGGCGTGTCGCTGTCTTGATTGCTGTGATGATCTGCCTGGTTATGCACAGTTCGGCAAATGCTTTGAAAGAAGTCAGCTTGTCCTCTTTATAGTCACGTATGGCTTTGTACAGGCCGATCATGCCTTCCTGTACAATATCTTCCTTATCTGCACCAATCAGAAAATAAGATCTCGCCTTCGCTCTCACAAAATTCCGATATTTTTTAATAAGAAAATCCAGCGCTTCACTTTCTCCCTGGTGAACCATTTCAATCACGGCTTCGTCGTCCATCGTCTCTAGTAGAGCTTTCAGTTCTCCTGTGCTGCTGTGAATGTCCACACACATCCTCCTCGCGCAAACAATAGATAGACAATATTATACAGCACTGTTTTTGTAAGCGTCAACAGGTCATTGCTCTCCTCTGCGCCATTTTTCAAAAATTTCTGCCACTTCTTCCGTGAGGGTGATCTTTGATGAAGGCTTTCTCTCCGCTGTTTTTTTAACATTCTTTTCAATTTTTTTCTGGATGGACTGCCACTCATTAAAAAGTTCACGCGCTGATTTTCTCAGCGCCCCCTGCCCGAAAATCGCCCACTGTTCCGTGAAGTCGGAGGTAGCAACATGGATTTGTGTTTTAATATTATTCAACTCGATCGCCAGCTTCTCGATTCTTTCGTCAGCCGTCTCGTTTTCTCTTGTATAAAACACATCCACTTTGTAGTTTTTGTATTTTCTTTCAATCCCTGTTACATAATGGGCATCGAAGATAACGATGACCCTGTAACCGGTGTATCCCTGATACTCAGCCATACATTCCACCAGGCGGTCCCTGGCTGCAGCAAGGTCTTTGTTCTTCAATTCCCTAAGCTCCGGCCAGGCCCCGATTATGTTGTAGCCGTCGACGAGTAGAATGTTCATTTTCTACTCCCCTAAAGGATGGCGTTTGCGGTATACCTCATACATCAGAATGCTGGCTGCGACAGATGCATTCAATGATGTCACATGTCCCACCATAGGCATCTTAATAAGAAAATCACATTTATCCCTTATTAAACGGCCGATTCCTTTTCCTTCACTGCCGATGACAAGGCATATCGGCAAAGTTCCATCCAGCCTTCGGTAATCATCCGCACCTTTCGCATCTGTTCCCGCTACCCACAGGCCTCTATCCTTCAGCTCATCGATAGTTTGGGCCAGGTTGGTGACCCGCGCTACAGGGATATGTTCAATCGCTCCCGTCGATGCTTTTGCGACGGTAGCTGTAAGTCCCACCGCTCTTCTCTTCGGAATAATGATTCCATGAACACCTGATGCATCTGCCGTCCTCATGATCGACCCAAGATTATGAGGATCTTCAAGTTCATCCAGCATCAGGAAGAATGGTGTTTCACCCTTTTGTTCTGCTCTCGCATACAGCTCGTCCATCTCTGCATATTGATAAGCTGCAACGGATGCTACAACCCCTTGATGGTTCTCCTTTACCATTCCTTCAATCTTCTGCTTTGGCACAAATTGGATCAGGACTTTCTTTTCTTTAGCCAGCTTTGTGATCTGTGTCATCGCCCCTTTTTGTGATCCTTCGGCAATCCAGATTTTGTTTATGTCACGGCCTGATTTCAATGCTTCTATGACAGGGTTCTTCCCTGCAATAAATTCACTATCCATCATGATCCTCCTTTCTCAGTGTTCCTATTGTTTTCCAGAGTTTTCTGTATCAGTTCTTCCAGCCGGTCTTTTCGGTTTTGTAAAAACAAATAACCAATCAAGGCTTCAAAAGCTGTACTGTACCGGTAAGTCTGTACGTCGGTGTTCTTGGGGATGGTCCCGGATTTGGCATTGCGCCCTCTCCGGACGACCGCCATCTCTTCTTCTGAAAGTATTTCAAGATCCGTTATTTCCTTGAGTGCAGCTGCCTGCGCCTTGGCAGAAACATAGCCAGTGGCTGCCCGGTGGAGCTGATTGGGTTTCACCCTGCCTGACTGGAGCAGGAATTGCCGTACATAAGTTTCATATACGGCATCCCCCATATAGGCAAGAGCAAGGGCATTCATTTGTTTTGCATCTATTTTTTCATTTTGCTGATATAACATGATTACCCTCTTTTCCAGCGAGTTCCTTGAGCAGTATCTTCAAGTATTATATTCATATCTTTCAACTTGTCCCGCAGTTCATCCGCAAGCTGGAAGTTTCGATCTTTCCTTGCCTGGATTCGCTGGGTGATCATTTCTTCAATCTCTTCATCAAGCAAACCGGTTTCTTCAAGCTTTAGTCCCAGCACTTCGAAGAACTCCTGGAAATGTTTCATGAATTCATCAATTACAGCAGCTGAAGTGTTCTTTTCCATGAGGTAATAGTTTGCCTGTCTGGAAAGCTCGAATAAAACGGAAATACCATTGGCTGTATTAAAATCATCATCCATTTCAGTGATGAACTGTTCTTTCAGTGAAGAAATTTTGTCCATCCATCCTTGATTATCATCAGTCAGCCCCGCTGATGCATCCCTTCTGTGCTTAAGGTTTTCATAAGATGTCTTCAGGCGGTCAAGCCCTGTCTTGGCATTCTCCAGCAGGTCAAGATTGTAGTTGATCGGGTGGCGGTAATGGACTGATAACATGAAAAACCTAAGGACCTGCGGATCCTGTTCTTTAATGATGTCATGGACAAGAACAAAGTTCCCAAGTGACTTGGACATCTTTTCGTTGTCGATGTTGATGTAGCCATTGTGCATCCAGTAGCGTGCAAAAGTCTGGTTATTCAAGGCCTCTGACTGGGCAATTTCGTTTTCGTGATGGGGGAAAGCCAAGTCCTGCCCGCCTGCATGGATGTCGATCGTTTCTCCAAGATACTTCTTGGCCATGGCTGAGCACTCGATATGCCAGCCCGGACGACCCTGGCCCCAAGGACTTTCCCAGAAAATTTCTCCTTCTTTCGCTGCTTTCCATAGCACGAAGTCCAGCGGGTCTTCCTTTTTGTCTCCCGCCTCGATCCTGGCTCCGACTTTCAACTCATCAATGGATTGATGGGATAGTTTTCCGTAGCCTTCAAATTTTCTGGTCCGGTAATAGACATCGCCTTTAGATTCATAAGCATACCCTTTGTCAATCAATGCCTGGATGAAATCAATGATGATGTCCATGTTTTCTGTTACCCGGGGATGGACATCCGCTTTTTGGCATCCAAGGGCACCCGTGTCTTCATGATAGGCAGCAATGAAGCGCTCGGCAATGGTTGGCACATCTTCGCCTAATTCGTTTGCAGCCTTGATCAGCTTGTCATCCACATCCGTGAAATTTGATACAAAGTTGACATCCCAGCCTCGATATTCGAAATAACGGCGGACCGTATCAAAGACGATAGCCGGACGGGCATTCCCTATATGGATATAATTGTATACCGTCGGACCGCAGACGTACATCTTTACCTTTCCTTCTTCAAGCGGTTTGAATTCCTCTTTTTTCCTTGTGAGTGTGTTGTAGATTTTAATGGCCATTTTGCCGGGATTCCCCTTTCTGTTGCGCTTCTGTGAGCATTTTTTTCAATACAAGTATCTGATTTTCCAGATCGTTGCACCGGTCTGCCACTGGATCCGGGAGATCGGTATGATTGAAATCTTTCCCTTTTACTTTCACGCCGTCCTTTATGACGACCCTGCCCGGAATGCCGACCACTGTTGAATTTGGAGGCACATCCTTCAGAACCACCGAACCTGCACCTACCTTAGAATTTTCTCCAACTATGATGGAACCCAGTACTTTGGCACCTGTTGCCACAAGGGCGTTGTCCTGGATGGTCGGGTGCCGTTTGCCTTTTTCCTTCCCCGTCCCGCCAAGGGTGACTCCTTGGAAGATGGTTACATTGTCACCGATCTCACAGGTCTCGCCGATGACGACACCCATCCCATGATCGATGAAGAAGCGGCTGCCGATCACAGCTCCCGGATGAATTTCCACTCCGGTAAAAAAGCGGCTTATCTGGGAGATCACTCTCGCGATGAAGTAAAATTTCCGTTTATAAAATGCGTGGGCCAGCCTGTGGGCCCATATTGCATGCAGTCCTGAATAAGTCAAGATGACCTCCAGGGCGTTTCGGGCCGCCGGATCCTGATCGAATACGGTCTGTATATCTTCTCTTAGATGCTTGAACAATTGAATCTCCCTCCTTTCTTTTATCCCTTTTTTCAAAACAGGAGTATAAACTGGCTATTTCCAAAATTAATTACTTAGAAGGTAATTTTTTAGCTGTTATTAAAGACTTTCCTAAATAAAAACAATTTTCTTGAAAGAGGTATGCGTGTTATTACGTAAGTTGATTGGAGCGAAGGTGTGCGATCTCCTGCGGGACTAGCGGGACTCATCCAGTTCCAGCAGCCAGCACCTAGCAGATTTCGGTCTCTCTTCTTGCGATAAGTAACCTCAACTCACTTAGTTCGTTGTGTTTCCTTTATCACATCTGAGAGTCCTCCAATCTGTACGGTGCTAAACGGCTGCTTCCGCTTTTTAGTTCAACGCCCGCCCCGCGGAGTCGCACACCTGGAGCGAAAATCAACTATACTTTTTCAAAAACAAAAAAACGCCTCTGTCCATAGACAGAGACGCTTTAGGCGCGGTTCCACTCTGTTTGGGCAAAACAATAATCGTTTTTCCCCAACTTCAATCCCCAGTAACGGAAGGAAACCGCCTTTACATACTATTTTCAATAAAGGACTCCGAGGTGCATTTCAAGAAACGAGAGGCTTAAACCACTTTCAGCCGGTGATGGTTCTCTCTGAAAAGCTTCGCTTCATTACTTCTCCTCTTCAACACTTTTGCTTATTCGTTTTTAATACTTTTAATATATTACAATCTCGCGCAAATGTTAACCCAAAAGACTCTCAATCCGATGTTTTACTTTATCTTTCCCTAAAAGCTCGATTGCATTCGGAAGCTCAGGTCCATGTGTTTGGCCGGTAACTGCTGCGCGGATCGGCATGAAAAGCTTCTTCCCTTTATGTCCCGTGGACTTTTGGACAGCTTTGATTGATTTTTTGATTCCTGCCGCTTCATACTCTTCAAGCTGATCGATTTCCTGAACAAAAGCTCTTAAAACTTCCGGCACCTGCTCTTCAGCAAGGACTTCTTTTGCTTCTTCTTCATACTCGATATCCTTCTTGAAGAACATTTCTGAAAGCTCAACGATTTCTGCACCAAAGCTCATTTGCTCCTGGTACAGGGCAATCAATTTCATTGCCCACTCTCTTTCTTCTTCTGAAGGATTTTCGCTGACTTTACCGGCCTTCACCAAATGCGGAAGCGCCAATGAAGCAACCTCTTCAAGATCAAGGTTTTTCATATACTGGTTGTTGACCCAGAGAAGCTTCTGCTTATCGAATACTGCCGGTGATTTAGATAAGCGTTCAGGGTCAAAGATGTCTATGAACTGCTCTTTGCTGAACAGCTCCTCTTCCCCTTTTGGAGACCAGCCCAGTAAGGCGATGAAATTGAATAATGCTTCAGGCAGGTATCCAAGCTCTTCGTACTGCTCGATGAACTGAATGATGGTTTCGTCACGCTTGCTGAGCTTTTTGCGGTTCTCGTTTACGATCAATGTCATGTGTCCGTATACCGGTGCTTCCCATCCAAATGCTTCAAAAATCATCAGCTGCTTCGGAGTGTTGGAGATATGGTCATCTCCCCGGAGGACATGGGTGATTTTCATTAGATAATCATCGACCGCCACAGCAAAGTTGTAGGTAGGAATTCCATTTTTCTTTACGATTACAAAATCGCCGATCCCATCAGATTCAAAAGAAACATCATCCTTCACGATGTCATCGAATTTATACACTTTGCCTGCCGGCACCTTAAAGCGGATGCTCGGCTGGCGGCCTTCAGCTGCGAGCTTCTCCTGCTCTTCCTTGGAAAGGTTCGCACACTTCCCGGAATATCTCGGCATTTCGCCTCTCGCCTGCTGTGCTTCACGCTCAGCTTCAAGTTCCTCTTCAGTACAGTAGCATTTGTAAGCAAGGCCTTTATCTAAAAGCTCCTGGTAGTACTTGCTGTAAATATGATTTCTTTCTGATTGGCGGTATGGTCCATACTCGCCGCCTTTATCAACACTTTCATCCCAGTCGATGCCTAGCCATTGCAAATATTTCAGCTGGCTTTCTTCGCCGCCTTCAATATTTCTTTTCTCGTCTGTGTCTTCCACCCTGATAATGAATTTCCCGCCGGTGCTGCGGGCATAAAGGTAGTTAAAAAGCGCTGTTCTGGCATTGCCGATATGTAAATGTCCAGTCGGACTTGGAGCATAACGCACTCTGATTTCGTTTGTCATGAGTCTTTTCCTCCTCGATTCTCAGTATCTCTGCAATATTTTATCACCGTTGGGTGCATGAATAAAGCTATATTGTCGTTCTGAAGATGCCTTTTTTAAAAAAGTTGGTGATTTCCGCTTCAGGTGTTCAACTCCGCGGTGCGGGCGGTGAGCCTCTTCAACTGCGCTTGCGTGGTCTCACCTTTCAAAAATGGAAGCGGCCGCTGGAGCTGGATGAGTCCCGCTAATCCAGCAGGAGTTGCACACCTTCCGCTCCATTCACCAGCGTAAACAATACAGATTTGAATCTTTAAAGCAGGAGCATTATAGAAATCTTATATTATTTGGATAGGGGATTATCTTGACAGATCGTAATATAACCTAGTCCTGTTATACCTATCACTACTGTCTCATTGTAATTAGTTAGATTTCTTAACAACCAACACGGCTGCCTGCGCTGCGATTCCTTCCCCGCGCCCGGTGAAGCCCAGTTTTTCAGATGTGGTTGCTTTTACATTCACCTGTGAAATGTCTGCTTCAAGCAGTTCCGCGATTCTTTCTCTCATTTGGGAGATATAAGGGGCCATTTTTGGCATTTGTGCAATGATGGTGCAATCGATATTCGCCAGTTCATAGCCTTCCTCTTTTACCAGATTCCAAACATGACTCAACAGCTTTCCTGAGTCTGCGTCCTTGAATTCCGGGTCGGTATCAGGGAAATGCTTCCCGATATCGCCTGCAGCTATCGCTCCTAAACAAGCGTCCGCAATGGTATGTAAAAGCACATCTGCATCAGAGTGGCCAAGCAGGCCCTTTTCATAAGGAATGGTGATCCCCCCGATGATCAACGGCCTCCCTTCCGTCAATTGATGAACATCAAATCCTTGTCCGATCCTGAACATGATCATACTTCCTTTCAGCACTATATTTGCCTTCTCTTTGCGAGGATCGCCTCTGCAAAGTATAAATCCTCCGGCGTTGTTATCTTAATATTATCATAGTCACTCTCAACAATTCCGACTTCCTCACCCAGACGCTCCACAAGCGAGGCATCATCAGTACCTGTGAAGCCTTCCCGTTCAGCTCTCTGGTGGGCTTCCGTGAGAAGTCCGATCCGAAAAGCCTGCGGGGTCTGCACCTGCCATAAGCTTGACCGTTCGATGGTTTCCTGGACAATGCCGCCTGCCGCTTTCTTGATCGTATCTTTGACAGGCGCAGCTGCGATGGCTGCTCCTCTTGTTTCAGCTCCCTTCACCAGTTCCTTAATGGTGGATTGCGCGATGAAAGGCCGTGCGCCATCATGCACAAG
Organism: Bacillus salacetis; assembly: GCF_003581585.1. GTDB lineage: Bacteria > Bacillota > Bacilli > Bacillales > Bacillaceae_B > Rossellomorea > Rossellomorea salacetis. Next base: position 51,921 of record NZ_QXIR01000028.1, read on the forward strand.
GATCATCTCTGCGTCCTGAACGGACTTCAATGCATTATATACACTATCCTGCCGCTCTTTACCTCCAATTACCATTCTCTTGATCTTTGACAGTTTATGCTTTTCAGCCAGCTTTTCAAGCGTTTCTTTATCATCCTCGTGTATAGCAAGAATGATCCCTTCGCATTCAGGATCGTTCTCAAATACGTCTAATGTATGAAAAAGGATGGGACGGCCGTCAAGCTCGAGCAGCAGCTTATTTTTCCCGGCTTTCATTCGCTTCCCCTGTCCTGCTGCCGGGATGATCACCTGGTATTTCATATGCAAACTCCTATCTCCCTCAGACTGATAAAAAGGCGGTGACAGAACTCCTTTCAGAGTCCATTCGCCACCGCCGGTTTTTACCATGCTGTTAGTTTAACAATTATAATGCTTTTTCCAATTGTTTAGGCTTAGCAAAAATCATTCTGCCGGCCGAAGTCTGAAGAACACTTGTCACAAGGACTTCAATACTTTTGCCGATATAATTTCTGCCTTCTTCAACAACGATCATTGTGCCGTCGTCAAGGTATGCAATGCCCTGCTTCTGTTCTTTCCCATCCTTGATGACCTGGACACGCAATTCTTCCCCGGGAAGGACTACAGGTTTCACTGCATTTGCTAAATCATTGATATTCAGGACCTGCACACTTTGCAAATCGCAGACTTTATTTAAGTTGAAGTCGTTGGTCACGACAATTCCATTTGTAATCTTGGCCAGCTTCACGAGCTTGCTGTCGACTTCCTGGATCTCCTCGAAGTCCCCTTCATAGATCTGGACTTCAATCGGAAGTTCTTTTTGAATGCGGTTCAGTATGTCAAGTCCACGCCTGCCCCTGTTTCTCTTCAATACATCCGAGGAATCGGCAATATGCTGGAGTTCTTCCAGAACAAATTGTGGAATGACGATGATGCCTTCAAGGAAACCGGTCTGGCAGATATCTGCTATGCGTCCATCGATGATGACACTTGTATCAAGGATTTTAAGCGTCTTTTCAGGAGCTTCAACCTCATCTTCCGCACCTTTCTTTTTCGTTTTGTTGCCCATTGAGAAGAGGTTTATCAGTTCATCCCTTTTCTTGAATCCCACCTGGAACCCAAGGTATCCAAGCAGCAGGGTCAGCAAGATTGGCACGACTGTATTGACAATCGGGATTTCCATTGAATTAAAAGGGATTCCGAAGAGATAAGCGACGAATAACCCAAGAATTAAACCAAGGCTCCCAAACAGGATATCAGTCACTGGTGCTTTCACAAGTGAATCTTCAAACCACTTCACAAAGTTTTCCACGTACTTAACTGCCCAGAAAGTTAATATATAAAAAATAATAGCTCCTAAGATTGCAGTTATATAAGGGTTGTTTAATAATGGTTCATCTGACAAATTGATTAATGTAAGCAAATCGGGAAGAAGAAAAATTCCTAATGTCCCCCCAAGTATAAGGAAACATGCTTGAACGATTCTCTTTAACATCCCCTCACCTCCTCCTACTCATTATAAACAAATTCCTATTTTTGAAACGTATAAAATCGCAATATTTTTTGAATGTAATCAAATTGACACGCTATTGATATATTAAAATAATAATAAGTGCTCTCATCCTTTTAAAAAAGGCTAACACTTAATTATAGGTGTGTCAATTTTAAAAATACATATTCTAACACAACAGTATAAATATGACAAATTACCTATAGCTGTCTGTCCGCAAATGTCTGCTCCCTTATGAGCTTTAAGCCTTGCTTGATTTTGCGGGCGCGGACTTCCCCGATTCCTTCGACATCATCCAATGCTTCTACATCCGCCTTCAGGATGTGCGGCAAAATCTCAAAGTTCGTCACAAGATTTTCAATGATGACGATCGGGAGCCTCGGAATTTTGTTCAGCACCCGGTAACCCCGCGGGCAGATCCCGTCATCCAAATGGATATATCCATTATATCCAAGCAGCTTAAGAAGGACGGTATCATCCAGCACCTCCGAATGAACCAGCTCCTGGAATTTATGCAGGACATCAAATGGTTTGATGTCGCGGGCATGGGAGTAATCCCTTATGATCATCATGGCTTCCTCTTCAATGTCTGAGAGGAGTTCATTCATTTGAAGGCGTATGAGCCTTCCTTCTGTTCCAAGCTCACTCAAATAAGTGAGAAGTTCATTCTTGATCCGAAGGACCATTTCAAACCGATGGAGGACCTGGAGCAAGTCGCTGTAGGTGACCAGCTCTTCGAATTCCAGGACAGAAAGATTTGAAATACTTTGATCAAGCACCACTTTATACTTTTCAAGGGTCTGGATGGCCTGGTTCGCTTTTGTAAGGATATTGGAGATATCCTTAAGGGCATACCTGAAGTTTCCTTGATATAAGGTGATGACATTCCTTCTTTGGGAAATGGCGATCACCAGGCATTTTGTCTGTTTGGCCACACGTTCTGCAGTCCGGTGCCGCATGCCGGTTTCAGAAGAAGGTACGGTTGCATCGGGGGCCAGCTGCGCATTTGCCAGGATGATTTTAGTTCCGGAGTCGTTCAGGATGATGGCACCGTCCATTTTCGCCAGTTCATAAAGATAGCTGGGAGAAAACACACTGTTGATATGAAAGCCCCCATCCACAAGCGATTTCACTTTTTCATTGTAGCCAATGACGATAAGTCCCCCGGTTTTTGCTCTAAGTACATTGTCGATACCTTCCCGGAGCGGCGAGCCCGGGGCAACGAATTGCAGGATATCGGACATCGACTTATCCTGTACCTTCTTCTCACTCATGTAATTATCCTCCTAAAATTTGCTTCAGTGCTTCATTTATATTTTTCACACCGATAATTTCGATACCCTTCGGTGCTTTCCACCCGCCGATATTATTAGCAGGAATAATGACTCGTTTGAATCCCAGTTTGGCCGCTTCCTGCACCCGCTGCTCAATTCTTGACACCCTGCGGATTTCCCCTGTCAGCCCCACCTCGCCGATGATGCAGTCAAAGGGATCCGAGGACTGGTCCCTGAAGCTGGAAGCTATTGAAGCTGCTACCGCAAGATCGATAGCCGGTTCGTCCAGCTTCACTCCGCCGGCTACTTTCAGGTATGCATCCTGATGCTGAAGCAGGAAGCCGGCTCTTTTCTCAAGAACAGCCATGATCAGGGAGACCCTGCTGTGGTCAATCCCCGTTGCCATCCTCCTTGGATTATTGAAGCTGGTCGGAGTGACAAGCGCCTGGATCTCCACAAGTACCGGCCTGGTTCCTTCCATTGATGCAACTACAGTGGAACCGGCAGCTCCCTGCGACCTTTCTTCAAGGAATATCTCTGAAGGATTTTCCACTTCTTCAAGACCAAGTTCCTTCATTTCAAAGATTCCCATTTCATTCGTCGAACCAAACCGGTTTTTTACCGCTCTGAGGATTCTGTATGCATGATGTCTTTCACCTTCAAAGTAAAGGACTGTATCAACCATATGTTCCAGCAGCCTCGGCCCTGCAATGGAACCCTCTTTTGTAACATGCCCGACTATGAAAATCGCAATTCCTTTTGTTTTGGCAATCCGCATTAACTCTGCCGTACATTCACGAACCTGCGAAACGCTCCCCGGGGCAGAGGTCACTTCGGGATGGAAGATCGTCTGGATGGAATCAACAATCACAAATTCAGGCGACAATTCCTCGATCGTTCCATGTATTGCTTCCAAATTGGTTTCCGCATATATATAAAGATCGTCTGCCTTGATTTTCAAACGGTCCGCCCTGAGCTTAGTCTGTTTAATGGATTCCTCACCGGATATATATAGAACTTTGTGTTTACCCTCTGCCAATTGAGATGAAACCTGCAGCAGCAAAGTCGATTTTCCGATACCAGGATCTCCCCCGATCAGGACAAGGGAACCTGGAACCACGCCGCCGCCAAGCACCCTGTTCAACTCCCGTGAATCAGTCTCCACTCTTGGTTCCTGCCTTGTTTCAATCGAAATAAGTTTTTCTGCTTTGGAAGGCCCTTCCTGTATTGAATGCTTAAATGCGCCCCTTGGCTGTTTTCCGGTGATTTCGACTTCTTCCACCATCTTATTCCACTCTGAGCAGCCGGGGCATCTGCCCATCCATTTTGCTGATTCATACCCACATGACTGACACATAAATTTTGTTTTCTTTTTAGCCAACTTTATTACCTCTCTCTTTTATATCTATGTAAAATATTTTATTGAAATACTTCTGTAGGGAAACGTTTGGAACTCTATTATAGAATGAGGGCAAATTCGGGGGAAGTAAAAAGCAGTAAGGCTTGAATACCAATGATTTATCAGTAGCGAAAGGAGAATGTAGCAGATTGCTACACATTTATGCCTGCCTGTACAACAACATGTAAAAAGCAAAAAGGCAAAGCAGGAACAGCTGCAGCCTTGAGGGAAGACCCCGCTCTGACAGCGGAGTTTCCTGGCAAGGCTGACTTGGGCTGCTCTTGATTGCTTTATCTTTTCTTAGGAAGATGTATTGCTCGTTTCTTTCATTTTAACTGTGAATTCATTATCCTCTACATCGATCAGTACTTGCTGGCCAGTAAGGACAGTACCTTTCAGAAGTTCTTCCGATAACCGGTCCTCGATATGTTTCTGGATTGCCCGGCGCAGCGGACGCGCCCCGTATTCAGGGTCGAAGCCTTCATCTGCAATCTTCTCCTTGGCGGCATCTGTAAGGGCAAGTGAGATATCCTGTTCTTTCAATCTATTCGTCAATTGATCGGACATCAACGTCACGATTTCTTTCAAATGTTCCTTTTCAAGAGAATGGAAGACGATGATCTCATCGATACGGTTCAGGAATTCCGGTCTGAAGGCCCTCTTCAGCTCCTCCATCACTTTCCCTTTCATATCTTTGTAATCCTGCTCACCATCCTGGATGTTGAACCCGACATATTTATTTTTCTTCAGGGACTCTGCTCCGACATTGGATGTCATGATCAAGACCGTATTCCTGAAGTCGACTGTACGTCCTTTGCTGTCAGTCAGACGGCCGTCTTCCAGCACTTGAAGAAGGATATTGAACACATCTGGATGCGCTTTTTCAATCTCATCAAGCAGGATGACCGAGTATGGCTTGCGGCGTACCTTTTCGGTAAGCTGTCCGCCTTCCTCATATCCTACATAGCCTGGAGGTGAACCGACAAGGCGGGAAGTCGAATGCTTTTCCATGTACTCGGACATATCAATCCGGATCATCGATTCCTCATCGCCGAACATGGATTCTGCCAGGGCTCTGGCCAATTCCGTCTTACCGACACCTGTAGGCCCAAGGAAAACGAAAGAACCAATCGGTCTCTTCGGATCTTTCAAGCCTGCTCTCGCTCTTCTTACAGCTTTCGATACAGCTTTAACTGCTTCATCCTGGCCAATCACACGGGAGTGGAGGATTTCTTCAAGCTTGAGGAGCTTATCCGTTTCTGTCTGTGCAAGCTTGCTGACAGGTATCCCGGTCCAGCTGGATACAACCTTGGCAATATCCTCGACTGTGACTTCAGTATTTTCCTGCCCCTGCTTCTCTTTCCAGGATTTCTTTGTATCTTCAAGCTCTTCTCTTAAACGCTGTTCTGTATCCCGCAAGGAAGCCGCTTTTTCGAATTCCTGGCTTTGGACTGCAGCATCTTTCTCTTTTCTGATCTCTTCAAGCTTCACTTCAAGCTCCTTGAGATTAGGAGGAGTTGTATATGAACGCAATCTTACCTTCGACCCGGACTCATCAATGAGATCAATCGCCTTATCCGGAAGGAAACGGTCTGAAATATAACGGTCTGAAAGCTTGACGGCTGCCTCGATTGCCTCATCTGTGATGGATACTCGATGGTGGGCTTCATAACGGTCACGCAAACCTTTCAGGATCTGTACGGACTCTTCGGCAGTCGGCTCATCCACTTGGATTGGCTGGAACCTTCTTTCCAATGCCGCATCTTTTTCGATATATTTTCGGTATTCATCAAGGGTCGTCGCACCGATACATTGCAATTCTCCTCGGGCTAATGATGGTTTGAGGATATTCGATGCATCGATGGCACCTTCCGCTCCCCCTGCTCCGATCAATGTATGAAGTTCATCGATGAAAAGTATGATATTACCCGCCTGGCGGATTTCATCCATGACCTTTTTGAGGCGGTCTTCAAATTCACCGCGGTATTTAGTACCGGCAACAACTGTACCCATATCCAGTGTCATGACGCGTTTGTCCCGAAGGATTTCAGGTACTTCGTTATTGACGATCTGCTGGGCAAGGCCTTCAGCTATCGCAGTTTTACCTACACCTGGTTCACCGATCAATACCGGATTATTCTTTGTTCTTCTGCTGAGAACCTCGATGACGCGCTGAATCTCTTTGCTTCTTCCGATGACAGGATCAAGGCTGTCTTCCCTTGCAATGGCTGTCAAATCTCTTGCCAGGCTGTCAAGCGTCGGCGTGTTGGCATTGGTGCTTGTTCCGCCCTGGTGGCCGTTCGATTCATTGCTTCCAAGCAGCTGAAGCACCTGCTGTCTGGCTTTATTCAAGCTCACCCCGAGATTGTTCAATACACGGGCAGCAACGCCTTCTCCTTCTCTGATCAGTCCAAGAAGGATATGCTCAGTCCCTACATAGGAATGACCTAGTTTTCTGGCTTCATCCATGGACAGTTCAATAACCTTCTTTGCTCTTGGTGTGTAGTGGATCGTCTGGGAGCTCTCCTTGCCTTTCCCGATCAGGCTCTCCACTTCTTTCTGGATTTTTTCCGGGCTCAGCCCCAAGGCTGTCAATCCTTTTGCAGCAATGCCCTCACCTTCACGGACCAGTCCCAGCAGTATGTGTTCTGTTCCGATGTTGCTGTGGGATAAACGGATTGCCTCTTCCTGTGCCAAAGCCAATACCTTCTGGGCTCTTTCTGTAAATCTGCCAAACATCATATTCGTCTCCTCCTAACTGCTTCTATTCTCAAGTTTAAGTCGTTCCCGAATAAATGCCGCTCTTCTTATGTCCCTTTCGTCAGGGTGGAGCGGTCCTCCTGAATATTGCTGTAAAAACCCTGGCTGGGTAAGAATCATTAATTCATTTAAAATATTGCGGGATATATTCTCTATATACCCCAAATCAATCCCCAATCTCACATCCGACAAACATTTAGCTGCCTCTTTCGACTCAATTACCCTGCAGTTCTCCAAAACACCAAGGGAACGGAACACTCTATCTTCTAATTGTATGTTTGAAGTTTTCACTAATGCTTCCCTGGCTGATTGTTCTTGAGCAATAATCTGCTTCACGACCCCGTTCAGGTCCTCCACGATGTCTTCCTCCGACTTCCCGAGGGTGATCTGATTGGAAATTTGAAAGATATTACCTAATGCTTCGCTGCCTTCACCGTAAATCCCTCTAACCACAAGCCCTAATTGGTTGATGGCAGGAATGATCCGGTTCATCTGCTGGGTAATGATAAGCGCAGGGAGGTGCATCATGACAGATGCCCTCATCCCCGTGCCGACATTGGTCGGGCAGGAAGTAAGATAACCGTTTTTTTCATGGAAAGCGAAATCAAGCTTGCTTTCCAGCCAGTCATCGATATCATCCGCTTTCTCCAAAGCTTCATGCAGCTGCAATCCAGGGAATAGGCACTGGATGCGTATATGATCTTCTTCATTCACCATGATGCTGATATCCTCTTTTTCAGAAAGAGCAACAGCTCCATAGCCTGACTCATCCGTGAGGTTCGGACTGACCAGATGCTTTTCCATCAGGACCCGCTTTTGGAGCGGCTGCATTTCTGACATCTTTAAGAACTCCAGATTTCCATGCTCCCCTGCCTCATCCCCAATACAACCCTCGACCTTTTCAAGGATCATATTCGCTTCCTCCGGTGAAAAGAGAGTTGGAAACAGGTATTGATTCAAATTGCGCGCAAGACGGATCCGGGTGCTTAACACGATGTCCGAGTTAGGTCCATCCTCGCTCATCCAAGAGCTTGAAGCCTGGCTTAAAAATCTCTCCAATGACATTACCGGCCGCCTCCCTCTTGTTGGATTTCCTTTTCAAGGGAGCGGATTTCATCTCTCACTCCTGCTGCTTGTTCAAATTCTTCATCTTGGATCAGCTGCTGCAGCTGCCCTCTTAAGCCTGTAAGCTTTTTCTTTAAATGGATCGTACCGCCCATCCGCTGAGGAACTTTTCCATGATGCTCCACATTTCCGCTGTGGACCCTCCTGAGAATCGGTGTCAACTCATCTTTAAATGTTTCATAACAATTTGCACAGCCAAACCTTCCGACATTTATAAACTGTTGAAATGTCATCTTACATTTCTCACATTGCAGAGCTTCCTGCCGGTGCACCTGTTCCTCCTGCTGTTTCATGGCAGGACTCAGATTCAAAAGGCCGGAAAGAAGACTGTTGACAGAAAAGGAAGGAGAGCCGTCAAACATGAACATTTCCCCTTTTTCCTTAGCACATCTTTCACACAAATGGACTTCCGTCTTTTCCCCGTTGACTATCTTTGTAAAATGGAGAGTGGCAGGCCTTTCATTACACTCCTGGCAAATCAATTCAACTCACCCCTCCTATTTATATTTTAATGTAATCAGCATCGCTTTCAGCATCCTTGCCCTCAATTCATCTCTATCGGGCAAATCGATATAAAGCACCGAGCGATCCATGACACTTATCATTATCTTCGCTTCCCTTAACGAAATTACCTCTTCTTCAACCAATCTATATACAAGATCTTCTGCTGTACTCTGTGAAACCCTGGTATCCACCAGCGCTATCAACTGGTCAACAAGATGCGCGTGATCAAGGGATTGCACCTTCATGATACGGATATATCCCCCTCCGCCCCTCTTGCTTTCTACCATATAACCTCTTTCAATCGTAAATCTTGTATTGATCACATAGTTGATCTGGGAGGGAACACACTGAAACTTGTCAGCAATCTCGCTGCGCTTTATCTCGACAATCTCATTGCCGCTTGACTCAAAAACCTTCTTAAGATAGTTTTCTATGATATCGGAAATATTCCTCATCAGGCCTCCTCCTCTTTTGACTTTGACTATATTTGACTAAGATTATACACCAGAACAACTTGTCAATGCAATTCATTAATCTGCCTTAAAAGTTTTCCCAGGTGCAGGGGTCCCTTAAACATATGAATTTAGTTTTGTTGGAAAAATAATGAAAAGGGTTTTAGTTAAAAATAATTTAATTTTCATGTGATGCACCGAATCGGAATGGTTATGCATCAAATTCAGCCAGTTTTGCATCTAAAATAAAAGTTATGCATCAACCCAGATGCTTCACCTTCAAAATTCGCAGTTATACTTCAATTCGATTTTTCGGCAATTTCCTTTTCGGTTACTATTTTTGATTTAGACATTTAAAATGAGTAAATCCCTCTCGCTTGCGGCAATCCTTATTTTTTTATACAAAAAAGAGCACCCCTTCGGGTACTCTTTCAT